>JBFMFL010000545.1:0-2657 GCA_040752145.1 Gemmatimonadota bacterium
CGAGCCCGGCCACCGCCAGCGGGAGGCCGGCGAGCTTCACGGGGGACAGCGGCTCGCGGTAGCCGAGCACCGTCACCAGGGCGCAGAGCGCGCCCGTCACCAGCACCGGGAGCTGGGCCAGGACCAGCGCGCCCCAGAGCGCCCGGCGGTGGTCCGTGCCCGACGCGGGCAACGTCAGGAGCCAGCCTTTGACCCCCAAGCGGATCCGCGACTCCGCCTGGACGGCGAGACCGAGGCCGAGCAGCGCGAGCACCTGGAGCGAACCCGGGCCGGCGGCCGTGGAGGCGACGCCCAGGACGAAGCGGTAGACGGTGTAGGCCAGGTTGGGCGAGGACCCGAAGACGAACAGCACCACGCACACGCCGATGATGCTGGCGCGGAGCGCGACGCGGAGCCCCGCGCCGCGGTGGAAGGCGAGCAGGGCGCGGGCGGGTTCGGCGTGGGGCAAGGCGGCCGGGGCGGAGCACGGGACGGGAGAAACCGCGAAGGGACCCGCCTGCTACTCCGTCGCGCTCCGGTGCGTTCCCGCCTCGTCCTTGACGTACACCGTCTTGGCGTTGACGAACTCGCGGATCCCGGCGACGGACAGCTCCCGCCCGTAGCCCGACTCCTTGACCCCGCCGAAGGGGAGCCGCGGGTCGGAGGCGACCATGGCGTTGACGAAGACCATCCCCGCCTCGATCTCCTCCACGAAGCGGCGCCGCTCCGCCTCGTCGCGGGTCCAGACGCTGCTCCCCAGGCCGAAGACGGTGTCGTTGGCGATGCGGACCGCCTCGTCCATCCCGTCCACGCGGAACAGCATCGCCACCGGGCCGAAGACCTCCTCGTGGTACGCCGGCGAGTCCCGGGGGACGTCGGCGAGCACGGTGGGCTCGTAGTACCAGCCGGTCCGGTCCGGGATTCGTCCGCCGGCCAGCACCCGCGCGCCGGCCTCCACCGACTTCCGGACCTGCTCCGCCACCTCGTCGCGGATGCTCTCCGTGGCGAGCGGTCCCACCTGGGTCGCCGGGTCCATGGGGTCGCCCACGCGCAGCGCGCGCATCCCCTCCACGAAGCGCCGCTCGAACTCGCCGTACACGTCCGCGTGGACGATGAAGCGCTTGGCGGCGATGCACGACTGGCCGTTGTTGATCGTGCGCGCCGTCACCGCCGTCTTCACCGCGGCGTCCAGGTCGGCGCTGGGCATGACGATGAACGGGTCGCTCCCACCCAGCTCCAGCACCGTCTTCTTGAGGTTGCGCCCCGCGTTCCCGCCCACGCTGCGGCCCGCCGGCGTGCTCCCGGTGAGCGTCGCCGCGCGCACCCGCGGGTCGTCCAGGATCCTCGCCACGACCTCCGAGCCCACCAGCAGCGTCTGGAAGGCGCCCTCGGGGAAGCCGGCGCGGCGCAGCACGTCCTCGATCGCCAGCGCGCACCCCGGCACGTTGGAGGCGTGCTTGAGCAGCCCCACGTTGCCGGCCATGAGCGCGGGGGCGATGAAGCGGAACGCCTGCCAGAAGGGGAAGTTCCACGGCATGATCGCCAGCACCGGGCCGATGGGCCGGTACGCGATCCAGCTCCGCGTGGCGTCCGTCTCCACCTCCTCGTCGGCCAGGAAGCGCTCGCCGTTGTCGGCGTAGTAGCGGCAGGCCCACGCGCACTTCTCCGCCTCCGCCACGGCCGCGCCGACGGGCTTCCCCATCTCCCGGGTCATCAGCTCGCCCAGCTCCCGCTTCTCCGCCTCCAGGATCTCCGCGGCGCGGGTCAGCCAGCGCGCCCGGTCCGCGAACGGCGTGCGGCGGTACGCGCGGAACGCCTCGTCCGCGAGGCGGAGCCGGGCCTCCAGCTCGTCGTCGGTGAGCGCGTTGTAGCTGCGCAGGGTCGCCCCGGTGGCGGGGTCGATGCTGGCGATGGGCATGGCCGGTGAAGCGGTGCGGGTCAGTGGACGCCGGGAACCCCCGGCCGGCGGCAAGGTGCGTTCCGCCGGGCCCGATGCGCAAGGGCGGCAACGACTTGGCACGATCCTTCCCGCTCCCGCCGGCACGTCGCTCCTTTGGGGAACTCACGAACGGAGAGAAACAGCATGCGAACCACGCTCCTCGTGCTCGGCCTGGGCTGCCTCGCGGCGGCGCCGGCGTGCGACGGCGGCGACCCGTCCGGCCCCGCCGAGAACACCCTGGTGTTCCAGCGCGCCGACGGCACCCGCATCCAGTTCGCGGGCGAGCCGCTGGTCTGGTGCGGCCCGTGGGAGGAGGGCAACGTCCCCACCCGCGCGGTCCACGTGCTGGGCGGCGACTTCCGCGCCGGCGGGCCCGTGTGGAAGCTCGACGTGGTGGTGGAGGACGTGCAGCCCGGCCTGCCGCTCAGCTTCCCCAACAGCTTCGTCTGGGACCAGCCCGAGGGAGCCCAGCTGTTCATCCTGGACCAGCCCAACGAGGCGTCCACGCAGACCGGCGAGTCCAGCGGCTCCCTCACCTTCTCGGAGCTGGACTGCGACGGCGACGTCCGCTTCACCATCGACGCCGTGGTGGGGAGCGAGTACGGCGACGGCCCGCCCGTCCGGGTGGCGGGCGCCTTCGCCGCGCCGGTGGGGGAAGCGCCGCGGTTCCAGTGAGCGAGGGCGGAAAGGGGGAGCAGAAGAAGGCGGCGGGCCGGATGACCCGCCCCCCCCCCCCCAC
>JBFMFL010000546.1:0-2656 GCA_040752145.1 Gemmatimonadota bacterium
CACCCCGGGGTGCGGGAGGCGCGGGTGGTGGTGCGGGAGGACGCGCCGGGGGAGAAGCGGCTGGTGGCGTACCTGGTGGGGGAGGCGGGGGCGGAGGAGGTGCGCGCGTACCTGAGGGCGAGCCTGCCGGAGTACATGGTGCCGGCGGCCTTCGTGGAGCTGGAGGCGCTGCCGCTGACGCCCAACGGCAAGCTGGACGTGCGGGCGCTCCCCGCGCCGGAGTACGGGGCGGGCGAGGCGGGGTACGTGGCGCCGCGCACCCCCACGGAGGAGGTGCTGGCGGGGATCTGGGCGGAGGTGCTGCACCTGGAGCGGGTGGGGGTGGAGGAGGGCTTCTTCGAGCTGGGGGGCCACTCGCTGCTGGCCACGCAGGTGGTCTCCCGCGCGCGGCAGGCGTTCGAGGTGGAGGTGCCGCTGCGGGCGCTGTTCGAGGCGCCCACGGTGGCGGCGCTGGCCGGGCGCATCGAGGCGCTGCGCGGCGAGGGGTCCGGGCCGGTGGCGCCGCCGATGGAGCGGGTGCCGCGGGAGGGGCCGCTGCCGGTGTCCTTCGCGCAGCAGCGGCTGTGGGTGGTGGACCGCCTGGATCCGGGCAGCCCCGCGTACAACATGCCGGCGGCGCTGCGCCTGCGCGGGGTGCTGGACACGGCGGCGCTGCGGGCGAGCCTGGACGCGCTGGTGCGGCGCCACGAGGCGCTGCGCACCACGTTCGCGGAGCGGGGCGGCGTGCCGGTGCAGGTCGTCCACCCGGCCGCGCCGGTGGAGCTGGTGGAGCTGGACCTGGGGGCGCTGCCGGAAGCGGAGCGCGAGGCCGAGGCCGGGCGGCTGGCGGTGGCGGAGGCGCTGCGCCCCTTCGACCTGGCGCGGGGGCCGCTGCTGCGCAGCACGCTCGTGCGCCTGGGCGGGGAGGAGCACGTGCTGCTCTTCACGCTCCACCACGTGGTGAGCGACGGGTGGAGCACGCAGGTGCTGGTGCGCGAGGTCTCCGCGTTCTACGCGGCCTTCAGCCGGGGCGAGGAGCCTCGTCTCCCCGAGCTGCCGGTGCAGTACGCCGACTTCGCCGCCTGGCAGCGCGCGTGGCTCGCCGGCGGCGTGCTGGAGGCGCAGGTCGATTTCTGGCGGGAGCGCCTGGCCGGCGCGCCGCCGCTGCTGGAGATCCCCACGGATCGCCCGCGCACCCAGGCGCAGGGCGCGCGTACGGGGACCCACCGCCTGACCCTGCCGGCGGAGGTGTCGCGGGCGCTGCGGGCGCTCTCGCGGCGCGAGGGGACCACGCTGTTCATGACGCTGCTGGCCGGCTGGCAGGCGCTGCTCTCGAAGTACTCCGGGCAGGACGACGTGGTGGTGGGCACCCCCGTCGCGGGGCGAACCCGGCGCGAGACGGAAGGGCTGATCGGCTTCTTCGTCAACATGCTGGCGCTGCGCGGCGACCTGGGCGGGGACCCCACCTGGAGCGAGCTGCTGGGGCGGGTGCGGGAGACGGCGCTGGGGGCGTACGACCACCAGGAGCTGCCCTTCGAGCGCCTGGTGGAGGCGCTGGACGTGGAGCGCAGCCTCGGCCACGACCCGGTGTTCCAGGTCACCTTCGAGCTGGAGCGCGCGGCCGCGCACGAGGGGCTCGCGCTGGGCGAGGTGGGCATCGAGCCCCTGACCGCCGGGGCGGAGATCGCCAAGTTCGACCTGGACCTCGGGATGGAGGACGGGGGAGAGCGCCTGGAGGGAACGCTCCTCTTCCGGGAGCCGCTGTTCGAGGCGCAGACGGTCGGGCGCATGGCGGCGCACCTGGAAGTGCTGCTGGGCGCGATGGCGGCCGAGCCCGCGCGGCGGCTTTCCGAGGTGTCGCTGCTGCGCGGGGCCGAGCGCGTCCAGGTGCTCCGCGCCTGGAACGCCACCGCGCAGGACTTTCCGCGCGAGCTGTGCCTGCACGAGCTGGTCTCGGCGCAGGCGGCGCGCACGCCGGACGCGGTGGCGGTGATCCACGACGGCGGGTCGCTGAGCTATGCCGCGCTGGATCGGGGAGCCGACCGCCTGGCGCACCTGCTGAGAGGGCGGGGAGTGGGCCCCGAGGTGCGCGTGGGGATCGGCATGGAGAAGGGCGCCGGGATGGCGCTGGCCGTCCTGGCCGTGCTCAAGGCCGGCGGCGCCTACGTCCCGATCGATCCCGCCTACCCCGAGGAGCGCATCGGCTACCTGCTGCGCGACTCCGGCACGGCCCTGGTGCTGACGCAGGCGCAGCTGGCCGGGCGCTTCTCCGCCGGAGGCGTCCCCGTACTCGCGGTGGAAGCGCTCCAGGGCGAGCTGGCCGCCGAGCCCGTCGGGGCGCCGGCGAGCGGCGTCGCGCCGGAGAACCTGGCGTACGTCATCTACACCTCGGGCTCCACGGGCCTGCCCAAGGGCGTGGCCGTCCCTCACCGCGCCGTGGTCAACCTGGCCACCGACATGGCGGCCCGCCTCGGGCTGCGCCCCGAGGACCGCTTGCTCAACTTCGCCTCGCTGAGCTTCGACGTCTCGGTGGAGGAGATCTTCACCGCCTGGAGCACGGGCGCGGCCGTGGTGCTCTCGCGGGAGGAGCTGTTCGCGCCCGGGGCGCTGCGGGCGGCCATCGAGCGCGAGGGGATCACCAGCCTGGAGCTCCCCTCGGCGTACTGGGCCGAGTGGA
>JBFMFL010000547.1:0-2653 GCA_040752145.1 Gemmatimonadota bacterium
TCGCGGCGCTGCTGCTCGTGGTGCTCGCCCCGCAGCTGCTGGCGGCGGCGCTGGCCGTGCGGCTCACCTCGCGCGGGCCGGTGCTGTACGCGCAGCCGCGCTGGGGGCGGGGCGAGCGGCTGTTCACCTGCTACAAGTTCCGCTCGATGGTGGCGGAGCCGGACGCGGCCCTGACCCGGGAGGTCGCCCGCCGGCAGACGGGCGGCGGGCTCGCCAAGGGCGCGCGCGACCCGCGGGTGACCCGGGTGGGGGCGCTGCTGCGCCGCACCAGCATCGACGAGCTGCCGCAGCTGTGGAACGTGCTGCGCGGGGACATGAGCCTGGTGGGGCCGCGCCCGCTGATGGTGCACATGCTGGAGCCCTACCCCGACTTCCGCGCCCTGCGCTGCACCGTGCGCCCGGGGATCACCGGGCTGTGGCAGGTGCGCGACCGGGCGCGCAACGACCACGTGCGCTACATGGCGGCGCACGACGCCGAGTACATCCTGGGCTTCAGCTTCTGGCTGGACCTGCGCATCCTGCTCGCCACCGTGCGCGTGGTGCTCTCCGGCGATGGGGCTGTCTGAGCGGTCGCAGAACGAATTCGTCCCGGAGGGTGTGATGAACCGCGAACAGATCATCTCCGTGGATCCGGACGTGATGAGCGGAACCCCGGTGTTCACCGGTACCCGCGTCCCGGTCGAGAGCCTGATCGACCACATCAAGGGCGGCGATACGCTGGAGGACTTCCTGGTAAGGATTCCCGGGCGTGAGCCGCGAGCAGGCCGAAGGCTTCCTCGAGCTCGCTCCCCAGGTACCCGGGCACTCCGATCCGACCGCGCCCGCGGCCCTGGACCGCCCCCGCCCGCAGGGAGATATTTGAGGGCTCCGTCCCGGCCCTTCCCCGCCGGACCGTGATCTCCCCCGTCCGGCGCCCGTCCCGTGGAAACCGTCCCCACCGAAGCACCCCCGCCCGCCGACCCGCCGCGCCCCGGTCCCGCGGCCGCCGCCGCCGTGGACGACACCGGCTTCTGGAGCGCGGTGCGCGAGGCCCTGCGCGGCTCGCGCCGCGACTACACCCAGGGGCCCATCGGCCGCAGCATCCTGGTGCTCTCCGTCCCCATGATCCTGGAGATGCTCATGGAGAGCGTCTTCGCCGTGGCGGACGTGTTCTTCGTCGCCAAGCTGGGCGCCGACGCCGTGGCGACCGTGGGGCTCACCGAGTCCATGCTGGCGCTGGTGTACGCGCTCGCCATGGGGCTGGGGATCGGGGCCACGGCCACGGTGGCGCGCCGCATCGGCGAGGGCGACCCGGACGGCGCCGCCCGGGCCGCGGTGCAGGCCATCGTGCTGGGGCTGGCGATCTCGGTGGTGATCGGCGTCGTGGGCGTGATCTACGCGCCGCGGCTGCTGGAGCTGATGGGCGGTTCGCCGTCGCTGGTCGCCAGCGGGTCCGACTTCGCCCGGGTGATGCTGGGCGGCAACGCGGCCATCCTGCTGCTCTTCCTGGTCAACGCCATCTTCCGGGGCGCGGGCGACGCCGCCATCGCCATGCGCGTGCTCTGGCTGGCCAACGCCATCAACATCGTGCTGGCGCCCTGCCTGATCTTCGGCCCGGGGCCGTTCCCGGAGATGGGCGTGACCGGCGCCGCCGTGGCCACCACCATCGGGCGGGGGACGGGGGCGGCGTTCGCGCTCTGGCACCTGGTGCGCCCCGGCGGGCGCGTCACCGTGGGGCGGCGGCACCTCGTCGTGCAGCCGGAACTGCTCGCGCGCATCGTGCGGCTCTCCGCCTCCGGCGCCTTCCAGGTGCTGGTGGGCACGGCCAGCTGGATCGGGCTGGTGAGGATCATCTCCACCTTCGGGAGCGCGGCGCTGGCCGGGTACACCATCGGCATCCGCATCGTGCTGTTCGCGCTGCTGCCCTCGTTCGGCATGAGCAGCGCGGCGGCCACCATGGTGGGGCAGGCGCTGGGGGCCGGCAAGCCGGAGCGCGCCGAGCAGGCGGTGTGGCGGGCCGGCTTCTACAACCTGTGCTTCCTGGGGTCGGTGGGGCTCTTGTTCGTGCTGTTCGCCGGGCCGCTGGTGAGGCTGTTCACGCAGGACCCGGCCATCATCCCCATCGCGGCGGACTGCCTGCGCATCGTGGCGGCCGGGTTCCTGTTCTACGCCTACGGCATGGTGATCACCCAGTCGTTCAACGGCGCGGGCGACACGTGGACGCCCACGGTGCTCAACCTGGTGGTGTTCTGGCTGTGGGAGATCCCGCTGGCGTATGTCCTGGCCGTCCAGCTGGGAATGGGGCCGCGCGGGGTGTTCCTCGCCATCACGCTGGCGTTCTCCACGCTGGCCGTGGCGGGGGCGGTGATGTTCAGGCGGGGTGGCTGGAAGACTCGCAAGGTCTGACGGTCGAACTGCCTGGACGGCGGGTTCGGGCGTGCCCCTCGCTGCGCTCGGGTCGGGCTGCGGCTCCGTAACGCACGATACGACCGTGCGTAACGGAGGCGAGCCCCGCAAACAGCCGCGGGTCTCGCCCCTTCGGGCCGACATCCCTCCTAAGAAACTCCTCCCGAAGCGAGTTCGCCGGTCTCGATGGCGACCAGAGCGTAACCGAGGGCCTCGGCTCGCTTGTGCAGTTTGCGCACGAGGCGCTGGCGCTGACGGGCATCGTAGG
>JBFMFL010000548.1:0-2638 GCA_040752145.1 Gemmatimonadota bacterium
CTCCTGCGGACGCCAGCGGGCCCCGCGTGAGGGATATCGGCCCGAAGGGGCGAGACCCCGCGGGGCAGTTTCCGCGGGGTCTCGACTCCGTTGGGCTGCGTTGTTTGCAGCCCTACGGAGCCGAAGCCCGACCCCGGCGCCAGCCGGGGGCACGCCCGAACCCGCAGTTCAAGTCGTTTAAAGGTTCTGCTCCAGCCAGTTCGTCATCATGGTGAACAGGTGCAGCTGCGTCTGCGCCCCCGAGATCCCGTGGTTCTTGTTGGGATAGAGCATGAACGAGAACTGCTTCCCCGCCGCCTGGAGCGCCGTGGCCAGCTGCACCGAGTTCTGGAAGTGCACGTTGTCGTCCGCGGTGCCGTGCGCCACCAGGTAGTTTGCCGTGATGCCGGGCGCGTTCTTGATCACCGAGGTGGAGTCGTACCCGGCCGGGTTCTCCTGCGGCGTGCGCATGAAGCGCTCGGTGTAGATGTTGTCGTACAGCCGCCAGTCGGTGACCGGGGCCACCGAGATCCCCGCCTTGTACAGCCGCCCGCCGCGGGCCAGGGAGAGGCCCGTGGTGAAGCCGCCGCCGCTCCACCCCCACATGCCGATGCGCCCCGCGTCCACGTACGGCTGCCGGGCCATGTAGCGGGCCGCCGCCATGAGGTCGTCGGTGACCTGCACGCCGTGGTTCAGGTACCCGGCCTTCTCCCAGGCGCGGCCGCGGTTGGAGGTGCCGCGGGTGTCCACGCTGACCACGATGTACCCCTTCTGCGCCAGCAGCTGGTGCCACACGTAGCGCGAGCCGCCCCAGGCGTCGGTCACCGTCTGCGCGCCGGGGGTGCCGTACACGTAGAAGAGCACCGGGTACTTCCTGGACGGGTCGAAGTCGGGCGGGCGGATCACCATGGCGTGCATCTCCGCGCCGTCCTGCGTGGGGATGCGGATGAACTCCGGCTGGCTCACCCCGGCCGCCCGCAGGTTCGACACCGCCCGCCCGTTGTCGGAGAGGGCGCGGACCAGCGTCCCGTCGGTGCGGAACAGCCGGCTCACCGGCGGGGTGCTGGCGCGCGACCAGACGTCCACGAAGGTCCGCCCGTCGGGGCTGACGCTGGTGGAGTGGGTGCCGGGCTCGCGGGTCAGCTTCTGCACGGGGCCGCCGTCCAGCTTGACCCGGTACAAGTGCCGCTCGGCGGGGTTGCCGCCGGTGCCGGTGAAGTACACCCAGCCGCCGCGCTCGTCCACCCGGTCGACGGAGATGACGTCCCACGCGTCCGGGGTGAGCTTGCGCACCAGGCGCCCGTCGCGGCCGTACAGGTAGATCTGGTTCCAGCCGTCGCGCTGGCTGGTCCACAGGATCCGGCTCCCGCCGCGGACGAGGCGCAGGTCGTCGTCCACGTTGACCCAGGCGGAGTCGGTGTCGCTGAACAGCGTGCGGCTGCGGCCGCTGTTCGCGTCCGCGAGCAGGACGTCGATGCGGTTCTGGTGGCGGTTCATCCGCTGGATCACCAGCTCGTTCGGCGACTCCGCCCAGTCCATGCGCGCCAGGTACTCGCCCTCGCCGGTCTCCATCCAGCGGGTGTCCCCGCTCGCCACGTCCACCACGCCGATCTTGACCTGGCTGTTGGGCTCGCCGGGCTTGGGGTAGCGCAGCCCCACGGGGGTCGAGTACTGCCCCATGTCGTTGACCCAGGTCTGCACGGGGACGCGGCTCTGGTCCAGCCGCCAGAAGGCGATGCGCCGTCCGTCGGGGCTCCAGCGCCAGCCGTCCTGCAGGCCCAGCTCCTCCTCGTACACCCAGTCGAAGGTGCCGTTGATGACGGTGTCGCTCCCGTCGCGGGTGAGCTGGGTCTCGCGCCCGCTGGCCAGGTCCACCACGAACAGGTCGTTGTCGCGGACGAAGCCCACGCGGGTGCCGTCCGGCGACAGCTTGGCGAACTGCTGCCACCCCTGCCCGCGGCTGAGCGGGACCAGGCGCCCGGCCTGCTGGTCCCACACGTAGTAGGTGCCCTTGGTGCGCGCCCGCCACACCTGCTGGGAGTTGCTGTAGATGAGCGCCCGGCGCCCGTCGGCCGACCAGGTGATGTCCTCCACGTCGACGGGCTCGCTCTGCCCCTCGGCCCGCAGGGTGGAGCCCTGGACGATGCGCTGGCGCTTGCCGTCGTCGATCCCCACGGTCCACACGTCGCTGGCGCGGGTCTGCGGGTCGGCCTCCACCACCACGAAGCTCCGGCCGTCGTCCGACCACTGCGGGTAGAACGCCCGGGACGAGAAGTCGCCGGTGGTGAAGATGCGCGGGAGGGTGAGCTGCTGCGCGGCCGCCGGCGCGGCCAGCGCGAGGACCGCGACCGCGGAGATCCCCGCGGCTGCGGAGCGGAACCGGATGGTCATGACGTTCCCTGTTGGGGTGAGAGCGCCCGGCCGGGAAGCGGGGCCGGACAGGCTGCCGACTAGAATGCAGCGTGGTACGGGGAAACGCCAGGCCGGGTTCCCGGGAAACTGAAGCGCGGGAGTGCGAAACCGCGGGAGTGCGAATCGGGTAGGGGGCAGCCGGCCGAAACCGGCTGCGCCCCTCCCACACCACCGTACGTGCGGGTCCGCATACGGCGGTTCGAAAGGTTGAGGTGCGGGTGTGTGGTTCCCGTCCTGGGCCAAGAGG
>JBFMFL010000549.1:0-2602 GCA_040752145.1 Gemmatimonadota bacterium
GTCGTGCCGTTCTCCCCTCCCCCTTGCGGGGAGGGGTCGGGGGAGGGGGTGCCGTTGCCGTTCCGCGGTACCCATATATCTCAGTTCGGAGGGAGACAGCCGGGCAGTTTCGGCTGGCTCACTCCGGCGCAGGGAGACTCGCCGGCAGTTTGGCGAGGCTCCCGGAGCCCGCGGAGGAGACGGACGGCAGTATCGTCCGGCTCCGTAGCGGCCCACCGCGAACTCGACCGAAACACGAGCCTAATCCTCCCGGCCTTTATGGTACGGCTCCCCCCGCGCGATGGTCCCCGCCCGGTACAGCTGCTCGGTCAGCACCAGCCGCGCCAGCTCGTGCGGCAGCGTGAGCGCGGAGAGCGACAGCTGGTGCCGCGCCGTCCGCAGGATCTCGTCGGAGAGCCCGTACGCCCCGCCGACCAGGAAGCTCGCCCCCGGGCTCCCCCGCACCGCCAGCTCCGCCAGGTACCGCGAAAGCTGCTCGGAGGTCCACTGCTTCCCCGTCTCGTGCAGCGCCACCACCTCGCACCCGGCGGCGACGCGCGCCAGCAGCCGCTTTCCCTCCTCGTCCCTCACCCGCCCCGCCCCGCCCGCGCCCCGGTACGGCTCCTCCCTGACCTCCACCGCCTCGAAGCTGAAGTAGCGGCGGACCCGCCCCTCGTACTCCTCGATGGAATCCGCGGCCGGCCCCCGCGCCCTCCCCACGGCGAGCACCTGTACCTTCATCGCTCAGCGCCCCACCACGGTGTCGCGCAGGAAGTGCTCGTTGTCGCGGTGGGGGTGGTCCACGTTGTAGTGCAGCCCGCGGCTCTCCCGCCGCAGCCGGGCGCAGCGCACCACCAGCAGCGCCGTCTCCACCATGTTTCTCAGCTCCACCAGGTCGGCGGAGGGCTTCGCGGAGGCCCAGACGACCTCGTTCTGCGTCGCGATCTGGCGGATGCGCGCCTCGGCGAATTCCAGCCGCTCGTCGGAGCGGACGATCCCCACCAGGTCCCACATCAGCGAGCGGATCTCCTCGCGGTCGTGTACCAGCAGCACGCCCTCGGGCTCGTGCGCCCCCGCCGGGCCCTGCCAGCCCGGCGCGGCGGCGGGGAGCGGCAGCGCGCCCAGCTCCTCCCGGAGGCGCACGGAGGCGCGGTGCGCGAACACCACCGCCTCCAGCAGCGAGTTGGAGGCCAGCCGGTTCGCCCCGTGGACGCCGGTGCACGCCGTCTCCCCCGCGGCGTACAGGCCGCGCAGCGAGGTGCGGCCGTGCGTGTCGGTGAGCACCCCGCCGCACAGGTAGTGCGCCGCGGGGACCACGGGGAGCGGCTGCGAGAGCATGTCGATGCCGCGCTCCGCCGTCTCGCGCAGGATGTTGGGGAAGCGCGCGCGGATCTCCTCCTCCGGGATGGCCGAGCAGTCCAGGTGGACGTACGGGTCCCCGGTGCGCTTCATCTCCCGGTCGATGGCGCGGGCCACCACGTCGCGCGGGGCCAGCGAGCCCAGCGGGTGGTAGCCGGCCATGAACGCCGTGCCGTCCAGCCGCCGCAGCTCGGCCCCCTCGCCGCGCACCGCCTCGGAGATGAGCAGCGTCCTCTCGCGCGCCGGGTAGAGCGCGGTGGGGTGGAACTGCACGAACTCCATGTTCGCCACCCGCGCCCCGGCCCGGTACGCCATGGCCACGCCGTCGCCGGTGGCGATCCCCGGGTTGGTGGTGTGGCGGTACACCTGCCCGCACCCGCCGGTCGCCAGCAGCACGGCGCGGGCGAGGAACGGCGCGATCCGGCCCGTCTCCGGGTCCAGCACCAGCGCGCCGCAGCAGCGCGGCCGCCCGTCGGCGCCCTCCTCCACCAGCAGGTCCACGGCGGCGTGGTCCTCCAGCACGTGGATGCGCGGCGACGCGGCCACGGCGGCGAGCAGCCCGCGCTCGATCTCGCGCCCCGTCAGGTCGTCCGAGCGCACGATGCGCCGGCGCGAGTGGCCGCCCTCCCGGCCCAGCGACAGGTCCTCGCCCTCGCGGGTGAACTCCACCCCGAACCCGATCAGCTCGCGGACGCGCTCCGGGCCCTCGCGCACCAGCGCCTCCACCGCGTCCGGGTGGCAGAGCCCGGCGCCGGCCACGAAGGTGTCCTCCACGTGCAGCGCGTACGAGTCGTCCGGCGAGAACACCGCCGCGATCCCGCCCTGCGCGTAGTTGGTGCTGGACTCGGGGCGCTCCTTCTTGGTGACCACCACCACGTCCGCGAAGCGGGCCGCCTTGATCGCGAAGGAGAGCCCCGCGATCCCGCTGCCGATGACCAGCACGTCGGTGGAGGTCATGGTTGAAACGGCCCTGGACCGCGGGTTTGGGCGTGCCCCTCGCTGCGCTCGGGTCGGGCTTCGGCTCCGTAGCGAACGAAACTACCGTTCGCAACGGAGTCGAGCCCCCAACGGTACTGCTGTTGGGGTCTCGCCCCTTCGGGCCGTAATCCCTCACGCGGGGCTGGTGCTGCCGTCCGCCGGGGCCCCCCACCCCGGCGCTGCGCGCCACCCCTCCCCCGCAAGCGAGGGAGGGGACGACTACACGGATCCGTCGTGCTCCCCCTCTCCCCTCGTGGGAGAGGGGGCCGGGGGGTGAGGGGGCGCC
>JBFMFL010000055.1:0-30189 GCA_040752145.1 Gemmatimonadota bacterium
TACGGGGGGAGACTCGCCGGCCGTTTGGCGAGGCTCCCCCCGGCGAGGGGAGACAGCCGGGCAGTTTCGGCTGGCTCCCGGAGCCCGCGTAGGAAACAGGCCGGCAGTTTGGCCTGGTTCCGGAGCGGCCCGCCCCGGCTCACAAGTCCAGCCTTACGTGTTGGGAACGTAGAGCTTGAGCTGGTCGCCCTCCCGAACCGAGATCTCCTGCGAGATGGGGGTGCGGCTGCTGCCGATGGGGTCGATCAGGAAGCTGAGGCTGGAAACGCCGGACACGACGGCCGGCGGGATGGTGAGCACGGACGTGCTGACGGCCTGCACGGTGCCCAGCCGCACCCGCTGCCCGCCGCGCAGGGCGTACACGTTGACCGCGGACCAGCTGCGGTTCTCCACCTCCACGGTGGTGCGCGTGCCGGCGCCGAAGTCGCCGCCGGCGGGGGCGCGGCTGCCGGCGCACCCGGCGAGCAGGAGCACGGGGAGCAGGACGAGGAGCAGGTGGCGAAGGGATCTCACGGGGACCTCCTTGGACGGTTCGGTTGCGGGGAGGGGCGCCGCACGGTCACCCCTCCCACGCCCGGGACGCTGCGAGCTGCTCCCGCAATGCCTGTTCCGACATGGCGGCGAGCTCGCGCTCGGCGTCCCGGACGGTCTCGGAGGCGAGGGGCGCCACCCGGACCCCGCCCTCGGCGCGCGGGGCCAGGAGGAGCACCACCGCCCCCCACGACTCCCGCCCCACCGTGGCGTCCCAGGCGCGCCCCTCGCCGTCGGTGAAGCTACGCATCGGACGGCCCGGAAGTTCCCCCCGGCGCGGCCAGCGCCTCGCCCAGCAGGCGCACCAGCTCCGGGTCCTGCGCGTTCACCGGGCCCACGTGCTTCCACAGGATGGTCCCGTCGCGCCCGATCAAAAAGGTGCTGGGGACGCCCAGGGTGCGGAAGGTGGAGGCGACGCGCTCGTCCGGGTCCAGCCACACGGCGTAGGTCATCCCGTACTCGTGGGCGAAGTCGGCCACGGCGGCGCGGTCGGCGCGGTTGTCCACGCTGACGCCCACCAGCGCCAGGCCGCGCGGCGCGTACTCCTCGTGGAGCTGCTGGAGGGCGGGGATCTCTTCGCGGCAGGGGTGGCACCAGGTGGCCCACACGTTGAGCAGCACCACCCGGCCGCGCAGGGCGGCCAGCGACACGGAGTCGCCGGACATGGCGGTGGCGGCGTAGGCGGGGGCGGGATTCCCCACCTCGGGCGGGGCGACGCGCCCCTCGCCCCCGCAGGCGGCCAGCGCCAGCAGGAGCGCGGCGGCGCCGGCGCGGAGCGGCGCCCTCACCGGCCGCCCCCCAGCGCCGCCCGCGCGGTGCGGACCGTGGACGGGTCGCCGGGCGCCGTCCAGGCGAACACCACCTCGCCCCCGCTCCTCGCCATGCGGGGGAAGCCGCTGGCGCGCTCCCCGCCGGTGGCCGCCACGGTGGAGGCGGCGCCCCGCGCGCCGCCGGCCGACACGCGGCGGGCGCGCACCTCGGCCGCCCCGCCGCCGGTGCGCTCGATCCAGCTCACCAGCGCGGCCCCGTCCTCCAGCAGCTCCACGTCCACGCGGCCGGCAGGGTCGCCGTCGTCCACGCGCACGGGCGCGCTCCAGGTGGCGCCGGCGTCGCGCGAGAAGGCCACCCGCACGCGCGCGGTGTCGCGCGCGCCGGTGAACCAGGCCACGGCCACGTCGTCCCCGCGGGCGGAGACCTGTGGGCCGTTGACGGGGCAGGCGGGGATCTTCCACCCGTCGGCGTGTACCGGCCGGGGCTCGGTCCAGCGCCCGCCCACGCGGCGCACCACGTAGACGTCGCGGACCTCGTCGGGGGAGCGGTCGCGGTACACCACCAGCGGCCCGGCGGAGGTCGTGGCCTGCCCGGTCTGGCAGCAGTCGCAGATGCGGGCGTCCAGCTCCGTCTCGGCCGCCAGGCCCCCGTCCGCGGCCAGCGCGGTGTGCATCAGCATGGTCTCGCCGCCGTGCCCCTCCCCCTCCCCGCCGCCCCCGCCCTCGGCGGCGGCGTACTTGCGGCCGTCCAGCCATGCGGCGGCCAGGGAGTCGCCCTCGGCCCACAGCGAGACGAAGCCGTGCTCGGCGGGAACGCCGTCGCGGTGCGGCACCACGCCGGGGCTCCAGGTGGCGCCGCCGTCGGAGGAGCGGGCGATGCGGACGTCGTAGGCGTAGCGCCCGGGGCCGCTGCGCTGGAGCCAGTGGGCGGCCAGCCGCCCGCCCGGGAGCACGGCCAGCGAGGGGAAGTCGGCCCAGTTGACGAACCAGTCGCGCCCGGAGGCCACCGTGCGCGGGGCGGACCACCGCCCGCCCTCCAGCACGGCGAAGCGCAGGGCGTGCGCGGAGTCGGGCGCGGGCTCGATCCAGCTCAGGTACACGCGCCCGTCGTCTCCGGCCGCCAGGTTGGGCTCGGCGCTCCCGGGCGCCGCGGGCGAGGGGATCTCCCGCAGCCCGGCCAGCGCCGGGGCGGAGCCGGACGCCCGGGCCCCGGCGGCGTCGGCGTCGCCGCCGCCGCGGCACGAGGCGAGCGCCGGGAGCGCGAGGGCGCAGGCGAGCAGGGTGCGGCGCACGGTGCCCCTCCTACTGGAAGCTGGGCGGCGGGGTGGGGCGGCCGCCGGGCTTCCACTGCGGTGCGGGGCCGTCGGCCAGCATCCGCACGGCCTGCACCGCGGCGTCCACCACGCGCGCCATGTGCTGGAAGTCCACGCGCTCCACCTCGTCGTCCACGGTGTGGTAGTCCGGGTGCAGCCCGAAGGAGGAGAGGGTGTGCGCCGGGACGCCCTTCCACGCGAACACCACGTTGTCGCTGCGCTCGAAGAAGTTCTGCGCGGGGCGCGGGTCGGGGACGATGGGGTTGCCGGCGGCGCGCAGCATCTCGCCCATGGTGGAGCGGTCGTAGCCGGTGAGCCAGGCGCGCCCGGGGCCGCCGGCCAGCGAGTCGGGGCGGCCGACCATCTCGATCTGGAGGTCGGCCACGGTGCGCTCCAGCGGGAAGCGCGGGTTGCGGACGTACCAGCGGATGCCGGTGAAGCCCACCTCCTCGCCGGTGGTGAGCAGGAAGACGACGCTCCGCCTGGGCGGGGACTTCGCCAGCGCGCGGGCGATCTCCAGCACGGCCACGGTGCCGGAGCCGTCGTCGTCCGCCCCGTTGTTGATGGAGTCGCCGTTCACCGGCCGGCCGATGCCGATGTGGTCGAAGTGCGCCCCCACCACCACGTACTCGTCGCGGAGCGCGGGGTCGCTCCCCGGCAGCAGCCCCACCACGTTGACGTCGTCGGCGCGGCGGGCGGCGGGGACGGTGTCGGCGTCGGAGGGGGCGTTCAGCAGCCGGTAGCCGCTGCTCCCGTTGGGCCGTGGCACCAGCGCCATGGGGACGCGCTGGAAGTACGCGCTGTCGCCCGCCGGCCGGATGCCGATGCGCTGGAGCTGCGCGGCGATGAAGCGCGCGGCGCGGGCGCTCCCCGGGGTCGCCGTGCGCCGCCCCTCCATGCTGTCCGCCGCCAGGACGGAGAGCAGGGCGCGCAGCTCGTCGGGCGAGGTGCTCGCGGCCGCGCTCGCGGCACTGGTCGCCGCGGGCGCCGTCCCGGCGGGCGCCGCCGCGGCCCCGGGGTCGGAGGCGGGCGCGGGCGCGGGGGAGCACGCCGCGAGCGCGAGCGCGCAGGCGGCCAGGAGCTGCGGGGGTGCGGACCGGGGTCGGGGCATCGTCGGCTCGGTGCGGGGGAGGGCGCGGCGTTCGCCAGCATTTGCCAATATGGCGCCGCCGCGGGCGGGGCGGCAACGGCGGCGGGTATCCCGGGACCGCGGGCCCAGTGAATGCAGCAGGTCGTCGCCATGCAGGTGCCGGGGAGCAAACCGTTGCCTGTGCCCCGCTCCGGCGCGAGCTTGGAACTGCACCCGAATCGGAGATAGGAGCCATGAGCGAGCAGGAAGTGGAGGCCGCGGCACTGAAGCTTCCCAGCCACCAGCGGGCAAGACTGGCAGAGGTGCTGATCGCAAGCCTGGACGACGAGGACGAGATCGCGCGCGCGTGGGCGGACGAGGCGGAGCGGCGCTACGAGGAGCTGCGCACGGGTGCGGTGCAGGCCGTTCCGGCGGAGGACGTCATCGCCCGGATCCGTTCGACCCTCGGATGAGAGCCTACGAAGAGGTCGCTGACTTCATCGCAGCCGTTGCCAGCCCGGAGGAGGTCGTCGCCTTCCGCGCATCGGAAGCCGCGCGCTGGCGCCTCTCCGAGCTGCTGGATCGCCAAAAGGACGGCCGCCTTTCCGCGGACGAGGCGTCGGAGCTGGATTGCGCCCTCACCGTGGAGCACCTGATGCGGCTGGCGAAGGCTCGCGCCCTGCCCCACGTCGCCAGCCAGGATCCGGACTGAACGATCACCGCCGCCACTCGGGCGGCGCGGCGTTGGACTGCTTCGTAGTGGCGCCGCAGGGGGGCTCCTGCCGGCTCGCGCCGAGCCGCCACCCTTCCGATCCGCTCAGCCGCCGCTTCCCAGCGCCCCGCCGTTCACGCCGGGCTCATCCAGCTCGGGCCGGCGCTGGAACTTCACCTCCACCCCCACCTCGTACGCCCTCCCCGCCAGGTCGTAGCCCACGCGCGCCAGGTCCGTCCCGCCGCAGCGCTTCTCGATCGCCTCCACCAGGTCCAGGCGGCAGGTCATCCGCAGCGCGCCCATGGTGAGCGGGTACAGCGGCTCGCGGCGCGGCGGGGGCTGGTCGGCGTCGGTGTAGACGCGGAGCACCGGCAGGTCGGCGAAGCGCGCCGGGTCCAGCAGGTCACGGATGCGCAGGCACACCTCGTCCGAGACGGCCAGCATCTCGTCGGGGCTGAGGGCGGGGGAGTACACGATCGCCACCGACAGCTCCATAGCCGTCTCGGGCGGCTGAGCGTCGGGGTCGCTCCCGACGCGGGTCGGTCGCAGCGTGGTCATCGGCGCGGTCTCCGGATCGGGTTCGGGGCTCGTCTCGCTGCGCCACCGTACGCCGGATCCGTCCATTTCGTCAATCTATTTGGCCCCTTCCGCTCGAAAGATGTCACGGACCCTGCCAGAGATGGCGCCAATTTCATCCCATGGTTGCTGTCACGTTCGGTGCGCTGCACATTCCAGTCGCCCGCCCTTTCCACCCAATCCTTTTTGGAGGGACCATGAAGCGACTCGGACTTGCCCTGACCCTGGTCGGACTCTGCGTGGTGATCGGCGCGTGCGACGGCACCCGCGGCGTCACGGAGCCCGCGGGTCGGCTTCAGAACATTGGGACGATTGGATCAGGTCACAGGGACAGTACGCTGGTGGCGACCACGCAGGAAAACGGGGGAACGATGGGATCGGGGCACAGGGATGGTGACACCGGCTCCACGCAGGACAACGGCGGCACGAGCGGGTCAGGTCACAGAGAAGGCATGGGGGGGGACAGCACAGTGACGACCCAGAACATCGGGACGAGCGGGTCCGGACTAAAAGAGGAGGATTCTGTCCCGCCCGGTGCCTGAGACCGCGGGCGGACCAGGCGTTCGATAGCAGTTTTCGATTTTAGGGAAGCCGACGCTGTTCTGGTCAGTCTGTCTGGTAGCGCTCGGGGAACAGCATCGCCTCGGACAACTCCGGGGCGGGCTGTTTCGCGAGCTTCTTGAGCAACGTGACTGTGATCCTGTCTACGGGACCTCCTTCCTCCGGCACAATATCGGGCGGCCCTTGATTCCGCAGCGGCAACTCCGCCAGCATACCCTCGGCGGCGCTGACCACACTCATGTTGCCCACCTTTCTCGCCAGGTCAAGCGCCTCGCTCGCCAGTGTTCCGGCCCTCTCCCAGAGTTCGAAGTAGCGTGCTCCCTCCGCCAGGTGGTAGAGTGAGCTTGCCGATCGTTCATTTCCTTCGTCCACCATCCGCAGCACCCTATCGCTCGCACGTTCGTACCTGATGCGGTCGTGAACGGCGGCTGACGACCGCGCAAGGGCGGATAGGAGCAGGATCTTGTGCGACTGAATCTCAAACCAGGGAAGCACGCGCTCAAAGAGGTAGATCGCGCTGGAGAAGTAATACAACCTCATCCAGAGAAACCCGATATCGAACGCGAGATTTGGAATGCGGTGGTGCTTCAGGGGGTAGAAACTGATGGCCTGTTCAGCATAGCTAATTGCTTCGTCGAAGCGTCCGCCGGCAATCAGAACACCCAGCAACTCATGGTGTGCGGATCCTGCCAGGCGATTTCGTCCCTGGCGTAGCGCCGCTCTGGATGCCCTCCGGAAGTGCGTCTCCGCTTCGTCCAGCTTACCCTGATCCAGGGCTACCCCGCCCAGCCCAATCAAAGCAATCGCACACTCCGCCTCAAGCCCCTCCAGTCGGGCCAGCCGGTATCCGCGCCGGTACCATAGGCCGGCACGCTGGTAATCGTGCGCCCGCCTGCATAGTCTCCCCGCTGCATGGTTGCGGAGCGGCCGAACATCAACCCGCGCCGCGGCCTCCGCGAACTGCAGCGCCGTCTCGCGCATGCCGCGCATCTCCGCCCACACCAGCACGCGCTCGCACGCCTCCGCAACGCGCGAGGCCTCCGCGCGGCCGGGAGTCGCCACCAGCAGCGCCAGCTCGCGCAGCGGCTCCGCCAGCTCCGGCGCCTCGGCGGCGGACCGGGCGAGCCGGTCCGCCTGCGCGGCGGTGAGCGGACGGAACAGCCCGGTGCGCTCGGCGGCGGGCACCTGCGCCCACAGCACCACGTCGCGCACCAGCTGCCAGAGGACGACGCCCAGCGCGGGCCCGCACTCCGCGAGCAGCCGCCACTCCGGGCGCGGCCACCCCGGGGCCGGGGGGACCTGCGAGAACCGCGGCGGTCTCTTCAGCGTCCCGGCCCGGCTCGGCTGCGCGTCGCTCATGGGAATGCCCGCGGAAATGAAGTATGGAGGCGAACGGCCGCCGAACGGGGCCGGGCCGGAAAGGCGTGAAAAGGTCCGCACCGGCAAGATATTGAGTGCGGCGGCACACGCAAGCAGGTGGCAGCAACCATGCGCGGCGCGGCGCACGAAAGGAGGGGCCGGCCCCCGTCACGGGAGCCGGCCCCTCGCCTCGGATCGGGCGTCGGCGAAGCCTACGCGTTCTCCGACCCGGAATCGGTGGAAGCCTCGATGCGGGCGGACTCGCCGCCGCCCCGGATCTCGATCCTGCGGCGGCGCGCCTGCTCCGTCTTGGGCACCACGATGCGCAGCACGCCGTCCGTGTACTCGGCCTCGATCCGCTCCGCGTCCACCTGGCGCGGCAGCACGAACGAGCGCGAGAAGGTGCCGTAGCGGCGCTCCGACAGGTGGTAGCGCGCGTTCTCCAGCCGCTCCACGCCCTTGGTGGCGCGCACCGTGAGGATGTTGGACTCCAGGCCGATGTCCAGGTCGTCGCGGCGGACGCCCGGCATCTCCATCATCACGTAGATCGCGTCCTCCGTCTCCATCACCTCGGTGTCGGGGCTGCGCAGCAGACCCGCCTCCGCGCCCGCCCACCCGAGCGGCGCCGCCACGGCCTCGAAGAGGCGGTCGAACGGCACGGTCGCAAGCCGGTTCGCGGTCCTGACCATCTGATCCTCCTTTCTGTCTCGCAACGGGTTGTGGGGTTCGCGCGCGCCCTCGGTGGCGTGCGCTTCCGGTTCGCGTGTCTTTGCAACCCGGATACCAGCGGGTGGCCGAGAAAGAGCGCCGGATTGGCAAGCCGGCGGGTCATTTTGATCGGGTGCGCTGCAAGGCTGACAGACTGCGGGCACGGCGGGCTCGGGCGTGCCCCCGGCTGCGCCGGGGTCGGGCTGCGGCTCCGTAGCAGACGATACGACCGTCTGCAACGGAGGCGAACCCCAACGGTACTGCTGTTGGGTTTCGCCGCTTCGCGCTCGCATCCCTCACGCGGTCCGGCGCGAGGGGCGCCGGCTACGCGTCCGCCGACACCAGCTTCCGCGCCTCGCGGTCCCAGCGCCACCGCGCGGCGCCGCGCAGGTGTACGCCGCCCAGCCAGCGGTCCACCTCCACTCCGGCGAGCCGGTCCGCCTCGCCGCGCAGCACGGCGCGGCCGCGCTCCGTCGGCTCCAGGCGCTGCTCCCGGAAGCCGGCGTCGCGGCCGTCGCGGGCCGGCAGGCGGAACGGGCCGCCGCCCGCCACGCGCAGCAGCGGCTCCGGCCCCTCGCTCAGGCCGCGGACGTAGCTCCACAGCGTGGTGTCGCCCATGAACACGGCCTCCTCGCGGGCCTGGTCCGCGAAAAAGATCTCCCCCGGCGTCGTCGCGCCCGCGGCGACCGCCTCCAGCACCTGGCGCTCCGTGCGGGCGAGGCCGTCGCCCACGGCGGGGAACTGCTCCAGGTGGCGGAGGAGGGCGCCGCGCAGGAAGGGGAGCGCGGCGGTGCCGCCGGCCAGCACGCGCTCGATCTCGCGCGGGTCCGGCGCGCGGAAGGCGGCCCAGGCGGCGCGGGCCAGTTCCCGCTGCGCGGCGGTCACGGGCTCGCGGCGGGGCCAGAGCCCGGCCAGCTGCTCCGGGGTGAGCTGCCCCAGCCCGTGGAACGGCTCCACCCCCGGGAACCCGCCGATGCAGACCAGCGAGACGCACTCCGGCGCCGCGCCGAGGTCGGCCAGGCGGTCGAGCACCTGGAGGAGCTGGAGCTGGTCGTACAGGTCGTGCTCGAACCAGAGGACGACCTCGCCCCCGCTATCCGCGGCCTCCGCCAGCGCCCGGTCGCGCGCCTCCAGGCCGCGCAGCACCTCGTCGAGCTCCGCCGGGGCGTGGTCCGCCAGGAAGCGCGCCCGCTCCCGGTTCAGCTCGGCGGGGGCGAGGCCGGCGGGGACCGGGCCCTCGTGGAGCACGTCGCGCCAGGGGAGCACCCCGCCGCCCAGCCCGGCGCGGCGCAGCGGCTCCGCGGCGGCGTCGCCGCTGGTGACGTGCAGGGTGGGGGCGGAGTCGGGCATGGCAGGCCGGGGGTGCGGGTTCGGGCGGCGGAGCGCGCCCACACGTTCGGTGGCGGGGCGGCCGCGGGCAAGGGGCGCGCCCTTGACCCGCGGGCTCCGGGCGCGCAGACATACCGGGTCCGGCCGCCGCCGCCACCCTCGCCGCACCCGCCATGCACGACGTCCGCATCCGCACCGCGCGCCCGGAGGACGCCGCCGGGCTGGCCCGCCTGATGGAGCACCTGGGCTACCCCGCCACCCCCGCGCAGATGGCCGCGCGGCTGGAGGGGATCCTCCCCGACCCGGACTACCGCACCCTGGTGGCGGAGGACGCAGGCGGGCTCGCGGGGATGGTGGGGGTGTTCCGCGGAAAGGACTACAGCCGCGACGAGCCGTACGCGCGCATCCTGGCGCTGGTGGTGGACCCGGCGCGCCGGGGCGCCGGCGTGGGCGCGGCGCTGATGCGCGCGGCGGAGGCGTGGGCGCGCGAGGCGGGCGCGGGATCGGTACACCTGACCACGGGGGCGCACCGCGAGGGAGCCCACCGCTTCTACGAGCGGCTGGGCTACCGGGGGACGGGGCTGCGCTACCGCAAGCCGCTGGGCTGAGCCGCCAGCCGCGCCGAGAAGAAGGGGAGCACGCGGGTGCGCAGCCGCTCCGCCACGTGGCTGCCGTGCGTCCCCGGGTACAGCTGGAAGGTGTGGTCGATCCCCTCCCGCATCAGGATCTCCGCCAGCGCCTGCGTGCTGCGGGGGATGTGCCGGAAGGCGTCCTCCGTCCCCGCGTCGAAGGCGATGGCGCCCAGCCGCGCGAAGCCGCGGCGGTGCCGCGCCACCAGCAGTTCCGGGCTCACCACGCTCCATCGGTCGTGGATCGGCGGCGTCCAGTACAGCCCCTCCGGCCCGGCCTGGTACGGGAGCAGCATCCCCCACCTGGGGTGCGCCGAGTCCGGCGAGGCGAGCGCGGCGATCGCCAGCGCCAGCCGCGCGTGGAAGCCGGCCCCGGCGATCTCCTGGTCGTACCACGCCGCGGACGCCTCCGCCCACAGCTTCGCGCCCGCGGGGGTGTCGGCCGAGAAGTCCGCCCACAGGTCGCCCAGGCAGCAGGGGCTCTGCGCGTACACGGCGCCGAACACCTCCGGGTGCCTCGCCCCCACCCGGAGCGCCGCGTGCCCGCCCATGGACCACCCGCCGATCCCGCGCGCCCGCGGGCTGCGGACGGTGCGGTAGCGCCGGTCCACCTCGCGCACCACCTCCCGCACCAGGAAGTCCTCCCAGCGCCCCGTGGACACCGAGTTGGCGAAGAACGACCCGCCGAACGCGTTCCTCCCGTCGGGCATCACCACGATCATCTCCCGCACCGCGCCCGCGGCGACGAGCGAGTCCATGGCCTGCGGCAGGCGCATCCGCTCCCCCGCCCACTGCTCCGGCCCCCCGTCGAAGCCGTGCAGCAGGTACACCACGGGGTAGCGCCGCCCCGGCGACGCGGCGTACGAGGGCGGCAGGTACACGTCCACCGCGCGGTCCACGGGGTCGCCGAGCCGGTTCCCGCGCAGCGCCTCCGAGCGCACGGTGTCGCGAACCGTCGTGCCCCTCGGCGGGACGGCCGGCCGGGCGGCCTCCCCGCCGGGGATCGCGGCGGAGGGCGCGCAGGCGGCGAGCAGGGTGGCGAGCAGGCACGCGGCGAAGCGGGGGCGGAGCATGCGGGCGAGAGCCGGGGAGCGGGTGGGAGATCGGTGGCGCGGCGGAAATCTACGGCCGGGCCGGGTGTGCGCAAACCGGTCCGGCGGCTCATATTGGTCCGGTCGGACGGACACCCCTCACCCTGTTTCGCCGTGGGCATGAGCAACGAAGCGGATGGCGTCGGGACGGCGGACGGCGCGCGCCCGGCGCGCGTGGACGGACGGGACGGGGACGCCGCGGGCCGGCTGTTCGCCGGCCCCGGGGAGATGCGCGCCCTGTGCCGAACGATGCACTGGGCCGCCACCCCGCTGGGCCCGGTGGCGGGGTGGCCGGCCGGCCTGCGCGCGGTGGCGGGGCTGGTGCTGGCCGCGCCGACGGCGATGATCGTGCTCTGGGGTCCCCGGCTGGTGCAGGTCTACAACGACGCGTACCGCGAGGTGATGGGCGGCAAGCACCCGGCCGGGCTGGGCCAGCCCACCCGGGAGTGCTGGCCCGAGGTGTGGGACTTCAACGCGCCGCTGTACGAGGGCGTGACCCGCCGGGGGGAGTCGTTCACCTTCACCGACCAGCCGCTGGTGGTGGAGCGGCACGGCCGGCGCGAAGAGGCGTTCTTCACCCTCACCTACAGCCCCGTCCCCGCCGACGACGATTCCGTGGGCGGCGTGCTGGTGACGGTGTTCGAGACCACCGCGCAGGTGCGCGCCCGCGGCGCCCGGGAGGAGGAGCGCGAGCGCCTGCTGGCGGAGAGCGAGGCGGCGCGCGCGCGGGTGACGGCCACGCTGGAGAGCATCGGAGACGCGTTCTACGCCGTGGACCGCGACTTCCGCTTCACCTACGTCAACCGCAGGGCCGAGGAGCTGTGGGGCCGGTCGCGGGAAAGCCTGCTCGGCCGGCACTACTGGACCGAGTTCCCGCAGGCCGTGGGGAGCGAGGCGCACCGGCACCACCTGGAGGTCATGGCCGGGCGCCGGCCCGCCCACTTCGAGGCGGTCTCGCCCATCATCGGGCGCTGGCTGGACGTGAGCCTGTACCCCGACGAGGCGGGCGGCGGGCTGGCCTGCTACTTCCGCGACGTGGACGACCGCAGGCACGCCGACGCCGAGCGGGAGCGGCTGCTGCGCGAGGCGGAAGCGGCGCGCGACGCCGCCGAGCGCGCGGCGGCGGCCGCCGCCGCGAGCGAGGCCAGGTACCGCATGCTCTTCGACAGCATCGACGCCGGCTTCAGCGTCGTCGAGGTGATCTTCGACGCGGAGCGGAGGCCGGTGGACTACCGCTTCGTGGAGGCGAACCCGGCGTTCGCGGAGCAGACCGGCCTGACCGACGCCGTGGGGCGCACGGCGCGCGAGCTGCTCCCCACGCTGGAGGCGCACTGGTTCGAGGTCTACGGCCGGGTGGCGCTCACCGGCGAGGCGGTCCGCTTCCAGAACGGCTCCGAGCCCATGGGCCGCTGGTTCGACGTGTACGCGTTCCGGGCCGGCGCCCCGGAGGAGCGGCGGGTCGGCATCCTCTTCACCGACGTCACCGCCGCGCAGGCCGCCGCGCGGGAGCGAGAGCGGCTGCTGGCCGAGCTGGGGGCCGAGCGCGAGCGGCTGCGCTCCGTCATCCTGCAGATGCCGGCGCCCCTGGCGCTGCTCGTGGGCCCCGAGCACCGCTTCGACATCGTCAACGCGGCGTACCGGCGCGTCAGCGGCGGGGGGCGCGACGTCACCGGCCTCACGCCGCCGGAGGCGTTCCCGGAGCTGGAGGGGCAGGGCATCATCGAGCTGTTCGACCGGGTGTACGAGACGGGCGAGCCGTGGTCGGGACCCGAGACCCCCGTGCGCTTCGACCGCGACGGCGACGGCGTCCAGGACACCTGGTTCGACCTGCACTTCGAGCCGGTCCGCGACGCGCAGGGCCGGGTGGTCGCCATCCTCAACTTCGCGGTGGACGTCACCGACCAGGTCCGCGCCCGCCGCGAGGTGGAGCGCCTCCTCGCCGAGAGCGAGCACGCCCGCGCCGACGCCGAGGCGGCCCGCGCCGAGGCCGAGGCCGCCAACCGCGCCAAGAGCGAGTTCCTGGCGGTGATGAGCCACGAGCTGAGGACCCCGCTCAACGCCATCGGGGGCTACGCGGAGCTGATGGAGATGGGGATCCGCGGCCCCACCACCCCGCAGCAGCAGGAGGACCTGCGGCGCATCCAGACCAGCCAGCGCCACCTGCTGGGGCTGATCAACGAGGTGCTCAACTACGCCAAGCTGGAGACCGGCACCGTCCACTTCGACCTGGCCGACGTGCCGGTGCGCGACGCGGTGGTCGGGGCGGAGCTGCTGGTGGCGCCGCAGGCGCGCAGCAAGGGCCTCGCCCTCGCCGTCCTCGACTGCGCGCCCGGGCTGGAGGTGCGCGCCGACGCCGAGAAGCTGCGGCAGATCGTCGTCAACCTGCTCTCCAACGCCGTCAAGTTCACCGACCCGGGCGGGCGCGTGGAGGTGTCCTGCGCCCGCGACGGCGCCGGGGTGCGGGTGCGGGTGAGAGACACCGGCATCGGGATCCCGGCGGACAAGCTGGAGGCCGTCTTCGACCCGTTCGTCCAGGTCCGCGCCGACCTTGCCCGCCCGCACGAGGGCACCGGGCTGGGCCTCGCCATCAGCCGCGACCTGGCCCGCGGCATGGGCGGCGACCTCACCGCCCGGAGCACGCCCGGCGCGGGGAGCACCTTCACCCTGACGCTCCCGGCGGCGTAGGGGCCGGGGCCCGGGACGGAAAAGGGGAGCCCCCGCCGCGGCCGGGGCTCCCCTTCGTACATCCCATCCGGCCCCCGTCAGGGGTTCAGCCAGTAGTTCAGCTTGATCAGGAACACGTTGTCCGGGCGGGCCTCGAACAGCGCGGTGCGGTCGCGGTTCAGGCTGAAGTCGCCCACCACGTCCTCGTCGAAGCGGCGCTGCTGCCAGGCCACGTACAGCGTGGACCCGGGCCGCCACTCCCAGCGCAGCACCGCGTTGCCGCGCAGGTAGCGCTGGTTGAAGTCGCGCTGCGAAAAGAACTGCCCGAAGCGGAAGGGCGCCGCCGGGCCCGTGCCGTCCGGGTCCGCCGTGAACGAGCCGTCCGCGTTGCGCGCCAGCGTGCCCCGGTCGCGGCCGTAGACCGCGAAGTCGAAGGTGCGCGCCGCCTCCAGCTCCTTGTAGTCGCCGAAGTCCGCCGCGCTGATCAGCGGCTGCGCGAACAGCTGCAGCGTCAGCCGCGGCGTGAAGGTGAGGTCCAGGCGCGTGTCCAGCGACAGCTCCGTCTGCTCCAGGTCCGCGAACACGTAGCGCCGCTGGAAGGTCTCGGTGGCGAGCGGGTCGCGCACCGAGGTCACGTACTGCGCGGCCACCCGGTTGCGCGCGAACGCGGGGCCCACGCTCAGCGTCCAGCGTGGGGAGGGGCGCAGCGTCACCCCGGCGTCCGCCTGCACGCTCCCCCCGCCCCCGGCGTCCTCGCCGTAGTAGAGGCCGCCGTACCCCGTCACCCCCCTGCGCGGGTCGGAGCTCACCGACACGTACACCCGTCCGTCCGCGGGGCGCTTCGCCAGCGGGCCGCCGCGGGTGAGGCGGTCGTCCGTGGCCTCGAACGACCAGCCCGCGTTGGCGGCGACGTTCCAGTAGCTGCGCAGCAGCCAGTTGGTGCCCACGAACAGCGTGTTGCCGATGTGGTCGCCGTCGTAGTTGTGGTCCATCCGCGCCTGCCCCTGCACCCGCCAGTTGCGGAACGTCTTCCCGGGCGTGTTCTCCAGGTAGGTGACGGACAGGTTGCCGCGCAGCAGGTCCGAGCGCGTGTTGAAGCCCAGGTCGTTGATCTCGTAGCCGGGGCTGACGGTGGACAGCGTCGCGTTCCCCCGCCAGTGCCGGCCCGCCTGCTTGCCCAGCAGCAGCTCGCCCGCCACGCCGCGCAGCGAGGTCGCCAGCGTGTCCAGCTCCACGTGCCGCGCGTCCGGCCGCTGGAAGTAGCGCGCCGAGGAGCGCTGCGCCGCCCCGATCACCCCGCGCTCCCCGGAGATGGCGCTCCCCGTGGCGTAGCCGAGCAGCACCCAGGCGCGCTTCGCCCACTCGTGCCGGAAGTCCACCCCGCCCGCGTACGCCGAGGAGCGCAGCGAGTTCTCCAGCGCCGGGCCGTCCAGGTCTCGGGTCACCGCCGTGGCGATGCCGCCCACCGAGCTCTGCCCCGAGCGGAAGTCGCGGCGGGCGCGCCCCACCAGGTAGTTGGTGAGCGGCTCCACCACGAAGCGCTCGTCCGAGGCGCCGGGCTCCGCCTGGAGCGGGCGGAATCTCACCTCCTCGCGCTCCGTCAGCGCCTCCAACACCCCCACCGACCACCCGCCCGTCTTCCCCGAGAGCTTGGCCGCGCCCAGGATGGTGGTGGCCGTCAATTCCTCGGCCGCGCCCGGCGCGAACAGCTGCGGCGTGCGGCCGATGCGGCGCGAGTAGAACAGGTTGGAGGCCCCGGCGCCCGTGTAGAAGTTGAAGTTGTCCGTCCCCTCGACGAAGAAGGGGCGCTTCTCCGGGAAGAAGGTCTCGAACGCCGTCAGGTTGACCACCGCCGGGTCCACCTCCACCTGCCCGAAGTCCGGGTTCACGGTGGCGTCCAGCGTCAGGTTGGAGGTGACGCGGTACTTGAGGTCCAGCCCCGCCGAGGCGCCGTACTCCGAGTCGGTGCGGAAGGGGTTGCCGGCCGGGTCCACGTACTCCGCCCTGGCCACCGTGTAGGGGAGGATCTCCAGCCGCTTGCCGGGGCGGATGTCGCGCAGCCCGTGCAGGTGGCCGTACCGGGCGATCCCGCCGCGCTCGCCCTTGGGGGTGAAGGCGAAGATCGAGTACTCCTGGTTGCGGCGGATCACCCGCTCGATCTGGATCCCCCAGGTCTGCTCGGCGGCCGGGGAGAACCTCAGCTGCGAGAAGGGGATGCGGTACTCCGCCGTCCACCCGGCGCTGTCCACGGACGACGCCCCCTCCCACACCGGGTCCCAGGAGTTGTCGTCCACGTCGGCGATCTTGAGGGCGTCGCGCCGCACCCCGGACGGGTTCAGGTCGAAGCTGAACGCCGTGCGGTGGTCGTGGTAGCTGTCCACCACCACCCCCACCCAGTCCGAGTCGCCCAGCGGCATGTCGCGCCGCCCCAGCCGCGACGACACCGGCGAGCGGTCCCAGAGCCGCACCCCCACGTACAGCGCCTCCCCGTCGTACAGGATGCGCGCCTCCGTCCGCTCGCTCACCGGCGTCCCCTCCGCGGGGTCCCACTGGGTGAAGTCGGTCACCGGGACGGCGGCGGCCCACGCCTCGTCGTCCAGGCGCCCGTCCACGCGGATGGAGCCCGTGGTGCGGGTGGCCACGGCCACCGGGTCGGCGGCGTGCGCGTCGCGCGAGACGGCCTGCGCCGGCGGCGCGGCCTGCGGGGACTGGGCCGCCAGGGCGGCGGGAACTGCCAGCAGGGCCAGCAGGGCCGGGAGCGATGCGGGCGGACGGTTCATGGGACGGGTGCTGCGGGGATGCGGTGCGCGGGCGGGCGGAGCCGGCCGCGGCGGGCGGCGCGGAGGGGCCGCGCGGTCCTGAATATCATGTCGGCAAATGGATTTCGCCACCCCGCGGGGACGGGGCGCGCGGGGCGGGGACGGACGGTGCGGCGGCGGGACGGAGTGTTGGAAACGCCGGGCGCCGCCGGTAGATTGCGCGGCACGCCACCCGAGCCGAGACGCCCATGATCCGCCTGAACGACTCCGCGCCCGACGACCCCCTGGACGAGGCCTTCCCCCTGGGCGACGGCACCGTCGACACGGGCGCCGTGGTGCGCTGCCCGTACTGCTGGGAGGAGAACCCCATCGCGCTGGACCCGGGGAGCGGCACGCTCCAGGAGTACGTGGAGGACTGCCAGGTGTGCTGCCGGCCCTGGACGGTGCGCGTGTCGTACCGTGACGATGGGTCAGCAGAGGTGGACGTGGAGGCGGCGGACGAGGCGTGAGGCTCGACGACAACGAACGGCTGAGCTGCGGGTTCGGGCGTGCCCCCGCTGGCGCGGGGTCGGGCTGCGGCTCCGTAACGCACGATACGACCGTGCGTAACGGAGGCGAGCCCGCACGATACTGCTGTGCGGTCTCGCCGCTTCGCGCTCGCATCCCTCACGCGGCTCCGGCGTGAGGCCGGCCGAGGACCGGCTGGCGCGCTGGGCGGCGCACCCGCTGGGGCCCGTGGTCCTGTTCCTGTCCGCGGTGGCGGAGGCGTGCCTCTTCCCCGCCCCCACCGAGGCGGTGTTCCTGGCGCTCGCCGTGGGCGAGCCGCGGCGGGCGCCGCGCCTGGCGGCGCTCGCGGCCGCCGGCGGGCTGGTGGGGGCGGCGCTGGGCTACGCAATGGGCGCCGCGCTCTTCGACCGAGTCGGGCGGCCGGTGCTGGAGTGGTACGGGCTGCTCCCCCGCTTCGCGGCCATGGGCGAGCTGTACCGCGGCAATCTCTTCCTCGCGCTCGCCACCTCCGGCTACACGCCGGTCCCCTTCGTCCTCTACTCCATCGCGGGGGGCGCCTTCCGGGTGCCGCTCCTCCCCTTCCTGGCCGGCGCGCTCGCCGGGCGTGCGCTCAAGTACGCCGTGCTCGCCGCGCTTTCCTGGTGGCTGGGCCCCGCCGTGCACGCCTTCCTCGCGCGGCACCTGCGCTGGGCGATGGTGGCCACGGTCGTCGCAGTGGCGGCACTCCTGGCTGCGCGGCTGTGAGCCCCGCCGCGGGTGGCTGACACACGGGTCGGTGTGCCGTGCCGTTGCCGTTCCGCGGTACCCAAAAGATCCTGAACGGAGGGAGACTCGCCGGCAGTTTGGCGAGGCTCCCTCCGGCGCAGCGAGACCCCGCAGCGTCGGCACAGCAGTTCCGTGCCGACCGAGGAGGCTCGCGGAGCCCGCGCAGGAGACGGACGGCAGTATCGTCCGGCTCCGGAGCGGCCCGTCCACCCCACCGCCCACCCCCGGCACGCCTCTTCCATCGGACGACCCCGCTCGACAGAGCCTCGACAGACGGACCCGTCCAGCAGCCGGAGAAGCAAGCCCATGGCCGACGAAAAGCCCTCGTTCACGCGCCAGCTCTTCAGCGGCGTGATCGACGACGACATCCTCTTTCCGTACCCGCGCATCACCGCCGACGAGAACCGCCGCGTGGAGAGGTTCCTCCGGGAGCTCCGCGACTACTGCGAGGCCCACGTGGACCGCGAGTGGATCGACGAGAACGAGCGGATCCCGGAGAACGTGGTGGAGGACCTCAAGCGCATGGGGCTGTTCGGCATCTCCATCCCCGAGGAGTATGGCGGGATGGGGCTCTCGCAGAGCGCCTACTGCCGCGTGTTCGAGTTCGTCACCGGCTACGACGTGGGGCTGGCGATCATGCTGGGGGTTCACCTGTCCATCGGGATCAAGGGGATCCAGCTGGCCGGCAGTCCGGAGCAGAAGCGGCTCTACCTGCCCAGGGCCGCCACCGGCGAGTGGTTCGCCTCGTTCGCGCTCACCGAGCCGCTGGCCGGGAGCGACGCCCAGGGGATCCGCTCGCGCGCCGTGCCGGACGGGGAGGGCGGCTGGATCCTGAACGGGAGCAAGATCTGGATCGGCAACGGCTCGTTCTCGCAGGTGATCGTGGCCTTCGCGCAGACGCCCGTGGAGCGCGACGGAAAGACCGTGGACCGGGTGACCGCCTTGATCCTGCGGCCGGACATGCCGGGCTACGAGCGCGGGCCGGAGCTGCGCAAGATGGGCGCGCGCGGCTCCAACCAGGCCGAGCTGTACTTCCGCGACGTGCGCGTGCCACCGGAGAACGTGCTGGGCGTACCCGGCGAGGGGTTCAAGATCGCCATGCGGGTGCTCAACTCCGGCCGGCAGGGATTGTCGGCGGGGGCGGCGGGGGGGATCAAGGGGGCGCTGCGCATGGCGGCCGCGTACGCGCGGGAGCGCGAGCAGTTCGGCAGCCCCATCGCCGACTACGAGCTGATCCAGGGCAAGCTGGCGGCCATGGCGGCGGACGCGCTCACGGCGGAGAGCGTGGCGTACTTCACCACCGGGCTGGCGGACCGCAGCGACGTGGACTACGCGCTGGAGTCGGCGGCCGCAAAGGTGTGGAACTCGGACGCGCTGGACCGCGCCGTGGACGACGTGGTGCAGATCGCCGGGGGGAAGGGCTTCGTCAAGGGGTACCCGTACGAGCGCATGTACCGCGACGCGCGCATCACCCGCATCTTCGAGGGGACCAACGAGGTGCTGCGGCTGTTCGTGGGGCTCTCGGGGATGCAGGAGCCCGGGGAGCGGCTGCGGGAGATCGGCGCGGCGCTGCGGGAGCCCATCACCCGGCTGGGGCTGCTCACCGACTTCGCGGCGGACCGGGTGCGGCTGGCGCTGGGGCGGGGGGAGCCGGCGGTGAACACGGAGCCGCACCCCCGGCTGCGGGCGCACTTCGACTACCTGGTGGACCACACCCGCGACCTGCGGGTGGCCGTGGAGCGGGTGATCCGCCGCTACGGGCGCAAGATCGTGGAGCGGCAGTTCGTGGTGGCCCGCGTCGCCGACATGGCGACGGAGCTGTACGTGCGGGCGGCGACCCTGTCGCGGGTGCAGGCGGTGCTGGAGGCCCACGACGCGGGGGAGGCGGAGACGCCGGCGCTGGCCGGGCCGCCCGTGCCGCTGGACGACGCCGCGGTGGAGCGGCTGCTGCGGCTCACGGACCTGGCGGTGCAGCGCTCCGGGCTGCGCTTCCGCGATGCGCGCGAGGCGCTCAACGACGCGCGGGACGACCTGGTGCGGGAGGTGGCGGCGGACGTGCTGGGGACGGAGGACGAGGCGGCGGGGCCGGCGCCCGCGGTGGAGAGCGGGGCGGCAGCAGGGCGTTAGAGGAGGCTGCGGACCTCCTCCAGCACCCGGCGGGGGCCGCAGGGCTTGGTGAGCACGCGGGCCCCGCTGCGCGACAGCGCCAGGGCCCATTCTTCCGGGACCAGGTGCGCCGTCAGCGCGATCACCGGGATGCCGGAGGTGGCGGGCTCCTCGCGCAGGCGCTCGGGGAGCATCTTGCCGCCCTCGCCCCAGGGGAACAGCTCGGTGAGGATCACGTCGGCCTCCCCGGCGCGCGCCAGGCGCAGCCCCTCCTCGTCGTCCACGGCCTCCAGCACCCGGTAGCCCGAGTGCGACAGGAGGGTCGCGTACACGACGCGGCTGTCCTGGTGCGGATCCACGAGGAGCACGGTCTTCGGGGCCATGGGGCACCCCCGGGGGGTGAGGATGGTGCGGAGAGTGCGGCGCGGGGGGAGAGGGCCGTCCCGCGGATGGAGGGTGGAGCCGAAGCTGCCGGAATCGAAAAGCTAGCGGCGCCCGCGTACAAGGGCAAGCTTTTCGACTGTTACGTTTTCGCGTAGCACCATGTAACGTTTCGCGTTACGCGACACGGCTCCACGAACGATTCGCATAATTGCGGAAACAGAAGACAGCCGCCGCGCTCCAACCCGGTGCGAGAGGCACACTTCGCCGCGCGGGCTCCGTCCAAAAAAGGCACCAGCGGAGCGCCGGTCGGATCGGCCGCCCAGCTCACTCCGGCTGCTTGGGCGGCTCGGCGGGCCACGCGTACCCTTCCAGGGTCTCGCCGTACTCCGCGAACAGCCCCGGCGGGGCGGGCTCCCGGCGGCCCTCCACCAGGGACCGGAGCATCACCGTGTTGGTGATCCCCTTGCCCCGGTAGTGGTTGTTGGTGACCACGAACACCTCCTCCGTGCGGGGCTCCGCGGCGATCTCCCTGGCCCGCTCCGCCCAGGGCTTCAGCTCCTGCGCCGTGTACAGGTAGTCGTAGCGCTCGTGCGGGGCGGCCTTGTCGCGGAACCAGTCCTGGTAGTTGCGGCCGTGCACCCGCACGTAGCCCACGGCGGAGGTGGCGTGGGCGCTGGGGGCGATGGAGTCGTGGAAGAGGGGCTGGTCGATGTTGACGAAGCCGATCCCCCGCTCCGCCAGCTCGCGGAACAGCTCCGGCGTGTTCCAGCTCTCGTGCCGCACCTCCAGCACCAGCGGGAAGTCGGCGAAGGCGCGGGCCAGGTCGTCCAGCCACTCGCGGTTCTCGTCGGTGCGCCGGAAGGACCAGGGGAACTGGAGCAGCAGGGCGCCCAGCTTCCCCGCGTCCAGCATGGGGTCGAAGGCGGCGCGGGCCTGCGCCACCTCGTCCTCCGTCCACGCCTCCTTGCGCTGGTGCGTGAAGCGCTGCCACAGCTTTGCCGTGAAGCGGAAGTCGGGGTTGAAGGCCACCCGCTCCACCCACTTCTCGGCCACCTCGCGCCGGGCGGGGCGGTAGAAGGTGGAGTTCACCTCGATGGTGTCGAAGTAGCCCGCGAGGTACTGGAGCGGGTCGAACCCCCTGGGCTTGGGCTTGGGGTAGACGATCCCCGCCCAGTCGTCGTAGCTCCACCCCGCCGGTCCGAAGCGGATCATCGCGCCTCCTCCGCGGCGGCGGGCTCCCGGCCCGCGTCCCCGGCGCCGTGCCGGTCCAGGCTCTCGATGCTCACCCGCTCCGCCACCTCCAGCAGCCGGGCGAACACCTCCAGCGCCTCCCCGACGTCGGCCTCGGCGCCCTCCTCGCGCAGCTCGTCGCCCACCGCCCGCTCCACCTCGTGCCGGAGCAGCGCGAACTCGCTCCGCAGGTCGGCCTCGCTCCACCCCAGGCGGGCCCGCTGCTCGCCGTGCCGCTCGGAGATGAGCCGCTGGATCTCGGAGCCGTCCTTCATCAGCTCCGGCTCGCCGCCCCCCTCGTCCAGCGCCACCAGCGCCAGCCCGATGTCCACCAGGAAGGTGGAGGTGTGGTCCTCCACCTGCGCGCGGCTGACCCCGTGCACCGGGATCTCCCCGTCGTCCAGCAGGCGGTCGGCGAGCGCGGCCACCACCCGGTCGGCGCGCCGGACGATCGCCCGCCCCACCTCGGCCAGGCCGCGCACGCGGTGCGCCTCGCCCACCCACTCCGGCTCCGCGGCGGCCGCGGCCGGGTCCGGGGCGTGGGGGAGCCACAGGGTGAAGCAGGAGCCCTCGCCCGGGCGGCTCCTCACGCTCAGGTCGCCGCCCATCAGCCGGGCCAGCTGCCGCGAGATGGTGAGCCCCAGCCCCGTGCCGCCGGCGGTGCGGGTGTAGCCGCTCTCCACCTGCACGAAGGGGTCGAACACCGTCGCCAGCCGGTCGGCGGGGATGCCGATCCCGGTGTCCTCCACGTCCACCCGGATCCAGCGACCCTCGGCCGGCAGGTGGGCCTCGCGGTCGGGCGCGTCGGTGACGCCGCACGCCACCCGGACGCTCCCGCCCTGCCCGGTGAACTTGACGGCGTTGGAGAGCAGGTTGACCAGCACCTGCCGCACCCGGTCCTCGTCGCCGCAGTACGCCGCCTCGGGCGAGCACCCGTCCGCCTCCACCAGCCGCACCCCGCGCGCGTCGGCCTGGGGGGCCACCAGCGACAGCGCCTCCCGCACCGACACCTGCACGGAGCTGCGCTCGCGGCGCACCTTGAGGCTCCCCGACTCCACCTTGGCCAGGTCCAGCACGTCGTTGACCAGGGTGAGCAGGTGGTCGCCGCTGGCCCGGATGCGCCCCACCTGGTTGCACTGCCCCGGGGTGAGCGGCCCGGCCAGCTCCATCTCCAGCAGGTCGGCGTAGCCGATGATGGCGTTGATGGGGGTGCGGATCTCGTGGCTCATGTTGGCCAGGAACTGGCTCTTGGCCCGGTTGGCGGCCTCGGCCAGCGCGCGGGCCCGGTCCGCCTCCTGGAAGAGGCGGGCGTTCTCCAGCGCCAGGCTCGCCGACTGGGCCAGGGCGCGCGCCATCTCCACCTCGCGCGGGCCCACGGCCACCGGCTCGCGCCACCCGGCGATCAGCGCGCCGTAGGCCCCGCCCTGCGGGTCGCGCAGGGGGACGCCCAGGGCGGAGCGCATCTCCTCGGAGGCGTGCACCGGGAACTCGTCGGGGGGGAACTCCGGGTTGTCGGGGAAGCCCTCGATCACCAGCGGGCCGTTCAGGGCGACCACCCGCCCGGCGGTCCCATGTCCCGGCGGGAACAGCGCGTCGCGCCAGCGCTCGCCGCGTCCCCCCACCACCGCCGGCCACGAGGTCTCCCCGTCGTCGCGCACCACCGCCACCGCGGCGTACCCCGCCCCCAGCAGGTCGCGCGCGTGCCGGGCGATGCGGTGCAGCACCGTGTCCGGGTCGGTGCGCGAGAGCAGGTCTCGGCCGATCTCGCGCAGCGCCTCGCTCTCGCGGATGCGGCGCTCGGCCTCCTCGGCGCGGGCGCGGGCGGCCTCCTCGGCGGCGGCGCGCTCGGTGACGTCGCGGAACACCAGCGCGATCCCCCCGCCGGGCGAGGGGTGCACCTCGCCGTCGAAGCAGCGCCCCGCCACCTCCGGGGAGTCCAGCGTCACGCCCCCCAGGCGGCGCGTGCGCCGGTCGCGCATGGTCTCGCGGTAGATCGCCATGCGGTCCGCCGGGGGCTCGGGGAGCTCCACGCCGATGCGCTTTCCGGCCACCTGCGCCGGATCGACCCGGAGGAGCGCGGCCGCGGCGCGGTTGACGTGCCGCACGCTCCAGTCCGGGTCGATCAGGACGACGCCGTCGGCGAGGGCGTCGAGCAGGGAGGATTCCGTGGTGTCCGCCAATCCGGGGTCCGGTGAAGGTGCCGTAAAGCGTGCAGCGGCACGGGGATTTGCATACCGCATGCCGCGCGGGGATGGCACGTCGGCTGCAAAACGGCGCCGGAGGGCGCCCCGGGCCGGCGCGAAACAACCGGGGCGGCGCGGCGGTAGAGAGGAGGGAGTGGAGCACACGGGAGCATTCACGGAGGACGACGATGATCAGACCAAACGTGAGGGCTTCGTTCGGACGCGGGGAGGCGGAGTTCCTCCTGGCCCTGGCCGGGCCGGAGGGCGAGGGGCGGCTGCGGGAGGAGGGGCTGGACGCCCTCCTCGACGACCCGCGGCTGCTGCGGGCCTTCCTGCAGCGGGGCGGGATCAGCCGCGCGCCGGCGCCGCTGGTCTTTTACCTGCTGGTGCGGCACGCGCTGCTGGAGCGCGAGGTCGCCGACCGGCGCCTGGCCGACTACACGGCGGCGCTGCTGCTGGAGTTCGGCAACGCGGGGCGGGCGGGTCGCGCCGCGCCGGCCGAGGAGGACAACTTCCGCTACCTGGCGGACGTGGTGGCCGCGCTGGAGGAGGCGCGGGGGGAGCGCGAGTTCCAGCTGCGCGTGCACCTGGGCAACTTCGCGCTCTGGCTGGCCGGGGTGTTCCCGGACCACATCACCCACCGGGTGCAGCGCCGCGGCGCGCCGCCGCTCTCGTACTACGACGAGCTGGGCGCCATCGGCTTCCGCACCGCGGCGGGGACGGAGCTGGCGCTCCGGCACGGGGTGGGGGACCTGTTCCTGCGCTTCTCGGACGAGTTCAGCAACGTGCGCGCGGCGCTGAACACCCTTTCGGACGCGCTCTTCTTCCCGCAGCCGCGCGACGGCGTGGAGCGGGTGCTGCGCGAGGTCACGGACAGCTTCCAGCGGGGGCTGCGGGGGAGGTGAGGGGAACGGGAGTGCGGGAGTGCTTCCCTGAACGCCGCGGCGCCCCGGACTTGGATGCCCGGGGCGCCGCTCGCGTCCGTACCCTGGATCAGGGTGCGACCCGCTCGACCGACGTCAGGTTGTGAAAGCCGATCGGGTATTCGTCGTACCTGTCGTACTGCCAGTTGGGGAAATACCCGCCCAGATCGCCGGCCATGCTGAACGAGACGAAGCGCGTGGAGACCCGAACTCGCTCCCCGACCCTCAGCTGCATCGCGGTCACGGTGGGCTGGATGTCGCGGGACATCACCTCCACGACCCGGTTGATGTTTTGTGGCGCGCTCGACAGGTAGCGCTCCCGGTCGACCAGAAAGAACTGGATCCCGGTCCCCGGCTGCGCGTCGATTTTTCGAATGATGACCGTCTCGCTGCTGATGTCGTCCCGCACCGGGGTGGGACCGTCGTAAACGGGAATCAGAGATCCCACGACGCTGTCACACCCCGCCGCAAACACCAGGAGAACGGTGAACGTGGTCCGCAGCGTCCGCTTGAAGATCAGGTTCATCGGCCTCCCTCAGGGCGCAAAGTAGATGTACTTCCAGTCGGGCACCAAAGACGCCCGGGCGTTCGCCTCTTGGAGAGTGGCGGGACGGCTGGTCTTCCACTCCGCGATGTACTCCTCGTTCGTGGGCGTGTTGATGTAGTTCCTCACCTTCTCCGCCCACTCCTTCCAGTCCCACCGATCCCAGAGCCAGTGGCCACGGAAGTTCTTGTACTTCACCTCTCGTCCAATGTCGTTGTTGTGGTAGTCCATCGCCAGGTCACCAGGCGGGTTGTTCCCCTCCGCTTCGTGGTTGTCGGTAATCCACTTGGTCAGGTACGACCCGACGTGGCGCCGCATCTGCACGTTCAAGAAGATGTGCCGGTGCGCGTCGCGCTTCGTGCTGGAGTACGCGAACTGCCCGAAGTACTCGTTGGATTTTTCATTCGCCCGATCCGCAGCCTGTTTCACCCGGTACGCCTTCCACCCGATGACGGCACCTGTCACCAGAACGGCCGCGATGATCGCCGGGTTTACCTGGACCACCACTTCACCCTGTCCGCCGTTGCCAGGTGGCATCCAACCATCTCCAGCCGCGCGGATGAGGTCGTCGATGGTCGCCTTCTGCCCGGTGCTCGTCACGATCAGCTCTTCCCGGCTGAAGAAGAACGAGCCGTCGGCAAGCGATTCCTGGTAGTAAAGCTGGTCGATCTCCGGCTGCGTCATCTGCAGCGTGTCGATCTCCATCTGCAACGTTGGGATCATCTCGTCGGGCGGGACCTCGTGCTCGTCCTGGCCGTCCCAGCTGGAATCCACCGTCGGATCGGAAGTGGTGCCGTCGCCGGTGGTGGTGCAGGGCTCGCCGGTGTTGGGATCGTACCCGTCGTTGCAGAGGGGGGAGATGGACTGGATCCAGGCGTCGTACTCCTCGCGGTACGCCTTCCACGCGAGCCGCTGCCGCCGCATCTCGTCGACTGCGTCCCGCATCATTCCCGGGTACCCCTTCGTGGGATACAGCTGCCGCAGCCTACGCTCCAGATATTGCTGATAGTGCTTGTCCTCCGGGCTCAACGTGGTCAGGCCCGGGTTCTTGTGCAGGTACTCCCTGTACAGGATGTAGACCACCGCGGCTGGATAGACGGCCGTGCGGGTGACGAACGTCGGCGGGGTCGGCGGGGCCAGGCGACCCACGGACAGGTGCCGGACCTTCGTGTCGAGCATCCTGCGACTCGGATCCGTGGCCGAGTCACACGCGGCCAGCCAGATCAGTCCCAGGCCGATCACTACTTTGTTCAGACAGCTGAAAACGAACCGCCGTCCGCCGAAAGATGATTTCGAGCTTGCCACGAATCAGATGATCATTGGGATGATGCGAGAAATCGATTCTCGGGGGAGAGGGGCGAGCGGCGCGCCGGGAAGAGGTGCAATAATTGAGCAATTCAGCGCGCGCACTGCGCGCGAGAATTCAAACACCCCCGAGTCTCCGTGTCAACCTACGGCGATTCGACGGTGCGCGTGGGTCCAGCGGCTCAGAGTTCGCAACGGGAACCGCCGAGTGACGAGACAACACACCACACGTCACAATTGGCCGCGTGGCCTAGCACAAGGATGACCCCCGAACCGGTGGCGGTGCGCGGCGCGGCGGGGTGCCCGTATATTGTTCGTCCCGCGCGGCGCCCGCCGCGCGGGAGCGAAACGCAGCCGCGGAACGACACTTGAGCCACACCGCCCCCCAGCCCCTGCCGGCCGAAACGGCCGAAATGCTCCTCGCCCGCGCCCGCGAGGCGCGCGCCAACGCGTACGTCCCCTACTCGCACTTTCCCGTGGGCGCGGCCCTGCTCGCCGAGAGCGGCGAGGTGTTCACCGGCTGCAACGTGGAGAACGCCTCCTTCGGCCTCACCAACTGCGCGGAGCGGGTGGCCATCGGCAAGGCGGTGTCGGAGGGGGTGAGGGGCTTCCGCGCGGTGGCGGTGGTGGGGCCGCAGGACGACGCGCCCTGCGCCCCGTGCGGCGCCTGCCGGCAGGTGCTGTACGAGTTCGGGCCGGACATGCTGGTGGTGATGCCCCGCGGCGACGGCTACACGGCCACCTCCATGCGCGACGTCCTCCCCGGCGCCTTCGACGAGGGCCGGCTCAACGCGGAGCCGCGCGGATGAGCGTTGCCCCGAGCGTCGTCGCGCTGATCGACCGCAAGAAGCGCGGGGGCGAGCTGACCGAAGACGAGATCCGCTTCCTGCTGGAGGGGTTCGTCGCCCGGCGCATCCCCGACTACCAGGTGTCCGCCTGGCTCATGGCCGTGGTGTGGCGGGGGATGACGGAGGCGGAGACGCTGGCGCTCACCCGCGCCATGGTGGAGAGCGGGGTGGAGCTGGACTGGAGCGGGCTGGACCGCCCCACCGTGGACAAGCACAGCACCGGCGGCGTGGGCGACAAGACCTCCATCGTGCTGGTGCCGCTGATGGCTGCCGCCGGCGCCGCCTTCGTGAAGATGTCGGGCCGCGGGCTGGGCCACACCGGGGGGACGCTGGACAAGCTGGAGGCGATCCCCGGCTTCAGCGTCAGCCTGGGGCTGGATGCGATGCGCGCCCAGGTGGAGCGGATCGGGTGCGCGCTGGTGGGGCAGAGCCCCGAGCTGGTCCCCGCCGACGGCGCCCTGTACGCCCTGCGCGACGTGACCGGCACGGTGGAGTCGGTGCCGCTGATCGCCGGGAGCATCATGTCCAAGAAGCTGGCCGGCGGCGCGCGCACGGTGGTGCTGGACGTGAAGTGGGGCGCGGGCGCCTTCATGACCACGCCGGAGGAGGCGCGCACCCTGGCGCGCGCCCTGGTGAAGATCGGCGAGGGGGCGGGGCGGCGGACGCGGGCGGTGCTGAGCCCCATGGACCAGCCGCTGGGCCGCGCCGTGGGCAACGCGCTGGAGGTGCGCGAGGCCGTCGACACGCTGCGCGGCGGCGGCCCCCCGGAGCTGTGGGAGCTGACGGTGGAGCTGGGGACGCACCTGCTCCTCCTGTCCGGCCTGGCGGCGGACGAGGCGGAGGCCCGCGCCCGGCTGGCGGAGCTGCGCGACTCCGGCCGCGGCGCCGAGACGTTCGCCGAGCTGATCCGCGCGCAGGGCGGCGACCCCCGCGTGGTGGACGACCCCGACGCCGTGCTGGAGCGCGCCCCCGTGGTGCGCGACGTGGTCTCCGGCGCGGACGGCGACCGCTGGGTGGCGGCGCTGGACGCGCGCGGCGTGGGGGTGGCGGCGCTGGACCTGGGCGCCGGCCGCCGCGTCAAGACCGACCCGGTGGACCCCGCCGTGGGGATCGTGCTGCGCGCCCGCATCGGCGACCGGGTCGCGCCCGGTCAGCCTCTCGCGGAAGTCCATGCCCGCACGGAGGCCGCATGGCAGGAGGCCGCGGCCCGGCTGCGCGCGCTCTACCGGATGTCGGAGGCGCCGGTGGAGGCGCCGGGCGCGAGGTACGAGACGATCGGGTGACGGGAAGTGCGAAAGTGCGTGAGTGCGTGAGTGCGTGAGTGCGTGAGTGCGTGAGTGCGTGAGTGCGAAAGTACCGAGTACGCTGAACTGCCGAGGACCGACCCTGGGACGGAGACACCGGATGAAACGACACTTCGTCCGCCTGGCGCTGGCGGGGGGACTCGCGCTCGCCGCCTGCGCGCCACGGACGCCCGCGGGCGCCCCGGCTGGAGCCGGGACTTTCACCGTGGACACCGCGACGACGGCGCGGCAGGTGAACGCCGTCGCCGACGAGTACATGGCGGCGCTGCTGGAGCGCAGCCCGGAGCTGGTCACCTTCTACGGGCTCCCGGGCGGGCGGCACGACCGGCTCACGGACAACTCCCCGGCCGCGCTGCGCGCGTGGCAGGCGCGGGAGGACGCGTGGCTGGCGCGCATGGCGGCCATGGACCCGGCGCCGCTGGACGGGCGCCCGGAGCGGGCCACCTACGCCATCCTCCGCGACGTCCTGGAGTCCGCGGTGGCCATGCGGGCGTGCCGGAGCGAGCTGTGGCCGGTGAACCAGCTCACCGGCTGGCAGGCCAACCTCCCCTTCCTGGCGCAGATCCAGCCCGTGGGGACGCCGGAGCTGGGCGCGCAGACGCTGGCCCGCTGGCGCGCCATCCCCGGCTACCTGGACAACGAGGTGGCCGCGCTGCGCGAGGGGATGCGCCTGGGCTACACGACGCCGCGGGTCAACGTCCGCCGCGTGCTCGGCCAGCTGGACGGCATCCTGGCCGAACCCGCGCCCACGTCGCCGTTCATGGCCCCGGCCGGGCGCGACAGCACGCCGGAGTTCCGCCGCGAGCTGGAGGGGGTGGTGGGCACGCAGGTGCTCCCGGCGGTGCGGCGCTACCGCGACTTCCTGCGCGACACCTACCTCCCGGCGGCGCGCGAGGACGTCGCCGTGTCGGCCAACACGGGCGGGGCGGCGTGCTACCCGGCCACCCTCCGCAGCTTCACCACGCTGGAGCTGTCGCCCCGGGAGGTACACGAGATGGGGCTGCGGCAGATGGAGCAGATCCAGCGCGAGATGCGGGAGATCGCCCGGCGCAGCTTCGCCACGGACGACGTGCCCGGGCTGCTCCAGCGCTTCCGCACCGACCGGCGGTACACCTTCCGGACGCGCGCGGAGATGGTGGCGTACGCCCGCGCCGCGCTGGACCGGGCCAGGCGCGAGATGCCCAGGTGGTTCGGCACGCTGCCCAGGGCGGACGTGGTGATCGAGCCGTACCCGGAGTTCCAGGAGGCCTCGGCGCCGGGCGGCGAGTACTTCGGCCCCTCGGAGGACGGCTCGCGGCCGGGCACGTACCGCATCAACACCTACATGCCGGAGACCCGGAGCAAGGTGGGGCTGGAGTCCACCGCCTTCCACGAGACCATCCCGGGGCACCACCTGCAGGGCGCCATCGCCCAGGAGCGGCAGGGGTCGCACGCCATCACCCGCTTCCTGTTCAACTCCGGCTACGCCGAGGGGTGGGGGCTGTACTCCGAGAGGCTGGCGGACGAGATGGGGCTGTTCTCCTCGGACATGGACCGCATGGGGCTGCTCTCCAACGAGGCGCTGCGGGCGGCGCGCCTGGTGGTGGACCCGGGGATGCACGCCCTGGGGTGGACGCGCGAGCAGGCCGTCGACTACATGCTGAAGCACACCGCCGAGTCGCGCGACGCGGTGGAGACCGAGGTGGACCGCTACATCAACTGGCCCGGCCAGGCCACCGCCTACATGGTGGGGAACCTGGAGATCCGCCGCCTCCGCGCCCTGGCCGAGCGCGAGCTGGGACCCCGGTTCGACGTCCGCGAGTTCCACGACGTGGTCCTCCGGGCCGGCAGCGTCCCCCTGACGCTGCTGGGCCACAACGTGGAGCTCTGGATCGCCCGCAAAAAGGCTTCGTAGAGGCGGCGACCGCGGCGGGCCGGGCGGCGGCGTCCACGGCGGCGACGCAGAGCTGGCCGGCGGGACCTGCCGGGCCCGGCCGCGGTAGCGAAGGCGCGCGTGGGAGCGCAAAAGAGCCGGGGGCG
>JBFMFL010000550.1:0-2589 GCA_040752145.1 Gemmatimonadota bacterium
CCGCGGCCGTGGTCGCCCTGGTGGTGGTCGGGGCGCCGTTCTTCGCGCCCGGCGCCGAGCTGGAGGCGAACCGCAGCGAGCTGGTCCTCGCCCCCGCCGCGCCCGGGCCGGGCGCCGTCGTCCGGGTCTCGTACCGCGCCGGCTCGCTGTTCGCGGGCGAGCAGCGCCTCCGGCTCCGCGGGCGCTACCTGGAGCGCGGCGACCTCCCCGTGCCCGGCGTCGGGCGCCAGGCGACCGTGGCCGAGCTGGTGCGCGGCGACGACGGCGTGTTCCATGGCTCGCTCCGCTTCCCCGACTCCGTGGTGTACGCCGCCCTCGCGGTGGAGGACCCGGCCGGCTCGCGCGTGGACAGCAACGGCAGGAAGCTGTGGGAGATGGTGGTCCACGGCCCGGACGGGCGGCCGCTGCTGGAATCGCTCCTGCAGCGCGAGTTCGACCATCAGTCGCGCAACTGGGAGCTGAGCCACGAGAACGCCCGGCAGGCGGCGAGGCTGTACCCTGAACGCGTGGCCGCCTGGTTCAACCTCTTCCAGAACGAAAAGGCGTCGTTCTCCGGTTCCGCCGAGGACAGCGCCCGGGTGCGAGCCCGGGCGCGCCTGGCGGAGTTCGACCGGGAGCTCCGCCCCCGCACCGACCTGGACGTGAACGGCGAGCTGGGGATCATGGCGAGGTTCGCCCACGAAACCGGCGACACCGCCCGGTACCGCTACTGGCGCGGGCGGCTCCTCCGTGAGGCACCCAACAGCATCTGGGGGGTCCAGGAGCAGTTCTTCGACATCATGGCGCACGAGCCGCCCCGCGCACTGGCCCGCTTCGACTCGCTCTGGAGCAGGCTCGGACCGGGTACCCGATCGGTTTTCGTCCTCGCGGTCGCGCTGCCGCTCGCGGAGAGAACCGGGGACCCGGAGGCGATCCGGCACTGGGCCGGACGCACCCTCCAGCACGAGTTCGATCCCGCCGTGGCCGAGTACGTGGGGGCGGCGCTCGCCCGCTACCCGGCGCTGCGCGAGGAAGGCATGGCGCTGCTGCGCGGCCGGCTGCGCGAGCTGGAGCGCGTGGACGACGCGGTGCGCCCGCTGGAGCATGGCGTGGCGGAGGAGCGGCAGGCGAGAAGGGAAGAGGCGGGACGGGTGTTCGCCTCGCTGGGGGCGGCGCTGCTGGAGAGCGGCCGGCGCGGCGCCGCGCTGGACACGCTGGCGCGCGCCACGGAGACGGGGTGGGACGCGGCCCTCTTCCGCCAGGTCGCCGGGCTCCGGCTGGAGGCGGGGGACACTGCCGGGGCGGCCATGCCGCTGGCGCTCGCCGCAGCGGATCCCATGGCCGGCGCGGCGCTCCGCGACTCGGCCCGGACACTCCTCGGGCCGCGCTACGGCGGGGCGGCCTGGGAGGCCCGCCTGGCGGAGGCGAGGAGCGAGATGCGCGCGCGGCTCCTCCCCGGCGCGACCGCCCGGCGCCTGCCGCGCGAGCTGCGCCTCCGCGACGCGGAGGGCCGCACCGTGGAGCTGCGCGAGGTCGCGGCGGGGCGGCCGACGTTCGTCGCCTTCTGGTACCGGTACTGTCCACCGTCGGCGGCGCAGGTGCCGCTGCTGGAGCGCGTCGCCGCGACCGTCCGGGCGCAGGGGCACGCCGTGGTGACCGTCGCGGAGCCTCTCACCCCGGAATTCCGCCGCTACCTGCGTGAGCGGCGGCTCACTCTGCCCACGTACGAGGACCCGTGGGAGGAGCTGGAGAAGGCGCTGGGCAAATGGGGGACTCCCGAGTACTACGTGCTGGACGGGGAGGGGCGCGTGAGGTTCGGCCCGCTGCGGTCCTGGCACCTGAACCGGGTACCGGCGCTGCTGTCCCTGGTCGCCGATCAAGAGAAGGGAGTCGCCCGACGGTGACCCGCGCCGTCCCCGCAGGACCGTGGGGAAAGAGCCGACTTGAGCCCGGCCGCGTCCGGCCTTACCATTCATCCATGCGGTCCCGCCTGCGTCCCCTGGCCGCGCTCCTGGCGCTCTGCGCGCTCTCCCTGTCCTTGGCGGGGAGCGCCTGGGCCGCCATGTGCGCCCGGCTGCCGGACGAGCCGGCCCCGGCGGAGGCGATGCACGGTCACGCGGGCCACGGCGCGCACCACGGGCACGCCCCCGCGCCGGCCCCGGCCGAGCGGGAGCCGGCGGGGGAGCGGGACGCGCCCGCCTGTCCGCTGATGGCGCCCGGCGCCGCCTCCTGCCTGGGCAGCTTCGTGGGCGCGGACGTCGCCGCGCGGGCCGCCCCCACCGACGTCGAGGCCCACGACTTCGCCGCCCCCCGCGGCGTATTCGGCCTGCCGGACCCCTCCCCGCCGTTCCGTCCCCCGGAAGCGTAGCCGCGCCGGACCCGCTCCGGCACGCCACGCTCACGAGATCGCCGGGGACCTGCAATGCCCCCGGTCCACACGGGACAAGGAACGACCATGAAGCTCAACGGGATCGCCGCCCTCGCGGCACTCGCCTTCGCACTCGCGCCGGCCGCGCGGCTGGACGCCCAGGCCGCCGGCGGGACCGCCCCGCGCCCCGAGGCCCACGCCGGGCACCACGGCCAGCACGCGCAGCACGCCGGGGCCGCGCA
>JBFMFL010000551.1:0-2578 GCA_040752145.1 Gemmatimonadota bacterium
CAGAATTGGGGGAGGGTGGCGAGCCTCAAGCGAGCCGGGTGGGGGCCTGGACGCCAGCCGGGTGCCCGTTCCTCGCGCCGCAGTGCTCCCCTCCCTCGCTTGCGGGGGAGGGGTCGGGGGAGGGGGGCCCGGGCCACTCCGCTGGCGCCGCCGCGCGCAGCGGTCCATCTTCCGTGCAGCCGTCCGCGTCCGCTCCGGGCGCGGCCTCCCCCAGAACTCCCGCGCTCTCCATGCCGACCATCACCACTCCCCGGCGCCGCATGCCCGGCGCCGCGCTCCGCGCCGCCGGCATCGTCCTGGCGTGCGGGCTCGCGGCCGCGCCCGGCTGCGCGCCGCGCGCGTCCGATCCCGCCGCGGCCCCGGCCGCTTCCACCCCCGCACCCGGCACCGCAATGGACGAAGTGGCGGAGGCGTACGTGAAGCTGGCGCTCGCGCTGGGCGCGCACGACCCGGACTACGTGGACGCGTACTACGGCCCGCCCGAGTGGCGCCCGGCCGAGGGCGCGCCCAGGGTGCCGCTGGAGGCCATCCGCGGCGGGGCGGCGGCGCTGCGGTCGCGGGTGGAGTCCATCCCGACGGAGGGGCTGGATCCCATGCAGCGGCTGCGGCGCGAGTACCTGGACCGGCAGCTGCGCGCCATGCAGGGGCGCGTGGACATGCTGGGCGGCAGGCGCTTCCGCTTCGACGAGGAGTCGGACGTGCTGTACGACGCCACGGCGCCGCGCCGGGACGAGGCGTACTACCAGGGGCTGCTGGCGGAGCTGGACCGCGCGCTCCCCGGCACCGGGCCGGTGCCCGCGCGCTACGAGGCGTGGCGCAGCCGCTTCGTCATCCCGCGCGAGCGGCTGGACACCGTGTTCAAGACGGCCATCGCCGCCTGCCGCGAGCGCACCCTGCCGCACCTGGAGCTCCCCGCCGGGGAGAGCTTCACCGTGGAGTACGTCACCGACAAGCCGTGGAGCGGCTACAACTGGTACCAGGGCAACTACCGCAGCCTCATCCAGGTCAACACCGACCTCCCCATCTTCATCGACCGGGCGGTGGACCTGGCCTGCCACGAGGGCTATCCCGGGCACCACGTCTACAACGCGCTGCTGGAAAAGAACCTGGTGCGCGACCGCGGCTGGTGGGAGTTTTCCGTGTACCCGCTCTTCAGCCCGCAGTCGCTGATCGCCGAGGGGAGCGCCAACTACGGCATCGCCATGGCCTTCCCGGGCGAGGAGCGCGTGCGGTTCGAGCGGGAGCGCCTCTTCCCCCTGGCCGGGCTGGACCCCGCCCGCGCCGGGGAGTACTACCGCATCCAGGGCCTGGCCGACCGGCTGGGGTACGCCGGCAACGAGGCCGCGCGCCGCTACCTGGACGGCGAGATCGACGCCGCGGCCGCCGCCGACTGGCTCACCCGCTACGCCCTGATGGAGCCCGCCCGGGCGCAGCAGCGGGTCCGGTTCTTCGACAAGTACCGCAGCTACGTCATCAACTACAACCTGGGCAAGGACCTGGTCCGCGAGTACGTGGAGCGGCAGGGCGGCGCCGACCCGGCCCGCCGCTGGCAGGTCTTCGGGGAGCTGCTCTCCTCGCCGCGCCTGCCGTCGGGGCTCGAGTAGCCGCGGTCGGACGTGGAAACGACGCGCCCCCGCCGGGACCTCCCGGCGGGGGCGCTGTGCTTGTGGCGGCGCGGGTGCCCCGGCCCGGTCGCCGCCGCTATCTTGTGCGCCGGAAACGTGGACGGCGGCACGCACGACGGGGCAGGGGAGGGAGCTTGAACCGCAGGACCGTGGGCTGGATCGCGCTGGCCGTGTACGCGGCGGCGATCCCGGCGGCGAACTGGCTGATCCGCAGCGCGGGCACCACGGTGCTCCCCGACGGGACGCACCTGGCGCCCGTGGGGTTCGGGCTGCTGGCGCCCTCGGGCGTGTACGCGGCGGGGGTGAGCTTCGTGGCGCGCGACGTGGTGCAGCGGGCGCTGGGGCGGCGGCCCGCGCTCGCGGCCATCGCGGCGGGCACGCTGCTCTCGGTGCTGGTGAGCCCGCAGCTGGCCCTGGCCTCCGGCTCCGCCTTCCTGCTCTCCGAGCTGGCGGACTTCGCCGTCTACACCCCCCTCCAGCGCCGGCACTTCCTGCTGGCCGTGCTCCTCTCGGGGGTAGTGGGGAGCCTGCTGGACAGCCTGGTGTTCCTGGGCGTGGCCGGCATCCCGCTGGGCGTGGCGCTCCCCGGGCTGCTGCTGGGGAAGCTGTGGGTGCAGCTGGGCGCCCTGCCGCCCGCGGCCTGGCTGCGGCGCAGGCTCCCCCCGGCGGAGGCGTAGCGGGCGGCGCTACGCCGCGGGGGCGGCCCGGCAGCCCGCGGCCAGCGCGAACGGGCTGGCGTCCGGGCCCGGCAGGCCGGCGGCCCCGCCGTCCGCCCCGGTGCCGCGCAGCAGCGGCTCCAGCATGGCCGCGGTGGCAGAGTCCACCGGCTCCGGCGACCAGAGCATCCCGTCCAGCTGCCGCGCCATCCAGGTGCGCCCCGGGCGCCCCGCCAGGCGCTCCGCCTGCTCCAGCGCCTCGCCGCGGGCGCGGGCGCGCGCGGCCAGCGCCAGCAC
>JBFMFL010000552.1:0-2565 GCA_040752145.1 Gemmatimonadota bacterium
CGGTTCTCCCCTCCCTCGCTTGCGGGGGAGGGGTCGGGGGTGGGGGGCCGACTACTCCGTGATCCCCGCCTCGTCCACGGGGTTCAGCTCCGCGCCCTGGGTCCCCTTCACCGGGCGCGGCTCCTGCTCCTCGCGCTCCAGCGACGGCGCCTCGCCCGGCGCGTCCCGCCGCATCGCCGGGTTCACGGCGCGCTTCCGGTCCCGCTCGTCCTCCTGCATCGCCTCCTCCTGTCCAGGGTCCGCCGTCTCCGCGGTGCAAGCGGCGAGCCTTGCGGCGGCACCCGGGCTGCGGTACAGACAGGGCGGACGCAGCGGTCCGATCTCCAGGCACGGCGGGGGACCTGCGTGAGGGATGCGCGCCCGGCAGGGCCGAGACCCGCCGGCAGTTTGGCGGGGCTCGGCTCCGTTGCAGACGGTCGTATCGTCTGCTACGGAGCGCGCAGCCCGACCCGAGCGCCAGCGAGGGGCACGCCCGGACGAGCAGTTCAAAGCCGTTGCAGTTCCAGACCCACGAGGCGGAGGAGAGCTTGACGCCGGAGCGGATGACGAGGCTGAAGAAGGCGCTGGAGGCGAAGCAGCCCGACCTGACGGTGCTGCTGGACGGCGTGCGCACGGGGCGCAACCTGTCCGCCATCGTCCGGACCTGCGACGCGGTGGGCGTGCTGCGGGTACACGGCATCCCGGCGGAGGGGCGCAGGCCGCGGCTGCGGAGGGAGGCGTCGTCGGGGAGCCGGAAGTGGGTGCAGGTGCGCTGGCACCCGGACCGGGAGGCGGCGCTCCGGCACCTGCGGGAGCGGGGGTTCCGCATCGTCGCGGCGGACCCGGGCCCGGACGCGGCCGACTTCCGCGAGGTGGACTACACGCTCCCCACGGCGCTGGTGCTGGGGGCGGAGGTGGAGGGGATCTCCGCGCTGGCGGCGGAGCGGGCGGACGCGCGCATCCGCGTCCCCATGCACGGCATGGTGGAGTCGCTCAACGTCTCCGTGGCCGCGGCGCTGGTGCTGTACGAGGCCGAGCGGCAGCGGCGCGCGGCCGGGATGTACGCGGAGCCGCGCCTCCCGCCCGAGCGGGTGGCGCGGCTCCTGTTCGAGTGGGGGCACCCGCGGCTCGCCGAGCGGCTCCGCGAGCGGGGGCTCCCCTTCCCCGCCGTGAGGGACGACGGGTCGCTCGACTTCGGGCGCGGCTAGTCCTCGTCGCCCTCGGCGTCGTCGTCGTCCTCGTCCGGCTCGCGGAAGCGGATCACCACCCGGTCGCCGAAGCGCTGCTCCACCACCCCGCCGTCCTGCGGGTCGGCCACCAGCCAGCCGTGACCATGCTGCCGCAGCGTGTCCTCGGCGAGCGCGGCCACGTCCACCATCCCCGCGAGCACCTGGTTGGCCTCGTCCTCCGGGCGCTTCTGCGCGTCCGAGAGGATGTCCACCGCGCCGTCCGGCAGCGTGGTGTACTGGAGCAGCACCTGAGGCTCCTCGCGGTGCAGCCCCCAGGAGACCCGGTCCACGGCGATCTGGAGCGCGTCCGCGTCGGTGAGCGCCACGTAGGTGTCCTCGCCGTGGCGGAAGTACAGCTCCGACGACGGCCCCACCCCCGCGAACTTCACGCTGTTGCTGCGGTCCTCCAGGAAGCGGGAAAGGATCCCCTGCTGCTCGTCGATGCGGGAGCGGTAGGTGGCCAGCCACTCCACCGCCGACGACACGAACGCCTGCACCCGCGGGTCCGCCGCGTACTCCACCGGGTGCGTCGCCGTCCACGCCCGCAGCTCCGCCGGGGTGGCGACCGCGTCCTCCTCCGCCCGCCCGATCACGTAGCGCACGTACTCCTCCGTGTCGGCCGAGAGCGGCAGCTCGCCCCCCGGGTCGTCGCGCAGGGCGTCCACCGTGTCCAGCACGAACTGCACGGCGGCGTCGCGGGACACCTGGATGGACTCGGCCAGCTTGGATGGCGCCAGCGTGTTCTGGGGGACCACGAGGAGGCGGAGGCTCTCCGCGTTGCAGAGGACGCACATATGATGAGTCGCGGGACGGGGAAACGGTTTCGGGGGAGCGTCGTGGCTCCGGTACAATCTAACGCGGGCGGTTCATCGCGCTAAGCTCCCGTGTACACCACATCGGCTCCGGGGTGCGCGGCGGGGTAAACTGATTGGGTGGAACGGCTGAAAAGCTCTGGAACTGCGGGTTCGGGCGTGCCCCCGGCTGGCGCCGGGGTCGGGCTTCGCGCGCGGTAAGCCAGCAAACAACGCTGGCTAACCGCGGCGAGCCCCGGCGAGCAGCAGCGGGGCGAGCAGGCCGCCCAGGGCGCCGATCCACAGGACGGCGGGGACGCCCAGGGCGCCGGCCAGGGGGCCGGCGAGCAGGGCTCCGGCGGGGAGCAGGGCGCCGGTGGTGAGGTGGAAGGCGGCGGCGGCGCGGCCCAGCACGGCGTCGGGGAGCTCGCGCTGGCGCAGGCTCACGGCGTGGACGGCGAAGGCGCCCAGGAAGGCGTCGCCCAGCAGCTGCTGCGCCACGAGCAGGGGCACGGCGAGCGGGCCGGCGTGGGCGGCGAGCGGCACCAGCAGGCCGGCGGCCTGGC
>JBFMFL010000553.1:0-2562 GCA_040752145.1 Gemmatimonadota bacterium
CGGCGTCTTCAGGCGCGCGCGCCCTCCCGGCCGCCCCGGTAGGTGCGGCGCACGCCGGGCGTGGCGGCGTACGCCACGACGGCCGCGTTGACGACGGCGGCGGTCCACCCCTCCCGGATGCCGATGCTCACCTGCCACAGGCTCCCCGCCACGCCGATCCCGTACACGGCCAGGGTCAGGTGCCAGGCCCAGGGGCGGAGCCGCCACGAGGCATGGGCGAGCACCGCCAGCACCACGCCGACGAAGAGGAGGAACAGCCAGGTCCGGTCGCCGAAGATCCGGACCATCTGCTCGCCCCCGCCGGAGACGACCAGGGCGTCGCGGAACCCGGTGGAGGCGGCGCTCCCCGCCGCCATGAGGAAGCACGCGAGGGCGCCCACCGCGTGAACGGCCGTCAGGACGTGGATGAACACGGGGTGCGGATCCGTTTCTCGCGTGGAGTGCGCCCGGCGCACGAGTCCGGTGGACCGTCCTGGTCGCGTGGGGCCGCGGTCAGAGCCTCGCCCGCCGCAGCAGCTGCGCGTTGACGGCGACGATCACCGTGCTGAGTGACATCAGCACCGCGCCGGCCGCGGGGGAGAGGACCACCCCCCAGCGGTACGCCACGCCGGCCGCCAGCGGGATGGCGACCACGTTGTAGCCGGCGGCCCACCACAGGTTCTGGATCATCTTGCGGTACGTCGCCCTGGACAGCGCCACGATGCGGGCGACGTCGCGCGGGTCGCTCCTCACCAGCACCACGTCGCCGGCCTCCACCGCCACGTCGGTCCCCGCCCCGATCGCCACGCCCACGTCGGCGGCGACCAGCGCGGGGGCGTCGTTGACCCCGTCGCCCACCATGGCGACGCGCCTCCCCCGCGCCTGGAGCTCGCGGATGCGGTCGGCCTTGTGCTCGGGGAGCACCTGCGCGAACACGGTGTCGATGCCCAGCTCGCGCGCCACCGACTCCGCCACGGCCCGCGAGTCGCCGGTGAGCATCACGGTCTCGATCCCGGCCTCGTGCAGCCGCCGCACCGCCTCCGCCGACTCGGGGCGGACGGCGTCCGCCGTGGCGAACGCGGCCAGCGCCCGGTCGCCCTCCAGCAGGTAGACCGCGGAGCGCCCCGCGCCCGCCGCGCGCTCCGCCGCCTCCTCCAGCGCCGGGGGAAGCCGGATCCCCTCGGCGTCGAGCAGGTTGGGCCCGCCCACGCGCAGCTCGCGCCCCTCCACCCGCGCGCGGACGCCCCGGCCGGGGATCGCCGCGAACCCCTCGGCCGCGGGCGGGGCGATGCCGCGCTCCTCCGCGCTCCTGACGACGGCGCGCGCCACCGGGTGCTCGGAGTCGCGCTCCACGGCGGCGGCCAGGCGCAGCGCCTCGTCCGGCGCGACCCCGTCCACGACCGCGACGTCCACCACGCGCTGCTCCCCGAGCGTCAGCGTCCCCGTCTTGTCGAACACCACGGCGGTGAGGCTCCGCGCCTCCTCCAGCCCGCGCCGGTCCCTCACCAGCAGCCCGCTCCGCGCGCCCAGCGTGGTGGAGATGGCGACCACCAGCGGCACCGCCAGCCCCAGCGCGTGCGGGCAGGCGATCACCAGCACCGTCACCATCCTCTCCACCGCGAACGCCGGGTCGCCGGGGCGCAGCGCCAGCCAGGCCAGCAGCGTCAGCACGCCGGCCACCACGGCGACGATCGTGAGATAGAAGGCGGCGCGGTCCGCGAGCGCCTGGGCGTGGGAGCGGGAGGTCTGCGCCTGCTCCACCAGCCGCATGATCCCCGCGAGCGCCGTCCGCTCGCCCGTCCCCGTCACCCGCACCCGCAGCGACCCCTCGCCGTTGACCGTGCCGGCGATCACCGCCTCGCCCCCGCGCTTCCGCACCGGCCGCGACTCGCCGGTGAGCATGGACTCGTTCACGGAGCTCTCGCCCGAGAGCACCTCGCCGTCGGCGGGGACGGCGGCGCCGGGGCGCACCAGCACCACGTCCCCGTCCCGCAGGGCGTCCATCGGCACCTCCTCGGTCCCGTCCCCCGCCACGCGCACCGCCGTGTCGGGCAGCAGCTTCGCCAGCTCGCGCAGCGCGCCCTGCGCCCGGGTGATGGAGCGCATCTCGATCCAGTGCCCCAGCACCATGACGGCGATCAGGGTCGCCAGCTCCTCCCAGAGCGGCATCCCCGGGAAGCCGAGCAGCACCGCGACGCTGAACGCGAACGCCACCGAGATGGCGAGCGAGATCAGCGTCATCATCCCCGGGAGCCGGTCGCGCAGCTCGGCCGCGGCGCCCCGCAGGAACACCAGCCCGCCGTACAGGAACACCGCCGTGCCGAAGACGGGCGGGATCCAGCGCGAGCCGGGGAACGCCGGCGCGTGCCAGCCGGTCAGCGACGCCAGCATGTGCCCCCACACCACCACCGGGATGGTGAGGGCGAGCGTCAGCCAGAACTTGCGCCGGAACATCTCCACGCTGTGCCCGGCGTGCTTGTCGTGTCCGCCGTGGTCCCCGTGCGCGTGGCCTCCGTGCGCCGCGCGGCCTCCGTGCGGTCCGGGCAGCTCGCCGCCCGGGTGCGGCACCTCCGGGTGCTCGGG
>JBFMFL010000554.1:0-2502 GCA_040752145.1 Gemmatimonadota bacterium
TGGTGGACTGGCATTCTCTACCTCCGGGGTGCGCGTGACGGGCGCGGCGGCCGCGGCGACACGACGAGCGGAGCCGGCGCGCGGTGCCTGCCGCCCGCCGGCTCGTGACCTCGATGTCTTAGATCTGAGTGATCGCAACGAGCGTGCCCCAGGGGCAGGGTCAGCCGTCCTGGCCGGCTGCGCCCGGTGCGCCCCCCTGCTCCAGCCGCTCGATCGCCCGCCGCACCCCCTCCGGCAGCGGCGCCTTGCGTCCCGCCGCGTAATCGAACGACACCAGCACCCCGCCGCCCTCCGCCGCCACCGCCGCCTGCCTCTCGCTCACCAGCCGGTACTCCATGGTGAAGCGGTCCGCGCCGATCTCCGTGGTCCGCGCGCCCACCCGCACCGTGTCGGGGTAGGTGAGGGGCCGCCGGAAGCGCGCGTGCGTGGATGCCAGGATGGGTCCCATCCCGCCCTCCGCGCGCTCCTCCCGGAAGTGGATGCGGTCCAGGTAGGCGATGCGCGCGCTCTCGAAGTAGCGGAAGAACACGGTGTTGTTCACGTGCCGGAAGTAGTCCATCTCGCCCCAGTGCACCGGCACGGTCACCACCACCGGAAAGCCCTCCAGCAGCCCCTCCACGTCCGTTCCCGTCATCCGTCCCGTCCCCCTGTCGCCCGCCGGGCCGCGCCCATCCCGGCCAGCCGGCCGGTGGACCACGCCCAGAGAAAGTTGTATCCGCCGATCGGCCCGAAGGCGTCCAGGATCTCCCCGCACAGGAAGAGCCCCGGCACCACCCGGCTCTCCAGCGTCCGCGGGTCCACCTCCGAGAGGGGAACGCCGCCGCCGGTGACCTCCGCCTTCTTGTATCCCTCGTCCCCGGTCCAGGGCAGGGGATAGCGCGCCAGCAGTTCCACCAGCCGGGCCCGCTCGTCGCGCCGGAGCTGCGCCAGCGTCCGCCCCGGCTCCACCCGCGCCTCGGCCGCGAGCGCGTCCGCGAGGCGCGTGGTCAGGTGCCGGCGCAGCAGCGAGAGCACCGTGCCCGGCGCCCGGTCCAGCAGCGCGCGCTCCCACCCCTCCGCGTCCAGCTCCGCCCACTGCACCAGCACCGGCTGCCGGGGCCCGCCGGCCACGCGGGAGCGCACCGCCAGGTGGGAGACGTCGAGCACCGCCGGCCCGCTGTAGCCCCGGTGCGTGAACAGGAAGCCGCCGGCCGTCCGGAAGCGCGTCTTCCCCGTCGGCGCCTCGATCACCACGCTCCCCGAGACTCCCGCGAGCGGGGCGTGCGGCGGCGGATCGGCGGTCAGCGGCGTGAGCGCGGGATAGGTGTCGTGGAGCGTGTGCCCCAGCTGCCGGACCATGCGCAACCCGGTGCCGTCGCTCCCCGTCGCCGGCACGGAGAGGCCCCCGGTGGCGATCACCACCGCCGCCGCGTCGATCGGCTCCGCGTCCTCCCGCAGCACCTGCCACGCGCCTCCGTCGCTCGGCGGCCGGAGGCCCACCGCCTTGGTGTCGAACACCGTCCGCACGCCGTCGCGGCGGGCCCGCGCGACCAGGCCGTCGCGCACGTCGCGGGCGCGGTTGGATTCCGGGAAGAGCTTGCCCGTCTCCGGCTCCAGCACCAGGCGCAGCCCCACCTCCTCCTCGAAGAAGCGGCGCTGGTCCTGGAGCGGCCACGACAGCAGGATCTTGCGGAGCGTGTTGGCCGAGGAGTCGGTCACGTAGCGGGCCGGGTCCACCTCCGAGGGCAGCACGTTGCACCGGCCGCCGCCGCTGATCAGGATCTTGCGCCCGCCGTCGCGCGTCCGCTCCAGCAGCACCACGCGCGCCCCGCCCGCCGCCGCGAACACGGCCGCGAGCATCCCCGCCGCCCCCGCTCCGATCACCACCACCGGCAGCTCCCGCTCTCCACCTTCCCCGGACCGATCAGCCACTGCCTTCTCCCGTTCTATATATACGCGGCTACTTCCGGCGACCCTGCCGGGAAGCTACACGGCCCATCCGCGCGGCGCACGGGTGGGCGCAAGAATCGGACTGCGCACGAAGCCCTTGACGAGGTGTTGGGGAGCGTTTATCATATGTGCCCTTCGCGAAACAAGCCGGTCACGACGAATCGCGAGGGGTTGACGGGGTGGGCTGAGAAGGTTATCCTTTAGGGCTCCACCTCGGACGGAAGCAGGGCGGTCGGCGGCAGGCGAAAGCCGAAGTTCGGCCCCTTGACGATCTGGCCTAAGTGGTGTAGATTAAAGGACTTGCCCGGCGGCTTCGCCGAACGGAAGACGGAAAAAGAAGTTCGGGCGAGGGGTTGACGGGCGGGCAGTGAAGGGTTAGATTGAAGGGCTCGCTGAAAGGCGGGCCGCCACGACGAGCCGGGTGAAACCGGCTGGGTCGTCCTGAAGCGAGTCAAGGGCTCGCGAGTGTTTTGACAACTCGGGTTTTGGGGGAGTGCGAAACTTGTGCGCCCCGGGGGGAAGGCATCACGTCCTTTCTCCCAAGGGTCAAGAACGTGAAGAATTCCGGACACG
>JBFMFL010000555.1:0-2501 GCA_040752145.1 Gemmatimonadota bacterium
TCCGGTACAGCCGCGCTCCCGCCTCCCCCGAGAACGGATCCGGCACGAACTTCTCCGCCGTCAGCTCCGCCCGGCCCAGGTAGCCGCGCGCCACGCCCCCGCCGGCCAGGCACAGCTCGCCGGGCACTCCGGCCGGCAGCAGGCCCCCCGCCCCGTCCAGCACGTGCATGCCCACCCCCGGCAGCGGACGCCCGACCATCTGCCAGTCGTACGTCGCTCCCCGGCGCAGCGACGTCGCCGAGCTGACGATGGTCCCCTCCGTCGGCCCGTACAGGGCCCACACCCGCGCGGCCGGGAAGACGGCCTGCATCTGCTCCAGCAGGTCGGGCGCGATGGCGTCGCCCCCCACGAAGGCGTGCCGTATCCGCGGCAGCGTCCCCGGCCCGGCCTGCACCCGCGCCGCCACCTCGCGCATCAGCGCGGGAACGGCGTGCAGCCCGTCCACGCCGGCCAGCTCCTCCACCAGGCGCTCGGCGTCGCGCACCGTCTCCGGCTCCAGCAGGTGCACCTGCCCGCCGGCCAGCAGCGGGGCGAAGACCTCGAACGCCCAGATGTCGAAGGCGTAGCTGGCCATGACCACGAACGCCTCCCCGGCGGCGAGCCCGAAGCCCTCGCTCGTGCCCCGCAGCGTGGCCGAGAGGCTGGCGTGCTCGACGACCACGCCCTTGGGCCGGCCCGTCGAGCCCGAGGTGTAGACGACGTACGCCGCGTTGCACGGACTCACCCCGGTCTCCGGAGCGGTTTCCGGCTCGCTGCCGATGGAGCCCCGGTCCGCGTCCAGGCAGACGGCCTCGCCCGCATACCCCGGGAGCTTCGCTCGCAGCCGGCCCCGCGTGACCAGCAGCGCGGCACCGGAGTCGGAGAGCGTGTACGCCAGGCGCTCGGGCGGGTAGGCGGGATCCAGCGGCACGTAGGCGCCGCCGGCCTTGAGCACGCCCAGGACGGCCAGGACCATCTCCGGCGAGCGATCCAGGCAGAGGGCCACCCGCACCTCCGGCCCCACGCCGCGCCTGCGCAGGTGGTGCGCGAGCCGGTTGGCACCTCGCTCCAGCTCCGCATAGGTGAGCGCCCCGGCTGCGGAGCGGACGGCCTGGGCGTCGGGAGTACGCAGCGCCCGGGCGGAGAACAGCTCGTGCACGCAGGCGGCCGCGTGCCCCGGGGCTCGCGTGCGGGAGGCGGCCAGCAGCTGCTCCCGCTCGCCCGCACGCAGCAGCGACAACTCCGAGAGCCGCCGGCCCGGCTCCGCGGCCATGTCCTCCAGCAGCGCTCCCAGGTGCCAGACGAGCCGCGCCATCGCCCCGTCCTCCAGGCGGCGCTCGTAGCGGACCTCCACCACGAGCCGCGCCGCCACGTACGAGGACAGGACCAGGGGGTAGTTGGCCTGCTCGTGCCCCCCGCCTGGACGCACGCGCAGCTCCTCGAGTCCGCCCGCCGCCTCCCCGATCGCCTGGTCGACGGGGTAGTTCTCGAAGACCACCAGGCTCCGGAACAGCGCTTCTCCCGAGGGGACGTCGCTCCAGCGCTGCACCTGCGCCAGCGGCGCGTGCTCGTGCTCGCGGGCCTCCGCCTGCTCCCGCTGCAGCCGCGCCAGCCAGTCTCCCACCCGCGCGCCTCCGTCCAGCCGCACCCGCACCGGCAGGGTGTTGATGAACAGCCCCACCGTCTCCTCCACGCCAGGCAGCTCCGGCGGGCGCCCGGAGACCGTCGCCCCGAAGACCACGTCTTCCTCGCCCGCATAGCGGCCCAGCAGCAGCGCCCAGGCGCCCTGCACCAGCGCGCTCATGGTGACGCCCAGGCCACGCGCCTGCTCCCGAAGCGCGCGCGTCCGCTCCTCCGTCAGCAGCAGCCTCGCCGCCCCGTGCCCCGACTCCCCGCCCGCGCCGCGCCGCGCGGCCGGCAGCGCCGTCGGAGCGGCGAAGCCGGCCAGCGTCCGCCTCCAGAAGCGCTCCGCCCCGGAGCGGTCCTGCCGCTCCAGCCAGGCCACGTAGTCGCGGTATCGGCGGCCGGGCGCGGGCCGCGGCGCCTCGCCGCGCGCATGGGCGCCGTAGGCCGCCAGCACGTCGCGGAAGATCAGCGAGAGGCTCCACCCGTCCACCACCAGGTGGTGGTGCGTCCACACCAGCCGGTGCTCCGCCTCGCCCACGCGGAACAGCGCCAGCCGCATCAGCGGCCCGCGCCCCAGCTCGAAGCCCGCCGCCCGCTCCGCCTCCAGGCTGCTCTCCAGGCGGGCCTGCCGCTCGGCCGCGTCCAGCCCCCGCCAGTCCTCCACCCGGAACGGAAAGCGCGTCCCCCGCCGGACGACCTGCACCGGGCGCGGCAGCCCCTCCCAGGCGAAGCCCGCCCGCAGCGCCTCGTGCCGCTCCACCGCCCCCCGCCAGGCCCGCTCCAGCGCCGGCACGTCCAGCGGCCCCTCCAGCACGAAGCCGAACTGACCCACGTACACCCCGGACTCCGGAGCGTACAGGGCGTGGAAGAGCATGCCCTCCTGGAGCGGCGTGAGC
>JBFMFL010000556.1:0-2492 GCA_040752145.1 Gemmatimonadota bacterium
GTGGGGTTGGGGGGGGGGGTTCGGCCCGGCGGCGGGCCTGCCGCGGAGCGCGCCGGCGGGCCGCGACAGCGCGGCGCGAACGGCGGAGTCCCCGGCCACGCGCGGCGGCGTCCCCGAGGTGCCCGGGGGGCGGGTGGAGCCCGCGGCCGCCCCGGCCGCGGGAGCGGCTGCGCCCCGGGCGGTGCGGCGCGACGACGTGGTGCAGGGGCGCTGGATCCGGGTCGACGGGCCGCAGCCCGTCCTCCCGTTCACGCCGAATCGCGAGCCGATCGGCGAGTACATGCAGCTGTTCAGCGCGGTCGCCGGGGTGAACATCATCCTGAGCAGCGACAGCGCCGTGCAGCGGGTCGAGCTGACGGGGGCGGTGAGGGGGCTGCCCTGGCACCTGGCGCTGGAGGCCCTGCTCGACGCGCACGGGCTCCGGCCGCTCCAGGGCGAGAACGGGGTCATCACGATCGTGACGGCCGCCCGGGCGGCCCAGGAGCGGGATCCCGCGGTGATCCGGCTGACGGCGCGCTACGCCCACGAGCTGGTGGACGCGGTCAAGGACGCGCTCGCCGTGGGGGCCGACAGCAGCGGGTCCACCGTGCGGATCATCGGGGACCCGGACAAGAGCCAGGAGCTGGCGGTCACGGCGTCGCCCGAGCGGGTGGCGAAGGTGCGGCAGCTCGCGCGGGACTTCGACCGGCAGCCGGCGCGGGTCGTGGTGGAGATGCGGATGGTGAGCGTGGACCGGAAGCGCCAGCGGAAGCTCGGGATCAACTTCGAGATGGTGTCGCTCGGGGACTCGACGGGCGTACGGGTCAGCGATGCGCGCGCCGGGGCCGGCGGCGGGCTGATCGGCTCGCGGGCGATCGGGCAGCTGCGGAGGCTGATGAGCGACGCCGTGGGCCTGGACGTGTTCATCGACGCGGCGCAGCAGGACGGGCTGGCCACGATGGAGACCGCGCCGCACATCTCGACCGAGTCGGGCAAGACGGCGCGCATCCAGGTCGGCGACAACCGGCTGTTCCTCCAGAACAGCCAGCCGATCATCGCGGGCGGCGTGGTGGTGCCGGGGGGTGGCGGCGGGGCGGGGTACCCGGGCGGCGGCGGGCAGGGCGCCGGAGGGCAGGGCGGGGCGGCGGGCTACCCGTCCGGCGGGGTGATGGAGGTGGAGACCGGGACCATCATGGAGGTCACCCCCTACGTGAACCGGGGGCTGGTGAAGCTGCGGGTCGAGCTGTCGCGGCTCGGCGGCGTGCTGGCGGCGGACGGTCAGACGATCAGCGGCGGCAACACGCGCATGTCGAACGAGATCACGCTGCGGGCCGGGCAGCCGCTGGTGATCGCGGGTCTGACCACCTCGTCGCGCAGCGAGTCGCGCGGCGGCGTGCCGCTGCTGTCGGACCTGCCCGGAATCGGGCGGCTCTTCCGGGTGGACGAGGAGTCGACGTCCTTCCGGGACCTGATCCTGATCCTGACCCCGCGGATCCTCCCGGCGCTCACGCCGGACGAGGAGGACGCCGGTGAACCCTGATGCGGAGGTGATGTGTGGCGAGCGCAGCGGCAGGCGCGCGGGACGGCCGCGCATGGTGACGCGGACGCGGGCGGCGCTGGTCGTCCTCGGTGCGGCCCTGGCCGGCGGGTGCATCGGCAGGGAGGGGCTCACGGAGCCCGGGGGTGCGGGCGGGGAGCTGCCGGGGGCCCGGCTGGTCCTGGCGCCGGACACGGTCACGACCCGCGAGCAGGACACGCTGCGGGTGAGCGTGCGGACGGGAGCGGGGGCCGCGGGGCGTGACTCGCTGACGGTGCAGCTCCTGGTGGTCGACGGTGCGCGGCGGGTGCTCTGGCGCAGCCGCGCCGCCGGCGTCCGCGATGGTGCCGCCGCGGTGGCGGTGGACTCGCTCCCCGCGGCCGTACGGCGCGGGCGGGGCGGGGGAGCGTACCTGACGGGAGTGTTCCAGGACGCGGCCGGCAAGCGCGCGTACGCGGCGGCGCCGGGCGACTCGGCCGCGCCGCGGACGCTGGCCGCCGCGGCGCTGGCGCCGCTGGTGGTCTTCCAGGGGAAGCGGATCGGGCTGGGGCGCATCGACGGGAGGGCGCTCGCGGTCGGACCGGGCGGGGGGGCGGCCTTCGTGGCCGACGAGGAGGGGGGCGCGCTCGTGCGGGTGGACCTGCGCCGGCTCGACTACGCGGGCCGGGTGAGGATCGGCGTGCGCCCGGCGATGCTGGCGGTGGCGGGCGGGAAGGTGGTCGCGGTCTCGGCCGACGGGGCGGAGGTGTCGGTCGTCGACCCGGCCGGAATGCTGGAGGAGGCGCGGCGCCTCCTGCCGCCGCTGCTGGTGGAGGCGCGCACGCCCGCGGGCGCACCGGACAGCCTCGGGCGGCAGGCGGTGGAGGTGCGGCGCGTGGCGGCCGCGCCGTACGCCGGCGGGATCGCGGCGGGCTGCGCCGAGGCCGAGGCGGGGGGGTGCGAGGCGGGGCCGGTCGTGTTCGCCACGTCGGCGGCG
>JBFMFL010000557.1:0-2486 GCA_040752145.1 Gemmatimonadota bacterium
CGCACCCCGCTCAGGGCCAGCACGTACAGGCTGCCGGAGAACACCACGATCCCGGCCACGAACGCCCACCCCGCCGCCACCGCCGCGCCGGAGGCCCACCGCTCGACCGCCCAGGCCACGGCGAGCAGCGCCAGGGCGTGGTACATCTGGTAGCGCGCCCCCGTCTCGAACACCGCCAGCAGGTCGGCCGGGAGGCGGGCGCGGAGCGCGTGCGCCCCGAAGGCCCCCGCCGCCACCGCCGTCATCCCGAACAGGCACCCCAGCACCCAGAAGGTCTTCGCCATCGGCCGCGCATCACTCCGGCAAGGATGAACCCCACGAGCCACACCGGCAAGATGCGCCCGGCGGACCCGACGCGCCAGCGCGGCGCCCCGGACCGGGACGGCGGAACCGGCCGCCGCGAGCCGGCGTACAACCCATCCAAACGATTGTGCCGGATAGAGATGCGCCCGCGCGAGAGGGCGCCCGGGGATCTCGTCGGGGGAACGCGTCTTGCTAAGCCGCCTCCTCGAACAGACCCGTCGATCCCGCAACCTCCCGTCCCAGACGCCGACCGCATGACCGAGACGCGCAGAGGCCTCTCCCGGCTACGTCACGACCATCCCCTCTTCTTCTGGGGGATGACGACGCTGATGGTGCTGTTCCTGGCGGCCACCGGCGTGGTGGCGTCGCGGATCCCGCGCTACCAGCAGGAGGCCGAGGCGCTGAACCGGGAGATGAGCGAGGCGGAGCGGGCCACGCGCGACCGCATCCTCCAGTCGCGGGCCGCACGCTCGGAGATGGCGGTGGCGCTGCTGCGGCGGGAGCTGAGGGTCAAGGGGCTGCAGCAGAAGGGCCTCCACCTGGCGGTGAACACCGAGGACTCCACCCTGTCACTCCGGCACGGCCGGGCCACGCTGAGGCAGGTGCCGGTGCGGATCGGGCCGGACTCGGTGGTCCGCGCCCCCGACGGCCGCTCCTGGCGCTTCGTGCGGGCGCTGGGGGAGCGGACCATCCGCGACAAGCAGCTCGCGCCCACCTACACGGTGCCGGAGTGGGTGTACCTGGGGCGCGGCCAGCCCGTCCCCCCCGAGGAGCAGCGTCGCGTGGAGGGCGGGCTGGGGGAGTACGTGCTCCGGCTGGACGACGGCACGGAGATCTACAGCGAGCCCGAGGCGGGGCCCCTGGCGGGGGGCGTGAAGCCGGCGGCGTTCATGGTCCGCGAGAGCGACATGCGCGCCTTCTTCGACGCCGTCCGCGAGGACACCCCGGTCTTCATCTACTAGCGGGAGGGAGCACCCGATGGACGAACGGACCACGCGCGCCGGCACGCCCGAGCGGCGGAACTACACGCCGCCCGGGCGCCTGCGGCGCATCTTCTTCGAGAACCGGGGGGTCACGCTGGCGCTGCTGGGCGGGGTGGCCCTGCTGGCGACCCTCTTCGTGACGGCCACCGCCTGGGCGGTCAACGAGCGCTACGAGCGCGACGTGGCCAAGATCGCCTACGCGCACGACCTGCGCTCGCTGGAGTTCCTTGCCCGGCAGGAGCAGCGGAGCGCCGCGGAGATCGCCGGCAAGGCGCGCGAGCTGGAGGCGAAGGAGTCCGAGCTGGTCCCCGCGAACCGCCCCTACCTGGTGGTGTCCATCGCGGAGCGCAAGGTCAGCTACATCCAGGGCGACGACACGCTGTTCGCCGCGCCGGTGGCGGTGGGCTCCGGCAAGACGCTGGTGATGGGCGGCACCACCAAGCGCTTCCAGACCCCGCGCGGCAGGATGTCGATCACCCACAAGGAGCTGGACCCGGTCTGGGTGCCGCCCAACTGGCACTACGTGGAGGTCGCCCGCAAGCGCGGCCTGCGCGTGGTGGACATGAGCAACGCCTCGCCCGACGCGCTCGCCGGTTTCCCCGCCGGCCGCGAGCCCATCCGCGGCGGCACCGTCTACATCCCGCCCTGGGGGAGCCCGCAGCGCAAGCACAAGGGCGTGCTGGGAGTGGCCAAGCTGGAGATGTACGACGGCTACTATTTCCACGGCACCGACAACGAGGCCTCCATCGGCACCGCGGCCAGCCACGGCTGCATCCGCATGCGCAAGGACGACATTCTCTGGATGTACGAGAACGTGCCCGTGGGGACGCAGGTGTACATCTACTAGGGAACAGGGAATAGGGCACAGGGAACAGCCTGCAAACGGCGAACGGCGCCCGCACCCGGTACTCCAGGTGCGGGCGCCGTTCCGTTGTCGTTGCAGTTCCGCAGTACCCACATGATCCGTTGCGGAGGGAGACAGCCGGGCAGTTTCGGCTGGCTCACTCCGGCGCAGGGAAACCCGCCGGCAGTTTGGCGGGGTTCCCTGCGCCCGCGCAGGAGACGGACGGCAGTAGACGGGTTGCACAATAGATGCAGAGCGCAGGGTTTGCTTCGGCTGGGCAGGGACTCGGCAAGAGGAGGGAGCATGCTTACGGTGGCGCGCCTTCGGAAGAAACCTACGCATCTGTACAGCTTCAC
>JBFMFL010000558.1:0-2443 GCA_040752145.1 Gemmatimonadota bacterium
CCCTCCGTCTCGCGCCGGTTGCGCCCCGCGATGGGCGTGCCCACCACCACGTCGTCCTGCCCGGAGTACCGGGAGAGCAGCGCCTGCCAGCCGGCCAGCAGCGTCATGAACAGCGTCGCCCCCTCCCGCCGCGCGAGCTCCCGCAGCCCGCCCGACAGCTCGGGCGGCAGCGTGAAGTGGTGCGTCGCCGCGAGGGGGCTCTGCCCCGCCCGGCGCGGCTGGTCCGTGGGGATCTCCAGCAGCGGCGGGGCACCGGCCAGGCGCTCCCGCCAGAAGCCGATCTGCGCTTCCAGGACCTCCCCGCTGAGCCACTCGCGCTGCCACACCGCGAAGTCGGCGTACTGCACCGGCAGTTCGGGCAGGTCTGCCGCCTCGCCCCGGGCGAAGGCGGCGTACAGCGCGGAGACCTCGCGCACCAGCACCTGCATGCTCCAGCCGTCGCTGACGATGTGGTGCAGGTTGAAGAGGAGCACGTGGTCGGTCTCCTCCAGCCGCAGCAGCGTGCTCCGCAGCAGCGGGCCGCGCGCCAGGTCGAACGGCCGCATGGCCTCCGCGCCCGAGAGCCGCTTCGCCTCCGCCTGCCGCGCCTCCTCGGGCAGGCCCCGGAGGTCCACGGTCGGCAGCGGGACCCGGCCGGCGGGACGGACCACCTGCGCGGGCCTGCCCCCCTCCTCCGGGAAGACCGTCCGCAGCGACTCGTGCCGCCGCACCAGCGCGTCCAGGCTCGCCCGCAGTACGGGCAGTTCCAGCGCGCCCCGCAGGCGCAGCGGGGACGGCATGTTGTAGGCGGCGCTGCCCGGCTCGATCCGGTCCACCAGCCACAGCCGCTGCTGCGCGAACGACAGCGGCAGCGGCGAGCCGTCGCGCGGCACCGGGACCATGGGCGGCGCCAGCAACGCGCCGTCGCCGCGCAGCGCCTCGATGCGTCCGGCCAGCCCCGCCACGGTGGGCGCCTCGAAGAGCGCCTTCAGCGGCACCTCCACCCCGAAGGCCGCCCGCACCCGCGAGATCACCTGGGTGGCCAGCAGGCTGTGCCCGCCCAGCTCGAAGAAGTTGTCGAGCGCGCCCACCCGCTCCACGCCCAGCACCTCCGCCCAGATCCCCGCCAGAAGTTCCTCCCCCACCGAGCGGGGAGCCGCGTACCCCTCGTCCGCCGTCCTTTCCGGCGCCGGCAGGGCGCGCCGGTCCACCTTGCCGTTGGCGTTCAGCGGCAGCTTGTCCAGCGTCACGAACGCCGCCGGCACCATGTACTCCGGCAACCGCTCCGCCAGGCGCGCCCGCAGCTCGGCCGTCTGGAGCCGCGCGCCCTCCTGCGGCACCACGTAGGCCGCCAGCCGCTTCTGGCCGGGCTCGTCCTCCCGTACCAGCACGGTCGCCTCCCGCACGCCCGCCTGCGCCAGCAGCGCCGCCTCGATCTCCCCCGGCTCGATGCGGAAGCCGCGCAGCTTCACCTGCTCGTCCATCCGACCCATGAACTCCAGCTCCCCCCCGCCCAGCCAGCGCACCCGGTCCCCCGTCCGGTACGCACGCGACCCCGCGGACCCGAACGCGTCCGGCACGAACGCCTCCGCCGTCCGCTCCGCCCGGCCCAGGTAGCCGCGCCCCACCCCCTCCCCCGCGATGTACAGCTCCCCCGCCACCCCCGCCGGCACCGGCTGACCGGACCGGTCCAGCACGTACAGGCGCACGTTGCCCGTGGGACGGCCCACCGGCAGGCTGCTCCAGGCCGAGCCGTCCTCGCCCGCCTCCAGGCGCAGCGTGGTCGAGGTGCAGGCCGTCTCCGTCAGCCCGTACACGTGTACCAGCGGCACGCCCAGATCGGCCCACTCGCGCAGCCGCTGCGGCGCCATCCGCTCGCCCCCCACCAGCACCTGGCGCACGCACTCCGGCACGCGCCAGCCCTGCCCGCTCAGCTCGCGCACCCACTCGTGCCAGTACGCCGTGGGCAGCTCGAAGACGCTCACGCCCTCCCCCTGCACCACCTCCAGCAGCTCGGCCGGGGAGAGCAGGTTGCCGCGCGAGAACACCACGGCCGCCCCGCTGAGCCAGGCGGGGAACAGCTCCTCGACGACCACGTCGAAGCCGGGCGAGGCGAACTGGAGCACCCGGTCCTCGCCGCGCAAGCCGATGCGCTGCGCCATGTCGGCGGCGTAGTTGACCAGCGCCCGGTGCTGCACCATGGCTCCCTTGGGCGTGCCCGTCGAGCCCGAGGTGTAGATGACGTAGGCCAGGTTCTCCGGCCCGACGCCGGTCTCCGGCGCCTCCGCCGGGGCGGCGGCCAGCTCGTCCCGGAGCGCGTCCAAGGCGAGGAGGGGGACGCCGGCCCCGGAGAAGTGCCCGGCCAGGTGCGCCTGCGTCAGGAGCAGGGCGGCCCCGCAGTCGCGCAGCATGGTGGCGCAGCGCTCGGCCGGGTAGGCGGGGTCCAGCGGGACGTAGGCGCCGC
>JBFMFL010000559.1:0-2439 GCA_040752145.1 Gemmatimonadota bacterium
TGCGCGGCGGGGCCGGCGCCGAAGACGAAGCGGTCGGGGCGCACCACCGCCACCTCGGCGCCGTGGCGGCGCAGCCACTCGCCGATGCGGCCGGTGGCGTCCCGCACCTGGGTGACGCCCAGGCCGGGGCGCGGGGCGGGCGCCCCGGGCGGGAGCACCACCACCAGGCGGGCGCCCAGGCGCCCCCACACGGCGCCGGCCTCGGGCGCGGCCTCGCGCGGGTCCACGCCCAGCGCCACCACCGCGAAGCCGGGCCCCAGCACCTCGTCCGAGAGCACCGAGCGGCCGGCCGCGGTCTCCACCCGCGCCTGGGGGAACAGCCTGCCCTCCGGCGCGGCGCGATGGCTGCGCCGGCCGCCGAGCATGGCGCCGGCGCCGTACACCGCCTCCGGCTTGAAGCCGAAGCGGCGGATGAAGCGCCGCACCGCGGGAACGAGCTGGATCGCCCGGAAGAACCTGTCGCGCAGCTCCGCGCCCACGCGGCTGCGCCCCATCATCACCCGCCCCACCCGGACGCTGGCCTGCGCCATGGCCCGCACGTGCGGGCGGCGCTCCGCCTCGTAGCTGGCGAGCAGCCCGGGCGCGGCGGTGCCGCGCAGCACCAGGGCCAGCTTCCAGCTCAGGTTGGCGGCGTCGCGCAGCCCGGAGACCAGCCCCTGCCCCATCATGGGCGGCATCTGGTGCGCCGCGTCGCCCAGCAGGAACACGCGCCCCTTCCACCACGCCTCGGCCATGGCGTCGTGGAAGCGGTACACCACCGCGCGGGTGATGCGGATGCGCTCCGGGTCCACGTACGGCGAGATCAGCCGGGCGATGGTCTCCGGGCGCTCCATCTCCTCCGCGGTCTCGCCGGGGAGCATCATCAGCTCCACCCGGTAGTCGTCCTGCGCGCCCTTGCCCACGAAGGTGGGGCGCCGCGGGTCGCAGACGAAGCGCGTGTCCGGCAGGCGGACGGCGTCGTCCGGGACGTCGCCGGACACCGCCAGCCAGGGCTCCTCGTAGCTGCTCCCCGCCATGGCGATCCCGGCGAGCTGCCGCGTGGCGCTGCGGCCGCCGTCGCACCCCAGCACGTAGCGGGCGCACACCCGCAGCGTGCCGCCGCCCACCCGGTCGCGCACCGCCAGCGTTGCCCCGTCGCGGTCCTGGAGCAGCGCCGTCACCTCGTGCCCCAGGCGCAGCTCCACCGAGGGGAAGCGGGCCAGCCCGGCGCGCAGCACCCGCTCCAGCTTCTGCTGGTGGAAGAAGTTGAGCACCGGGTACCCCGAGCCGAAGTCCAGCCCGCGGAACTCCACCTCCGCGAACTCGCGCCCGTTCACGCCGGTGTAGTGCACCCGGTCGCACACGGCCATGTCGGCGTGGAGCGTCTCCGCCAGCCCCGCCATCTGGTAGATGCGCAGCGCCTCGTCGTCGCACGAGAAGGCGCGCGGCTGCCCGTGCTCCGCCGTTTCGCGCTCCAGCACCAGCACCCGCACCCCCTGCAGGCCCAGCAGGTTGGCCGTCAGCGCGCCCACCGGCCCGCAGCCGACGATCGCCACTTCCGTATCGATCACGTCGCTCATGATGGTCTCTCTTTTCCGGCCCTCGCGGGCCCCGGGTCACCTGTGGCGGTCGCTTTCCGCCATTGCCTGGACGTAGATTACCCGTTCCGCCGTGTGCGCGTATGGGTAAACCAACCCATTTTCGAGGTTTGAAGCGGGCGGGGAACGGGAAGCTTGACGAAACCCAACGATAGGTTAGATTGATGCCGACGATCCATCGCGAGGGCGGGTTCATCGTCCGGATCTACACGCACGACCACGAGCCGCCCCACGTGCACGTCCTGCGGGACGGGGCCGTGGCCAAGGTGTCGCTGGGCGACGAGGACACCGGCTCGGAGGTGATGGAGGTGCGGGCCATGCGCGACCCGGACGTGGTGCGCGCGGTGAGGATCGTGGAAGCGAACTGGCGCCCATTCCTGCAACGGTGGGAGGAGATCCATGGCTAGGACCCCACGGAGCGACGAGGAGATCAGGCTCGCCATTCCCCGGGCGCGGAGCAACGCACAGCTCTCCGACGCGGTCGAGCCGCGGGCGACGCGCGCCTGGTACGACGCCGTCAACGGGCGGGTGATGCTGGAGCTCGCGGGCGGCTTCGTGTTCGGCTTTCCGCCGGGGGTGTCGCCGCGCCTGGCGAACGCGTCGCCCGACCAGCTCGCGGAGGTGGAGGTGGAGCTCGGCGGCGAGGGGCTTCACTGGGAGGAGCTGGACGAGGACCTGTCCGTGCCCGGCCTGCTGGCGCAGAGCTTCAACCTGCGGCGCTGGGCGGGGAAGTACCTGGGCGGGGCCACCAGCGACGCCAAGGCCGCCGCCGCCCGGGAGAACGGCAGAAAGGGCGGCCGGCCCCGGGGCACCCTCGCCGTCGCGGAGCCGCGCCGCGCCTACCCGGAAATCGCCGGGGAAG
>JBFMFL010000056.1:0-29842 GCA_040752145.1 Gemmatimonadota bacterium
CGCGGCCCCGCACCCTGTGGGGGGTACGGGGCCGCGTCGGCGCGACCGGGACCCGGCGGCTCAGGCCACCCGCGCCGGGGTGCGCAGCAGCGACTCCAGCTCCTCCGCCCGGTGCTCCGCGGTGTGCTCCGCCAGCACGCGCGCCCGCGCCGCCTCGCCGACGGCGCGGCGGTCGTCCGGGTGCGTGCCGCGCAGGATCGCCACCACCTCCTCGGTGCTCTCCGGCAGCAGGATCTCCCGCCCGGGGGTGAAGAAGCGGTCGATGCCGGGCCAGCGGTCCGAGATCATGGCCGCGCCGCACGCCGCCGCCTCGAACAGCCGCACCGAGGGCGACCACCCCGCCGCCACCATGTCCGCCCGGGTGGCGTTGAGCTGCCACGCCGCGCTGGAGTAGAACGCCGGGTGCCGGTCCGGCGGGAGGTGGTGCAGGTGCCGCACGTTGCCGGGCCAGGCCACGTCCTCCGGGTACTGCGGCCCGGCCACCACGAAGCCGCGCTCCGGGAGCCGCCGCGCCACGTCCAGGAGGAAGCCCTCCACCACGGGCTGCCGGTCGGGCGCGTAGGTGCCCATGTACCCCAGCTCGCAGGCCAGCTCCGGGTCCGCCGCCACGGGGTGGTACCGCACCGGGTCCACCGAGCAGTACAGCGGCACGGCCTCACGCGCGCCCAGCTCCGCCTCCAGCACCTCGTGCAAAAAGGGGCCGCCGGTGAAGGAGAAGTAGCGGGTGAACAGCCCCACCTGGTCCGGCCGCAGGTACTCCGCCCCGCCGCCGCGCAGCGCCGAGACGGTGACCGGCGTGTCGATGTCGTAGAAGAAGAGCGGGTCGATCCCCGCCTCCGCCAGGCCGTCGATCACCCGCGGGCCGTCCTTGACGTACGAGCCCACCAGCACGGCGTCCGCCTCGCGCGCCTCCGCGATCGCCTCCGCAGCCACCGATTCCCAGTCGCGGTACAGCACCAGCCTGCAGAACTCCGGGCGGGGGAAGTCGCGGTTCTCCCGGTACCAGGGCGCGTCCCACTCGTAGAACACGGTCTCGTGCCCGCGCGCCGCGAAGGCCCGCAGCAGGGCGCGGTAGGTGGTGGCGTGCCCGTTCCCCCAGCTGGAGGAGATCGACAGGCCGAAGACGACCAGCTTCATGCTACGCTCTCCATCCGCGCCGGGGCGCGCAGGATGGCGTCCAGGAGCCGCGCCCGCTGCCCGTAGGTGTGGTCGCGGAGCGCCCGGCGGCGCCCCGCCTCGCCCACCTGGCGGGCCCGCGCGTCGTCCGTGGCGCGCACCCAGGCCGCCACCTCCTCCGCGTCCCGCGCCACCAGGATCTCCTCGCCGGGGGCGAAGAACTCCGCGATCCCCTCCCAGGCGTCCGTCACCTGGCACGCGGCGGCGCCAGCGGCCTCGAACATCCGCGTGGCCGGCGACCAGCCGTTCTCCACCATGGACTCGCGGTGTACGTTGAGCACCAGCCGCGCCGCCGCGTTGACCTCGTTGTGGCGCCCGGTGGGGACGTGCCCCAGGTACTCCACGTTGGCGGGCATCCCCCTGTCGCCCCACCCCTCGCCGCCCAGGGCGAAGCGCGCCTCCGGGCAGAGCGCCGCCGCGCGGAAAAAGAACTCGTCCACCCGCGCCTCCCGGTCCGGGAGCCGGTTCCCCATGAAGAGCAGGTCCCAGCGCGGCGCGCCGGTGCGCTCCAGCGGCCGGTGCTCCTCCGGGTCCAGCGCGTTGTAGACCGGGGTGCAGGCCCGGGCGCCCCACCTCTCGTACGCGGCGACGACGGGCGGCCCGCCGCCGTAGGTGAGTACGTGGTCGTAGCGCGGGATGCAGGCGATGAACGGGTCCGCCGCGTCCGCCGCGATCCGCCCCAGCGTCGCCGGGGCATCCACGTCCAGGAACGCCGTGCGCGCCGCCCCGCCGCTCCGCTCCGCGACCGCCGCCTCTAGCTCCGCGTCCCACACCCCCACCCCGCTGCACTTGACCACCCAGTCGCTGGTGGCGAACGCCCGGTCCAGCAGCGCGTCCCGCTCCTCCTCCGTCCGGTAGACGACCACGCGCGCGTACTCCGGGTCCTCCGCCAGGTCGCGGTTCTGCTGGCGCCCGTAGGCGTCCGGCTCGCAGAAGGTGACCTGGTGGCCCAGGCCGTGGAGGGCGCGGATCAGCCCGCGGTAGTAGGTGGCGGCGCCGTTCCAGTACGACGAGACCAGCGACGAGCCGAAGAACGTCAGGTGCATGCGGCCTCCGAAGCCGGGGTTGCGGTGCCCGCGCTCCCCGCCGCGCCCAGCTCCTCCACGATCTCCAGGAGCTGCGCGGCGCGGTGGTCGCAGGTGTGCCGTGCCAGGATGGTCTCCAGCCCGCGCGCCGCCTGCTCGGCGCGGGCGTCGTCGTCCGTGCAGAACGTGTGAAGCCGCTCGGCCATCTCGCCGGGGGTCTCGGCGACCGCGTAGTCGCCCGGGCGGAACAACGCCTCCGCGTCGATCCAGGGCGCCGACACCAGCGGGATCCCGCAGGCCAGCGCCTCGAACACGCGGATGGTGGGGATCCCCGCCAGCGCCTGCACGTACGCGCGCCGGGGGACGTGCAGCGTGGCGCGCGAGGCCGCGAAGACCTCCGGCACGGTGAGCGACGGCGCCCAGCCGCGGAACTCCACCCCTGCGTCCCGCAGCTCCTCCAGCGCGTACTCCGGGTAGCGGACCCCGTGGGCCACCCACCTCAATTCCGGGAAGCGCCGCGCCGAGTCCAGCCAGAAGCTCCTCAGCTCCTGCGTGCGCTCCTCGTCGCCCCAGTTGCCGATCCACACCACGTCCTGCGACTTCGGGCGGTCCAGCGGGCGGAAGCGGACGTGGTCCGCCGCCTCGTGGAAGGTCCAGGCCCGCTCCACCCCGAAGCGCCCGCGGTAGATGTCGCGCAGCACGTCGCCGAAGGCGAGCACCCCGTCGTAGGCGCCCAGCGCGAAGCGGGCGATGGCCTCCGGCTGGCTCCAGGGGCGGTGGTGCGTGTCGTGGAAGATGCGCAGCGCACCGTCGCCGACGACCTCCACCAGCGTGTTGACCACGTGCGGGTCGTTCCACTCGTGCACCACCACCACGTCCGCGCCCGCCGCGGCGGCGCGCAGCTCCTCCGCCAGGCCGGGGCGCTCCGTGGCGTCGTAGGACCTGGCCTCGATCTCCGGGTACCCCCGCGCGAACTCCACCACCGGGCCGATGCCGTGGTCCGCCAGCAGGTTCTCCAGCGACCAGGCGCGCCGCGGCTCCCAGCTCACGACCCCGTGCCCCATCCGGACCAGCGAGCTCATCAGCCCGCGCAGGAAGTGGGCGTTGCCGTGGTTCCAGTCGGAGACGGCGCTGTGGACGAAGAAGGCGAACCTCATGCGACCACCACCTTCTGCGCGGCGGCCGCCGCGTGGCGGGCGTGCAGCTCGCGGTACAGGGCCAGGTAGTCGCCGGCCATGCGCCTGGCGGTGTAGCGCCGCAGGGCCCGGGTGCGTGCCCCCTCGGCGAGCCTGGCGCAGCGGGCCGGGTCGTGGCGCAGCTGGAGGATGGCGTTCGCCAGCGCCTCCGCGTCGCCCGCGGGGAAGAACACCGCGCACCCCTTCCACAGCTCGCGGAAGGAGCCGATGTCGCTGAGCACCAGCGCGCACCCGTGCAGCGCCGCCTCCAGCGGCGCCAGCCCGAAGGGCTCGTACGCCGAGGCGGCCACGTACACCGAGGCGCGCGCCAGCCAGGCGTCCACCTCCGACCGCTCCACCCGCCCGTGCGCCTGGAGGTGCCGCGCGTCGAAGCGGTCGCCGCCCGGCCCCACCGTCTCCCCCAGCAGGTGAACCTCGGGCGCGGCCTCGCCCGCGAGGGCGCGCAGGATCCCCGCGGCGGCGTCCAGCACGGGCGCGCCCTTGGCCTCGTCCCAGGCGCGCCCCGCGCTCACCACCACCGTCCCGGAGCGCGCCGGCGGCTCCCCGGCCGGCGCCGCGACGCCGTTGTGGATCACCCGGTCCGCCGCCCGCCCGAAGTGCCGCTGCACCAGCGCCGACTGGTACGCCGTGGGCGTCACCACCGCGTCCGCCGCGGCCAGCCCGTCCCTCACCCAGCGCTCGTAGCGCGCGAACTCCGCGGGGGCGTCCTGCCCCAGCGTCTCCGAAAACCAGGAGAGCACGTCGCTGTGCACCGCCACCAGCCTGGGCGCCGCGAACTCCTCCACGGCGTACGCCATCTGGTTGAGGTGCACCACGTCCGCCTCCCACAGGTCGGCGGTGCGGCGCAGCCAGGCGCCGGCCTCGGCCACGTCCTCCGCCGCGTCCGGCATCCACTCCAGCCGGTACGGGCGCCAGGTGACCTCGACGCCGACGGGGAGGTGCGCCAGCCGCTCGTCGCGCGGCTCGCCGAGGACGGCCACCAGCACGTCGTGCCCGGCGTCGTGGAACTCGCGCGCCAGCGTCACGGTGTGGTCCCACACCCCGCCGACGGTGTCGGTGGAGATGAAGATTCTCATCCTATCGGCCATAGATCCCGTCCAGCACCGCCGCCACCTCCACCAGCCGCGCAGCCGCGGGGTCGAAGCGCTCGCCGCGGGCCAGCCGCTCCGCCCAGTCCGCCGCGGCGCGCCCGCCCCACTCGTCCGGCGGGGAGGCCAGCGTCTCGCGCGAGGTGCCGCGGAAGCGCTCGGCCGTGAAGTCGTAGAACGAGCCGCCCACGTTGCGGAGCGCCGCCCCGCCCCCGGTGCCGTAGAACTCGGCCGAGATCACCGCGTCGCACCCGGCCTGGAGCCGCCACGAGCAGGCGAGCCGCACCGCCGTCCCCGTCTCCAGCTCCACCGTGGCGACCGCGTAGTCCTCGCAGCGGTCGGGGTTCGCGCCCAGCGGCTCGCCCCCGGCGAACAGCCTGCCCGAGACGCTGGTCGAGGTCGGGAAGCCCAGCGTCCACAGCGCCAGGTCCACCAGGTGGACGCCCAGGTCCATGACGCACCCGCCGCCGGAGAGCGCCGGGTCGTAGAACCAGGGCTTGTCCGGCCCGTAGGCGTTGTGGAAGACCAGGTCCACCGCGTAGATGCGCCCCAGCTCCCCCGAGTCCACGACGTCGCGGATGCGCCGCATCCCCTCGGTGAAGCGGTACGACAGGTCCACGGCGAGCAGCCGGTCCGCCGCGCGCGCCGCGTCCACCACCCGCCGCACCTCCGCCGCGGTGCGCCCCAGCGGCTTCTGGCAGAACACCGCGGCCCCGCGCTCCAGCGCCCGGATGGACTGCTCCGCGTGCAGCGCGCTGGGCGTGGCGATCACCACCCCGTCCACCCCCGCGTCCAGCAGGTCGTCCAGCGAGCCGACGATCTCCGCCCCCGGGGCGAGCTTGCCGGCCTCCGCCGCCATCTCCGGCGACGGGTCGGCGATGGCGGCCACCTCGGCGGCGCCGGTGGCGACGATCGCCTCCATGCGGTGCCGGCCGATCCAGCCCACGCCGAGGAAGCCGAGGCGGGGGAGGGGACAGGGGACAGGGGACAGGGGATAGCCTGCAACTGCACCGGCCCCGCTTGCTGTCCCCTGTAACCTGTAACCTGTAACCTGTTGTTTCATCAGGGGATAACCAGCGCTTTGAGAAACCCGTCGGGCCGGTCGCGCGTCGCGTTCAGCGCGTCGTCCAGCCGGTCCAGGGGGAAAGTATGGGTGTAGAGCGAGCTGGGGTCGAGACGGCCCGAGGCGACGGCGTCCACGGCCTCGCGGATCCCCTGGATGTAGATCCTGGGATCCCGCTCGTGGGCGTTGATCACGTCCAGCCCGCGCCAGTTCCAGAGCCACATGTTGACCTGCCGCGGCCCGTCCTGGTGGTAGCCGGCGATCATCAGCCGGCCGCGCTCGCGCGTCAGCTCGGCCGAGAGGTCCAGGGGCCACTGCTTGCCCACGGCCTCGATCACCCGGTCGCAGAACTCGCCGCCGGTGAGCTCCTTGACGCGCTCGATGATCCCGTGGTGGTCGTCCATGGGGATCGTCTCGGCGGCGCCCATCTCCCGCGCCACGTCCAGCGAGAAGGGACGGCGGGAGACGGCGATCACCCTTGCGCCGGCGTCGGTCGCCAGGCGGGTGAGGATCGCCCCCAGGAAGCCGATGCCGACGACGGCGACGGTCTGCCCCGGCTGGATCTCGCTGCGCCGGAAGATGTTCATGGCGCACCCCAGCGGCTCGCCCGGGAAGGGCTGCCCGGCAAGCGAGTCCGGGAGCGGCACCACGGCGTCCGCGTCCGCCAGGTCGTACTCCGCGTACGACTTGTAGGAGAGCGCCGCCACCCGCCGGCCGACCTGGAGACCCTCCACGCCGTCGCCCACGGCATCCACCACGCCCCACCCCTCGTGCCCCAGCGAGCCCGGCTCGGTGGGGAACTGCATCCACTCCGGCCCGGCCCAGGGCGTCAGGTTGGAGGCGCACACGCCGCACCCCTCCAGCCTCACCCGCACCTGCCCCGGCCCCGGCTCGGGGACCTCGACCTCGTCCATCCGGACCTGCCCCGGCGCGGCCAGCACGGCCGCCCGCATGGTCCCCGTCGCGGCGAGCACGCTCACGGCGCCACCTTGGCCATCTTGGGACGGGCGGACACCCGGGCGCCGGCGCTCAGCGGCAGCACCGGCGTGGTCAGGTCGGCGTCGTGCAGCCACCCCACCAGCCGCTCCAGCCCCTCCTCCCACCCCACCGTCCGCTCCCATCCCAGCGTCCCCTCCACCTTGGCCGTGTCGGACACGTACACGCGCTGGTCGCCCGGCCGCCAGTCGGCCATGAGCACCGGCACCTCGCGCCCCGCGATCTCGCCGATCCGGTCGATCACGCCGCGCACCGAGACCGCGTTCTCGGCCCCGCCGCCCAGGTTGAACACCTCGCCGGAGACCGTGTCGATGCGGTCCATCGCCAGCCGCATGGCGCTCACCAGGTCCTCCACCCAGAGGACGTCGCGCACCTGGAAGCCGTCGCCGTACACGGTGATGGGCTCGCCGCCCAGGATGGAGCGGGCGAAGTGGGCCACCCACCCCTGGTCCTCGGTCCCGAACTGGCGCGTCCCGTAGATGCAGCTCATGCGGAACACCACCGTGGGGAGCCCGAAGATGCGGGCGTAGTCGCGGACGTACTGGTCCGCCGCGCCCTTGGAGCAGCCGTAGGGCGAGTGGAAGTCCAGCGGCGCCGCCTCGCTCACGCCGCGCCGGCCGTCGGCGTAGCGGTACGCCTCGCCGTGGAGCTCCGTCCGCACCTCCTCCATCCCCCCGTACACCTTGTTGGTGGAGGTGAAGAGCACGGGCGGCGGGTTGAGCATGGAGCGCGCCGCCTCCAGCACGTGGAAGGTGCCCAGGACGTTGGTCTGCAGGTCGAGCGCGGGGTCCTCCAGCGAGGTGGTCACCGCCACCTGGGCCGCCAGGTGGAACACCTGCTTCGCCCCCTGCACCAGGTGGCGGACCCGGTCGGCGTCGCGCACGTCCGCCTTCTCCACCCGCACCCGGTCGCCGTGCTTGTCCTTGAGCCACCGCGCGTTGTGCTGCACCCCCGCGCGGGAGAGGTTGTCCAGGACCACCACGGGCTCGCCGTCCGAGAGCAGCGCGTCCGCCAGGTTGCAGCCGACGAAGCCCGCGCCGCCGGTGATCAGAGTGTACTCCCGCTTCCTCATCGTCTCCCCCTTCCTCACAGCGTGAGCCCGCGCGCGGCGAGCTCCGCCGCGTGGCGTTCGACCCCGTCCTCCGGCCTGTCCTGCTCCTGGAGCCAGGCAACCAGGTCCCTCATCCCCTTCTCGAACGTCACCCGCGGCTCGTATCCCATGGCCTCCCGCGCCCGGGAGATGTCCGCGAAGCAGTTGCGGATGTCGCCCACGCGGTAGCGGCCGGTCACCTGGGGTGCAACGTCCACGCCAAGCACCCGCGCCAGGGTGGACGCCACTTCGGTCACGGTGACGGGGCTGCCGGAGCCCACGTTGAGCGCCTGCCCCACCGCGCCGGGCGCCTCGCCGGCCAGCAGCAGGGCGTCCACGATGTCGTAGACGGAAACGAAGTCGCGCCTCTGCTCGCCGTCCTCGAAGATCAGCGGCGGCTCGCCGTTGAGCAGCCGCGAGCTGAAGATGGCCGCCACCCCGGTGTACGGGTTGGAGAGCGACTGGCGCGGCCCGTAGATGTTGAAGAAGCGCAGAGCCACGCTGGGGATCCCGTACGCCTCGCCGATCTGCAGGACCATCTTCTCCTGGTCCGCCTTGGTGAGGGCGTAGATGGAGGTGGGGTCCAGCGGCTTGTCCTCGTCCGTGGGGACGGGGCGGAGCGGGACGCCGTCCGGGTCGCGCATCTCCCAGTCGTGCGCCTTGAGCCGGTCCGCGGAGCGCCGCCCGGCCGCCGGCTCGGCGCCGTCGTCGCGCACGTAGCGGCCCTCGCCGTAGATGGACATGGAGCTGGCGACCACCAGCCGCTTGAGCTCCATCTCCCGGTCCACCAGGGTCTGGAGGAGGTAGGCGGTGCCCAGGGTGTTCGTTGCCGTGTAATCGGCGATCTGGTACATTGACTGCCCCACGCCGACCGCCGCGGCCAGGTGGTAGACGGTGTCCACCCCCCTGAGCACGCGGTCCCACACGTCGCGGTCGCGCACGTCGCCCACCACCAGCTCCGCGTCCCCCGACAGCCAGGGCGGCCGCCGCCGGTCGGGGCCGTGCACCTGGGGGTCCAGGTTGTCCAGGATCCTCACCCGGTCGCCCCGCGCGACCAGCGCGTCCACCAGGTGGCTCCCGACGAACCCCGCCCCGCCGGTTACCAGTACGCTGCGTTCCGCCACTCCTCACCTCCCTTCGCGTTGATAACCTCGATCAAGCTCTGGAACGAGCCCAACAACCTGTCCCACTGGGACTTCCTGCTCGATCCCGGCTGGACGATCTACGCCGACATGGTGCTGCGCGCCGCCGCCGCCGTCCGCGGCGCGGGCGCCGACGTCCCGCTGGTGCTGGGAGGGATCTCCCCCATCGACCCCGGCTTCCTGCGCCGCATGCGCGAGGCGGGCGCCCTGGAAGCGGTGGACGCGCTGGCGGTGCACGGCTTTCCGCTGGACTGGAACCTGTGGCCCCTGGAGTCCTGGCCCGCCAAGCTGGACGCCCTCCGCGCCGAGTTCGGCAAGCCGGTGTGGGTCACCGAGACCGGCGTGTCCTCCTTCGCCGCCGAGGAGACCGGCGCCTGGGGGCTGCGCCGCACCCGCGAGGTGCTGCGCGGCGAGCGGGTGTTCTGGTACACCCTCCTGGACCTGGCTCCCGAGTACGAGGCCACCACCCGCCACAAGCAGGCGGAGGGGAGCTCGTACTTCCGCCACTTCCACTTCGGGCTGCTGCGCTGGAACGGCGTCCCCAAGCGCGCGCTGGACGAGTTCTCGCCGGAGCTGGGGATCTGCCAGTGGTTCCAGTACGGCGACGAGCGCTCGCTGGAGCTGGCCGTGCGCTGGTTCGAGCGCCTGGGGGTGCGCGAGGTGCGCACCGGCCTGAGCTGGGCCGAGAGCCACATCCCCGGCGCGGACGCCTGGTTCGACACGGTGATGTCCGCGCTGGAGCCGTTCGACGTCTGCGCGACCCTGTGCTTCACCCCGCCCAGCCGCGGCCTCCGCCCCGACCACACCTCGCCGCCGCGCGACCCCGCCGAGTTCGCGGAGTTCGCGGGGCGCATGGCGGCGCGCTACGCGGTCCCCCAGCTCGCCGCGCGTCAGGGGTAGCCCTCCCGGAAACGCGAAACGGCCCCGCCGCGGGGGCCGCGAGCCCCGGCCGGATCCGCCTGGCGGATCCCGGTCCGGTGGCCGCGCGCCCCCGCGCCGAAGGCCGTGTCCGTCATCGCTGCGCGGGCGCGAGCCGCTGGTCGTACTCGTCCGACCAGCGCTCCATGCGCCGGTTCACCTCGTCCGCCCACACCCCCGCCACCAGCCGCTGCGCCAGCCTCACCCCCAGGCGCACCGCGTGGGTGCGGTCCGCCTCGTCCTCGCGCCCCTCCCGCAGGTGCCCGGCCGCCTCCATCTCCACCGCGAAGGCCAGCCGGTCCAGGTCGGTGAAGATCCTGCCGCGGAGCTCTGCCGCCTCGGGGGCTTCGTCGGGCGAAGGGTGGCTCAGCATCGCAACTCCGGCAACGGCGGTCGGTTGTGAAATACGGTCGTTTGCCGAGCTTCTTGTATGATCCCGGCACAGAGGCGCTTAGCAACTCCCGTGCCGACCGTCCACTTCCGTTCCTTCCCGCGGGGCCTAAGTTTTTGCCAATTCGTACTTAGATGATGCTGCGCGAAAGTCCCTGTCGCGTCCGGTGCGGCCGGGGCCCGCCGCCGGCCCTACCTCATCGTCCCGACACGCTCTCGTACACGACGCGCACGAACGCATCCGGCTTCATGAACCCCCCGCCCCAGCGCGCGTCGAACTCGGCGCTGGGCTTCGCCGCCTGCACCTGCTGCAGCGTCTTCCCCTCCCTCGCCAGCGCACGCACCCGGTCGCGCACCGCGACCAGCATGTCGCGGTAGGCGCGCAGCTCGGCGCGCCCGGAGACCGGCCCGTGCCCGGGGATGATGCGCGTGCGCTCGCCGGCCATGGCGAGCACCCGGTCGGCCGCGGCGATCATGCCGTCCACCGACCCGCCGCTGGACAGGTCGATGTACGGGTACAGGCCGTTGAAGTAGGTGTCGCCCGTGTGGATCACGTCGGCCCGGCGGAAGTGCACGACGGCGTCGCCGTCGGTGTGCGCGGGCGGGACGTGGAAGGCGCGCACCTCGTCGCCGCCCAGGTGGAAGGTGACGGTGTCGGTGAAGGTGACCACGGGGAGCGCCCCGGGCGGGGAGGCCCGCACCGTGTCGGTCATCCGGTTCATGAACTGGTCCGCGCTCATGCGCGTCCTCACGTTGTCGTGCGCCACGATCAGCGCCCCGGCCCTGCCCAGGTTCTCGTTGCCGCCGGTGTGGTCGCCGTGCCAGTGGGTGTTCAGGACGAAGCGGATCGGCGCCGGGGAGATGCGCGCCACGGCGGCGCGGATCTTTTCGGTGAGCGGGGCGAACTGGTCGTCCACCAGGAACACGCCGTCCGCGCCGGCCACCACCGCCACGTTGCCGCCCGCGCCGGTGAGCACGTGGACGGCGCCCGCGACGTGCTGGGTGCGGACCTCCACGCCGGACATGTCCTGCTGCGCGCGGGCGGCGCCCGGGACCAGGAGCGCCGCGGCGAGGCAGGCGGGGAGGAGAAATCGGGGGCGATGCGGGCGCATGGATCTCCGTCGGGCGAGGGGGGACGCGGGCGGGCCGGTGCAAACCTGCGTTTCCGGAGAGCGCCCGGCAAGATGCTTCACGAGCCCGGCCGGAACGGAGCGGGGGCGGGCTCCCGGAGCCCGCCCCCACATGTCGTCGGCGCACCGGGTGCGTCTACCGCTTCTTTCCGATCGCGCGGATCAGCTCGTCCTTGTCCATGCGGCTGCGCCCTTCGATCTCCATCTCCCTGGCCATGTTGTACAGCTCGTCGCGGGTGTGCTCCTCCAGCGGCTGGTTCGGGTTGCCGGTGCCCTGGGTGCGCTGGTTGGGGGTGCGCCCCTCCTCGCGCCGGTGCTTGTTGACGGTGCGCCCCGCGATCTCCTCGGCGCGCTCCTCGCTCACCCCGCGCGCCTCCTCGCTCTCCTTGACGTGCTCGTACATCCGCCGGTCCTTGCTGCTCCAGGAAGGCATGCATCACCTCCTCGCCGTGGTTCCGTGTCTGCCGTCGCCGCGTGGACCCCGCAGCCGGCAAGACGGGTACCCACGGGCTCCCGCGCGCCCCGGACGCGCCCGTTCGCGCGGGGACGCCGTGGACAGAACGGCGCCGGGCGTTTAGGCTTTGTCGGGGCTTCTCTTTTACGACACCGCGGCGAGGTGGGCATGGCGGAGCGGGTGATCCTGGTGGACGAGAGCGACCGCGAGGTGGGCACGGAGGACAAGGAGCGCGCCCACCGCGAAGGCCGGCTGCACCGCGCCTTCTCGGTGTTCGTGTTCAACTCGCGCGGCGAGATGCTCCTCCAGCGGCGGGCGCGCGGCAAGTACCACTCGCCCGGGCTGTGGACCAACACCTGCTGCAGCCACCCCCGCCCCGGGGAGAGCGTGGAGGTCGCCGCCCGCCGCCGGCTGCGCGAGGAGATGGGGCTGGAGTGCGAGCTGCGCGGCTCCTTTCCCTTTCTGTACCGCGCCGAGCTGGACCGCGGGATGACGGAGCACGAGTACGACCACGTGCTGGTGGGCGAGTGCGACCGCGACCCCGTCCCCGACGCCGACGAGGTGGAGGCGTGGGCCTGGGTGGACCCGGACGAGGTGCGCCGCGACCTGGCCGAGCGCCCCGACCGCTACACGTACTGGTTCCGCCTGGCCCTCCCCGACCTGCTGGACCGCATGGCCCCGTAGCCGCTGGACCGGCGCTTGCGGCGCCGGTGATGGGACGTTCCCTCCCACCCACCCACCCGGGGATCCGCCATGAGCCGTCACCGTCCCGCCCTCCTCGCCTGCGCGGCCCTCGTCCTGGCCGCGTGCTCGGTCCCGTTCACCACCTCCAACGACGAGCGCAAGGCGGCCTGCGACCGGATCGCCGCGCGCGCCATCCAGACCTCGTCGCTGGAGGACGCCAAGAACCTGTCCGCGCAGGCCGCGGAGTGCTACGCCCGGGCCCAGCAGTAGCCCGGCAGCCCACGCGGAAGGCGGAGGCGTGCGCCGTCGGCGGCGGAACGGCTGGAATCGGCGCCGCTCCTGGCCGGAAGGGAGCCGAACGAGCGTCCGAACTTCCGTTGACACCCCCCGCCGCGCCGGGTAGTGTTGTGGTCCCGAGCCACGCACGCGCGGCGCCGTCCGTTTTTCCGCGCGAGAGCCCCACACGGAGCCCCCATGAAGGAGCTGGTCACCCTCCGCGTCAACGGCGACACCCACGAGGCCGCCGTGCCCACGCACTGGACGCTGCTGGAGACGCTGCGCTACGTGCTGGCGCTCACCGGCTCCAAGCAGGGGTGCGACAAGGGCGACTGCGGCGCGTGTACGGTGTGGCTGGACGGCGTCCCCACGCTGTCGTGCATCACCCCCGTGTGGGAGGCCGCCGGCCGTGACGTGACCACGGTGGAGGGGCTGGTGGGGCTGCGCACCCCGCCCGGCGTCCCCCACCCCTTGCAGGACGCCTTCGACGTGGGCGGCGCGGCGCAGTGCGGCTTCTGCACGCCGGGGATGCTGATGAGCGGCGTGGCGCTGCTGGAGGAGAACCCGGCGCCCACCCGCGTGGAGATCCAGGAGGCGCTGTCCGGCAACCTGTGCCGCTGCACCGGCTACACCAAGATCCTGGACGCGGTGGAGCTGGCTGCGGCGCGGCTGCGGGGAGAGGAGATGGTCCCGGCAATGGGAGCGGAGCCGTGAGCATGCACCCTGCGTCTGGCGGACCCCCCTCCCCCGCAAGGGGGGAGGGGAGCAACGGCGACGACCATGTCGGGGCCCTGCGGATTCCCCGGGAGCTGCGCGACCGGATGACGGAAGTGGCGAGGGCCTTCCGCAAGGAGCCGACGCCGAGCGAGGCCCTGTTGTGGACTGCCCTGCGTCGCCAGCAGCTCGACGGCCGCAAGTTCCGCCGGCAGCACCGCATCGGGCCGTTCGTGGTGGATTTCTTCTGCCCGGACGAGCGCCTGGTCGTGGAGGTGGACGGTCCCATCCACGAGGGGCAGGCAGAGCACGACCGCGAGCGCCAGCAGATGCTGGAAGCTCTCGGCCTCCATTTCGTCCGCGTCACCGCCTACCAGGTCGAAACCGATCTCCCCTCCGTCGTCGAGACGATCCGCCGTGCCTTTCTCCCCTCCCCCCTTGCGGGGGAGGGGCCGGGGGAGGGGGGTCCGAGGCAACACGAGGATGCCGCCATGAGCACCGGCCCGAACGAGCCCCGCGACCCGCTCTCGCCCGGGGGCGACGTGGAGATGGAGAGCGCCCGCGGCGGGGTGCCGCCGGACCAGCCGGAGGTCGCCGCGTCGGGCGTGCCGGTGGTGGAGCACGACCGGTCGCACCTGGGCGAGCCCATCCCGCTGCACGGCAGCCGCGAGGACCAGCCGCGCGACCTCAACGTGGTGGGAAAGCGCCAGCGCAAGACCGACGGGCTGGAGAAGTCCGTGGGCCGCGCGCGCTACACGGACGACATCGCGCTGCCGGGGATGCTGCACGGCAAGATCCTGCGCTCCCCGCACCCGCACGCCCGCATCCTGTCCATCGACACCGCGGAGGCGGAGGCGCTGCCGGGGGTGTTCGGCGTGGTGGTGGGGAGCGAGATGCCCACGCCGTTCGGCATCATCGTGTGGACGCCGGACGAGCACGCGCTCGCCGTGGACAAGACGCGCTACATCGGCGACGCGGTGGCGGCGGTCGCGGCCGTGGACGAGGAAACGGCCAACCGGGCGGTCGAGCGGATCCGGGTGGAGTACGAGGTGCTGGAGGCGATCCTGGATCCGCGCGAGTCCGCCCGCCGGGTCGACGTGCAGATCCACGAGGCCAAGAAGGCCGGCCACAACGGCAACATCTCCAAGATGGTGAAGCTGGAGTTCGGCGAGGTGGAGGCCGGGCTCGCCGCCAGCGACGTGGTGATCGAGGGGGAGTACTTCTTCGAGGGGACCACGCACACCCCCATCGAGCCGCACTGCGCCATCGGGCAGTGGGAGGAGGGGGGCGCGCCGGGCGGGCGGCTCACCGTGTGGTCCAGCACCCAGGTGCCCCATTACCTGCACCGGGAGCTGGCGCGCGTGCTGGAGCTGGACCCGGCGAAGGTGAGGGTGGTGCAGCCGCACGTGGGCGGCGGCTTCGGCGGCAAGAGCGAGCCCTTCGACCTGGAGTTCTGCGTCGCCAAGCTGGCGATGAAGACGGGGCGCCCGGTCAAGATCCTCTACACCCGCGAGGAGGTGTTCTACGCCCACCGCGGGCGCCACCCCTTCCACATGCGCTACCGGGTGGGCGCCGCGGCGGACGGGACGCTCCGGGCCGTGGACGCGAGGACGCTGCTGGACGGCGGGGCGTACTCGTCGTTCGGGCTGGTGACCACGTACTACTCCGGGCAGCTGCTCACGGCGCCGTACCGCATGCCGGCGTACCGCTTCGACAGCACCCGCGTGTTCACCAACAAGCCGGCGTGCGGCCCCAAGCGCGGGCACGGCAGCGTGCAGCCGCGCTTCGCCTTCGAGGTGACGCTGGACAAGCTGGCAGAGCGGCTGGGGCTGGACCCCATCGAGCTGCGGCGGCGCAACTTCATGGGGGAGATGACGCGCACCGTCAACGAGCTGCGCATCACCTCCAACGGCTTCCTCCAGTGCCTGGACGCGGTGGAGCGGGCCAGCGGGTGGAAGGACAAGTTCCGCCGCATGGGCCCCGGGCGCGGCGTGGGGGTGGCGGGGAGCTGCTACATCTCCGGCACCAACTACCCCATCTACCCCAACCGGCTGCCGCAGTCCGCCGTGCAGCTCCAGGTGGACCGCTCCGGCCGGGTGGCGGTGTTCTCGGGGGCCAGCGACATCGGGCAGGGCTCCACCTCGCTGGTGGCCTACATCGTCTGCGAGGAGCTGGGGGTGCCGCTGGACTACGTGCGCGTGCTCCCCTCCGACACGGACTTCACCCCGGTGGACCTGGGCTCGTACTCGTCGCGCGTCACCTTCATGCTGGGCAACGCCTGCCTGGACGCCGCGCGCAAGCTCAAGGCGCTGGTGCAGGAGGCGGTGGGCGAGGAGTGGGGAATTCCTGCGAAGCGGGTGCTGCTGGCCGGCGGCCGCGCCATGGACGGCGCCGACACCGGGCGCAACATGGCCGTCGCCGAGGCGTTCCGCCTGGCCGAGGCGCGCAGCGGGACGCTGGGCTCCACCGGGTGGTACCACACGCCCACGGACGTGCACGGCGAGTACCGCGGCGGCACCATCGGCGCGTCGCCCGCCTACTCGTTCACCGCGCACGTGGCCGAGGTGGAGGTGGACCCGGAGACCGGCTTCGTGGAGGTGGGGACCATCTGGGTGGCCCACGACTGCGGCCGCGCCATCAACCCCACCATCGTGGAGGGGCAGATCGAGGGCTCGGCGTACATGGGCTTCGGCGAGGCGCTGATGGAGCAGCACGTGTTCAAGGACGCCGACCACGGCCGCGCCGGCCTGCACGACGGCCCCTCGCTGCTGGACTACCGCGTCCCCGCCTCCGTGGACACCCCGGAGCTGCGCGCGCTGATCGTGGAGTCCATCGACCCCGAGGGCCCCTACGGCGCCAAGGAGGCCGGCGAGGGCCCCCTGCACCCCTCCATCCCCGCCATCGCCAATGCGATCTACGACGCCGTGGGCGTGCGCATGGACTCGCTGCCGTTCTCGCCGCCGCGCGTCTGGCGCGCGCTGCAGGCGAAGGCGGCCGGCGAGCAGCAGCGCATCGCCGCGGACTGACGGCCGGATGAGGGAAGGAACATGCAGCGGGGGCCGCTCACGGGGGCGGCCCCCGCTCGCGCATGTCCACGAAGGGAGAGACGACGCGCCCCCGGACGCTTATATTGGGAAGATCAGCCGTTTCCCTGGGCCCTCACCCGGCTCGCTTGAGGCTCGCCACCCTCTCCCAATTCTGGGAGAGGGGCAACTGCTGGATATCCAGGTGGGGCAGGCAGTTGCGTGAGGGATGTCGGCCCGAAGGGGCGAGACCGCGCGGCAGTTTGCGCGGGCTCGACTCCGTTGCAGACGGTCGTTTCGTCTGCTACGGAGCCGCAGCCCGACCCGAGCGCCAGCGAGGGGCACGCCCGAACCCGCATCTCATTTTCGAACGACTACTTGCGCCGCCTCCCGCTCTTCCCGCTCCCCGTCGTCCTCTTTCCGGGCGCCCTGATGCCGCTGCACGTCTTCGAGCCGCGCTACCGGCAGATGATGGCGCACTGCCTGGAGGGCGACAGGAGGTTCGGGCTGATCTACCACGACCCGGACCGCCAGGGCCCGTTCGGGACGGAGCCGGGGCGCGTGGGGTGCGTGGCGGAGATCCTCCAGTTCCAGCCGCTCCCGGACGGCCGCTCGCTGGTGCTCACGGAGGGGCGGGAGCGCTTCAGGATCGAGGACGGCATCGAGTCGCAGGCGCTGTACTTCGAGGCGCTGGTGGACGAGTACCCGGACCTGGACGGCGGGCGGCGTGGGATCGTGCAGCGGCGGCGCGTCTCGGTGGAGCTGTTCCACCGGGTGCTCCGGGAGGTGCTCAACCACCCCGGCCCCCTGCCGCCCATCGGCACCCGCGGCGAGACCGCGTTCCAGCTGGCGCAGGCCATCCGCATCGACCCCGCCTGGCAGCAGGAGCTGCTGGAGACGCGGGGCGAGGCGCGCCGCCTGGACCGGCTGGACTTCCTTTTCCGCGCCATCCTCGACGGCGAGGAAGGCATCGGCACGCACAGGGACGACGCATGAACCCGTTCGACACCCCGGCTTCGCACCTCCCGACCACCCGGCGCGGCTTCCTCCGCGGCGCGGCGGTGGCGGCCTCCGCGCTGGTCCTCCCCGCCCCGCTCCGCGCCCTCGCCGCGCCCCCCGCGCCGGCGGACCCGTCCGCCGAGGACCGGGAGCGCCTGGCGGAGTGGGTGCGCGCGCTGCGGCGGGAGCGGCTCGCCACGTCCGACGCGCCGCTGGGCGAGGCGGCGGTGCGGGTGGGCGAGCTGGCGGTGGGCACCCCGTACGAGGCGTTCACGCTGGAGGCGTACCTGCGCGCCGGCGGCAGCCCCTCGCGCACGGAGCCGCTGACGCTGTCGCTCACCCGCTTCGACTGCGTGTCGCTGGTGGAGTCGTGCCTGGCGGTGGCCCGGGTGGCGGCGCGCTCCGGCGCGCCCACCTGGGAGGCGTTCGGGCGCGAGATGGAGCGGATGCGCTACCGGGGCGGCGTGCGCGCGGGGTACGCGTCGCGCCTCCACTACTTCAGCGAGTGGATGGCGGACGGCGAGCGGCGCGGGCTGCTGCGCGGGCTGGGCGCGGAGCTGGGGGGCGAGGTGGACCGGCGGCCGCTCCGCTTCATGACGGAGCACCGGAAGAGCTACCCGGCCCTCGCGGACGAGGGGGTGTTCCGGGCCATCGGCGCGCTGGAGCGCTCGCTGGACGACCGGCCGCGCCGGGTGGTCCCCACGGCCCGGATCGCGGCGGTGTCGGACCGCATCCGCACCGGGGACGTGCTGGCCTTCGCCACGGCGATCCCGGGGCTGGACGTGACGCACTCGGCGTTCGCGTACCGGGACGCGGCCGGCGTGCTGCGGGTACTGCACGCCCCGCTCTCCGGCGGCGCGGTGGAGGTGACCCGCTCCACCCTGCCGGAATACGTGGCGGCGATCCGGCGCTCCACGGGGATCCTGGTGGCCCGGCCGCTGCGCGGCCGACCGGTCCTGGCGTAAACAACACGCCCGCCGCGCTTGCCTTTCCCTCCCGGATCCCGTATAGAAAACGTACACGCACCGATCCCGTCTCGATTCCGCCACGCCGGTCGGCGCGGGACCGGCTGCGTCTCCCCTCCTCCTCCGGCGGCGCACCCCCACGGGTGGCCCGGAGGGGTCTCTTCCCACACAGGAGGCTCCTGATGGACCTATCTCGTCTGCGCCGGAAGGTCGGCGCGGCCCTCCTCCTCTGTGCCGGCCTGCTGGCCGGCACCGGAGCGAGCGCACAGGGCACCCCCTACACCATCCGGGGAACGGTGGTGGACGGGGCCTCGCAGCCGGTGTCGGGCGCCACGGTGACGCTGCGGAACTCCCAGTCCCGCACGGTCACCGACGCGCAGGGCAGGTACACGCTCGCCGCGCGGGTGAACGCCGGGACCTACACCCTGGCCTTCTCCGCGCTGGGCCGGGCCGAGGTCTCCCGGCAGGTCACCCTGGGCGCGGACGCCACCGTGGAGGTGGCGCCGGTGACGCTGCAAGCCAGCGCCGTGGAGCTGGAGGGGATCGTGGTGACCGGGACGGGCGCCCCGGTGGAGCGCCGCCAGGTGGGGAACACCATCGCCAGCGTGTCCGGCGAGGCGGTGAGCGAGGCCCCCGGCGCCACGTCCGTGGACCAGGCGCTCCAGGGCAAGATCGCCGGCGCGCTGATCTCCGAGAACTCCGGCCAGCCCGGCGGCGGCGTCAGCATCCGCCTGCGCGGCACCAACTCCATCCTGGGCGGCGCCGAGCCGCTGATCGTGGTGGACGGGGTGCTGGTCGACAACAACGCCGAGGCGCTGGTGGGGCTGGGCGCCAACGCCGGCCGCGGGAACGCCGCGCTCACCAACCGCCTGGCGGACATCGCCCCGGCCGACATCGAGCGGGTGGAGGTGCTCAAGGGGGCGGCCGCCGCCGCGCTGTACGGCTCGCGCGCCAACAACGGCGTGATCCAGATCTTCACCAAGCGCGGCCGGCAGGGCGCGCCGCAGATCAACTTCCGCACCGAGTTCCAGGCGAGCGAGACGGACAAGCGGCTGCCGCTCAACATGGTGCCCATCGCCACGCGCGCCGACTCCGGCGCGACCAGCGGCGCGATCAAGGTGGGGAGCCCGCTGCAGCGCTTCGACTACCAGGACCAGCTCTTCCGCACCGGGACGGGGACCAGCAACCAGGTCTCCGTGTCGGGCGGCAACGAGGGCACCTCGTACTACATCTCGGGGAACTGGAACGCCGAGGAGGGGGTGATCCGCTCCACGGACTACGACCGCCGCGGCGCCCGCGCCCGCATCAGCCAGCGCGTGAGCGACTGGCTGGAGGTGGGGGTGAACGGCTCGTACGTCCGCTCGGAGACCAACCTGGTGCCGGAGGGCGAGCAGACGCAGGGCGTGCTCACCAGCGTGGTCTTCACGCCCACCTTCTTCAACCCCGAGTTCAACACCAGCACCGGCCGCTACCCGTACGCGCCCGTGCTGGGGGTGAACCCGCTGGACGTGCTGGAGAACTGGATCGCCCGGTCCGAGGTGGACCGCTTCATCGGCAACTTCCAGGTCACGGCGACCCCGGTGCCGAGCCTCACGCTCACCTACCTGTTCGGGCTGGACAACGGCCGCGAGCAGAACGTGTACTTCCAGCCGCCGCTCTCCACGGGCGCGGCGTTCACCGGGCTGATCCAGAACCCGATCCGCACCATCCGCAAGTACAACAGCGACCTCTCGCTGAACCACGAGTGGCAGGCGCGCCCCGCCCTGGGGCTGACCACCACCGCGGGGGTGCGCTACACCGCGGACGAGAACAACACCGTGCGCGCCGCGGCCTCGGACCTGCCCCCGGGGCAGACCACCGTGGTCGGCGCGATCCAGCAGGCGTCGCAGGGGATCACGGAGCTGCGCACGCTGGGCGGCTTCGTCCAGGAGAGGCTGAACTTCGGCGAGCGCCTGTTCCTCACCGGCGGTGTCAACGTGGAGGCCTCCTCCGCGTTCGGCGCGGACCAGCGCTGGCAGATGTTCCCGCGCGTCAGCGCCTCGTACGTGCTGGACCAGGAGCCGTTCTTCGGGACCACTCCGCTCGCTTCGGTGTTCAGCACGCTGCGCCTGCGCGCCGCCTACGGCCAGACGGGCGGACAGCCGCCCAGCGAGTACCTGAACCAGGTGACGTACCTGAACGTCGCCTACAACGGCCGCCCGGGGCTGCGGCCGAACACGCTCGCCCCCAACCCGGACCTCAAGCCGGAGCGGCAGCGCGAGTGGGAGGGCGGGTTCGACGCCGGCTTCTTCAACGACCGGGCCTCCGTCGAGTTCACCTACTACGACAAGCGAACCTCGGACCTGGTGCTGGCGGTGCCGCTGGCCCCGAGCAGCAGCTTCTCCTCGCAGTTCCAGAACATCGGTGAGCTGAGCAACAAGGGCGTCGAGCTCACCGTGAACACGGTGAACGTGCAGGCCGACCGCTTCGGCTGGACCAGCCGCCTGTCGTTCGCGCGCAACCGCAACCGCATCGAGAAGCTCACCGCGTCGTCGGACACCACCTTCGCCAACGCCGGCTACCCCAACGCGCTGATCGAGGGACTCCCCATCGGCGTGTTCGTGGGCGCCTACTACCCGCGGGACGCGCAGGGGAACATCATCTACTTCCCGCGCAACGCCAACGGCTCGGTCAACTACGACGCGACCGTGTGCCGCACGCCCCGGCAGGCCGGGTGCCTCCCGACGCGCGCCCGCGGCGGCCCCAACAACTCGGTGCTGCTCCGCAAGGTGGTGGGCGATCCCAACCCGGACTTCACCGCGTCGCTCAGCAACTCGTTCACCGTGGGGACCGGCCTGGAGTTCAGCTTCCTCCTGGACGGCCGCTTCGGCAACGACGTCGCCAACTTCACCCGGCGCACCAGCGAGTTCTTCGGGTCGGCGGCGAACGCGGGACGGGAGGCCACCGGCGACACCATCCCGGGGACCTACACCCGGAACACCGAGCGCAACCTCCTCTACGAGGAGTTCATCGAGGACGGCAGCTTCGTCAAGCTGCGCGAGATCGCGGTGGGCTACCGCCTGGACGCTCCCTGGGTGAGCCGGTTCGGGGCGCAGGACGTGGGGATCCGTGTGGCGGCGCGCAACCTGTACACCTGGACCGACTACACGGGCCTGGACCCGGAGATCAACATGTTCGCGGCGAGCACGGTGGCGCGCGGGGTGGACTTCGCGACCACCCCGATTCCGCGGACGCTCTCCCTTAGCCTCGACTTCAACTTCTAAGGGAGAACCCTCATGACGATCCATCACAGAGGCATGGTGCGACACCGCCTGCTCCTTCCGCTGCTGGCCGCGCTCTCGCTGGCCGGGTGCGACCTGGACCTGGTGAACCCCAACGCCCCCTCCGAGGAGGAGGTGCTCAGCTCGCCGGACCTGATCCTGACCACCGCGGTGGGGCTGCAGGCCCAGTTCGCGGAAAACATCAACCTCTTCGTGCGGGCCCCGGCGCTCACGACGGACGAGTGGGGGACGCAGAGCCGGGCTCTGGCCGCGGACGTCTCGCTGGTCACCGGCGCCATCGACCCCGGGTTCAGCAACGTCAGCGACCCGTTCAACGCCGCGTACCGCCTCGCCCGCACGGCGGACATCCTGGTGCGGAGCGCGCCGGGCGCGGGGCTGGGCACGGCCACGACGGCGGGGATCACCTCGCTCTCCAAGCTGCTGAAGGCGATGTCGCTGGGGTACCTGGCGCTCCAGTTCGAGCAGGCGCCCACCAACTTCGACCCCGCCGGGGCCCTGCCGCGCCCGCGCGCGGAGGTCTTCGACACGGTGATCGCGCTGCTCCAGTCGGCCCGCAGCGACATCTCGGGCGTCCCCGCGGCCGACCTGGCGGGCTTCCGCACCCGCGTCACGGGCACCGATTTCGACCTGCTCAACACCATCGACGCGATGCTGGCCCGGTACTACCTGCTGGACGGGCAGTACCAGCAGGCGATCGAGGCCGCGGGGCGGGTGAACCTGGGGGTGCTGTCGGTGCTGAGCTTCCCCAACCCGGGGATCAACCCGGTCTACGACTACTCGGCCGTGGCGCAGTACACCGGCGCGCGCAAGGTACTCTTCACCGAGGCGCGGGACGGCGACCGCCGCCCCGCGTACTGGGCGAACCGCGCCGGGGGCGCCGCCGGCACCCCGGACTCGGTGTTCGCCTTCGCCCGGCTGGGCAGCCGGAACGCTTCGTTCCCGGTGTACCTGCCGGACGAGATGCGCCTGATCCAGGCCGAGGCGTACGTCCGCCTGGGGAACCTGGCGCAGGCACGCACCCTGGTGAACGCGGTGCGCACCCAGTGCGCCTCCCCGGTGGCCGAGCCGCTCGCCTGCCAGCCGGCGCTCCCGACGGAGGCGCTGGACACCGTGGAGGAGCTCATGGCGGAGATCCTCTACCAGCGCCGCTACGAGCTGTACTCGCAGGGGCTCCGCATGGAGGACCTGCGCCGGCTGGAGCAGTACACGACGAAGCGGCCCTCCGTCCGCTTCCTGCCGTACCCGCAGTCGGAGTGCGACCGCAACCCGGCGGATCCCTGCGGCTGAGCCGGCAGGCAGGCTCACGGGCCGGGAAGTGAAGGAGGGGGCGCGCCGCGCGGCGCGCCCCCCCCCCCAATTTCCCGCCCCCGCGGCGCAGCGCTCCGCCAGGCCCTCAGAGGCAGGCGACGTCGTTGGGGTAGATGAAGTTGCAGACCATGTGGGAGGTCTCCGCCACGTCCGCGCCCGAGAAGGCCCGCGCCGTCAGGATGAACTCCCCGTCCTGCTGGAAGACGTCCAGCGAGAGCGTCTTGCCGCTGTGGACGTTGTTGCTCCGGTACCCGTGGTCGAGCCACTCGATGTCCCAGGAATAGGTGTAGCTCCCGTTCCCGCCGGTGGGCACCGCCTCCCAGGTGTAGCTGCCCTGCGAGGTGACCACGCCCGGCCCCGAGATCCCCACCCCCATGGGGGCCGCCCAGAGGAGCCGGTTCGGCGAGCCGGAGCCGATGTTGCCCAGCACGCCGGAGGTGGCTCCGCTGACGATCTGGGTGCGGATGTTGGAGGGGCTCGCGTTCAGCTGGTGCTGCATGAGCCGCGCGGCCACGCCGGCGACGTGCGGCGCCGCCATGGAGGTGCCGGACTCGACGTACGGCTGCGTGTCGCTGGCCCAGTTCGCGGACGGGATGTTGTTGCCCGGCGCGAACAGGTCCACGCAGGAGCCGTAGTTGGACGCCCTGCCGAACAGGGGCCAGGTGGCGCGCTGGTCGGACTCGTTGCTCGCGCCCACCGTGATCGCGTTGGCGACGCGCGCGGGCGATACCCCGCAGGCGTCCTTGCCGTCGTTGCCGGCGGACACCACCACCGTGACACGCGAGTTGATCAGGTTGTCGACCGCGTTGTCGACGGTGGACGACGTGGTCTCCACCCCGTTCTGGGTGACCGCGATGCTGATGTTGGCGACGGAGCCGGTCGGGTGGTTCTGCCGGACCCAGTCCAGCCCGTTCACCAGCCCGGTGAGCGAGCCGTTGCCGCTGCAGTCGAGCACCCGCACGGCGACCAGGCTCGCGTTCTTGGCGACGCCGTAGGTGGCTCCCCCCACGGTGCCGGCGACGTGGGTGCCGTGTCCGAGGCAGTCCTGCCCGTTTCCGCCGAAGGCGTCGTAGCCCACGGTGGCGCGCCCGCCGAAATCCGGGTGCGAGGTCCGGATCCCGGAGTCCACCACGTACACCGTCACCCCCGACCCACGCTCGTTGTAGACGTACTCGTTCCTCAGCGGCATCGGCCGCTGGTCGATCCGGTCCAGGCCCCAGGGGGGAGTGGCCTGGACGTCCGTGTGCCGGATCGGCTTGTCGGCCTCGATGTACCGGACCCGCGGGTCGCGCCGCAGCGCCTCGACCGCCTGGGGCGGGAGGGTGGCGGCGAACCCCTTGATCACGTGCGTATAGGTGTAGTGCACCCTGGCGCCGTGCGCCTGCGCCAGCCTGCCGGTGACCCCCCGGACGTCGCGCACGCTGTCGAAGAACACCACCGCGTAGCGGTCCTTGAGGGCGGGGTCCTGCTGCGCGACGGAGTACAGCGGAGCAAGGCCGGCGCTGGCGGCCGGATTCTCCGCGGAGGCGGGATCCGGCCGCGTGGGATCGTCGGCGCAGGCGCCGAGGGCCGCCGCCGTCGCGGCGAGGAGGACGAGCTTGGACTTCATGCGTGTCTCCGGTGAAAAGGGGATCCCAGGGAGGATTCCTGCCTGCCGGGCGCCTGGGTACACCCGGGCAGCCATGCCGAGTTCGCGACTCCGATCCTATTATGACAAATTTATTAGTGTCATATACTATATGCGCAGCGGCCGGGCTGTCCAGCCCCCGGTGTGAGAGCCGGACAGGACGAGCTCCTCCGGCCCGGGGGCGCGCCTTCCCGGGGTCCAGCCGGGCGGCTGGGGCAACTCGTTCCCGCCGCCCCGGCCTCCGCTCAATTCGATTGCGCCACTGCTTGCTCCACCCGGCGCCGGCCGCTATCCTCAATGCGAAAGCACGCCCCGCCATGCCCCGCCCCCGTCACATTCCCGTCATGCCCGTGGTCCCCCACTGCCGCCCCCGGCGCCGCTTCCTCGTGCTCCTCGCCGCGCTGGGAGCCCTGGCCGCCGCGCCCGCCTTGCTCGCCGCCCAGGCCGACGTGATCCGCGGGCGCGTCACCAACACCGAGGGGCTGCCGCTCCCGGGAGTGCGCGTCACGGCCACCTCCATCCCGGGGAGCGTGACGCGCGAGGCGCGGAGCAACGCCCAGGGCGGCTACCAGATCGTGTTTCCCGGCGGGCCGGGCGACTACATGATGGGGTTCGCGCTGCCGGGCTACGACTACCGGCAGTTCGAGGTCAAGCGGCTCGCCGACGAGGCCGTGCTGGTGGCCGACGCGCGCCTCTCGGTGATCCAGCTGGACACCCTGGTGGTGGCGGCGCCGGTGCAGCAGCGGCCGGGCCGGGGCCAGCGGACACCGGACGTGAGCGGCACCGAGCAGAGCGTGGCCGTGGGCGGCCTGCCGCCGGAGCAGCAGGGGAGCGTCGCGGCGATGGCGGCGTCGCTGCCGGGGGTGGTGCTGGTGCCGGGGCTGGACGGCGAGCCGGACGCTTTCTCCGTGCTCGGGCTGGGCGGCGAGCAGAACGCGGTGACGCTCAACGGGATGCAGACCGGCGCGGGGACGCTGCCGCGCGACGCGGCGGTCTCCGCCTCGCTGGTCACCTCCCCCGCGGACCCGTCGCGGGGCGGGTTCAGCGGCGCGGCGTTCGACATCGGGTCCCGCTCCGGCTCCAACTTCCGCACCCGGGGGATGAGCCTGCAGCTGACCTCGCCGCAGGTGCAGTGGACCGACCCGGCGGCGCGGGCGCTGGGCAACGAGTACACCAGCGTGTCGCTGGGCGGGACGGCCTCGGGGCCCATCCGCCGCAACAAGTCGTTCTACAACGTCTCGTACGAGCTGGGCCGCCAGTCGCGCGGCAACCAGACGCTGCTGGGCACCAGCCCGCTGGGGCTGCGCACCGCGGGGATCGCCCCGGACTCGGTGGCGCGGCTGGTGGACATCCTGCGCGGGATGCAGGTCCCCACGGCTGCGGGGGCGGTGCGCGAGCAGCGGCTGAGCGACAACGGCTCGGTGTTCGGGAGCGTCGACCTCGCCCCGCCCGGCTCCACCAGCGGGCAGTCGTTCGGCGTCACCTTCAACGGCAGCTGGCGGCGGCAGTCGCCGGTGGGCGGCGGGGTGTCGCAGCTCGCCTCGGCGGGCGGCGAGCGCACCGGGTGGGGCGGGGGGATCCAGGCCCGGCACAGCGGCTACTTCGGGCTGGTGCTCACCGAGACCACCGCGGGCGTCAACCTGTCGCGCGACTCCGGCGAGCCGTACCTGAGCCTCCCCGCCGGCCGGGTGCGCGTCAGCTCCGTGTTCGCCGACGGCGGCAGCGGCGTGCAGAGCCTGGTCTTCGGCGGCAACCAGGGGCTCAGCTCCGCTTCCGGCTCGCTGAGCGGCAGCTTCCAGAACCACCTTTCCTGGTTCGACGACGCCAACAAGCACCGCGTCAAGCTGTCCACCGAGCTCCAGTATCGCGGCGGCACGCAGGACCCGTCCGCCAACCTGCTGGGCTCCTTCCTGTTCAACTCGCTGGCCGACCTGGAGGCGGGCCGCCCGGCGTCGTTCAGCCGCACCCTGGCGGCCCGCGAGCGCACCACCGGGATGGTGAGCGGGGCGCTGTCGCTGGGCGACTCGTACCGGCGCACGCCGGACCTCCAGTTCCAGTACGGCGTGCGCGCGGAGGCCGGCCGGCTGACCACCGCCCCCGCCTTCAACCCGCTGGTGGAGAGCACGTTCGGGCGGCGCAACGACCGCCTCCCCGGCCCGGTGTCGGTGAGCCCGCGCTTCGGCTTCTCGTGGACGGTGGGCCGGGCGCAGGAGGTGGCGAGCTTCGCGGGGGCGGCGCGGGCGCCGCGCGCGGTGGTGCGCGGCGGGCTGGGGGTGTTCACCAACACCCTGGGGGTGGACCAGCTGGGCGCGGCGCTGGACAACACCGGGCTGCCGGTGGACGCCCGGCAGATCGTGTGCGTGGGACCGGCGGCGCCGGTGCCGCAGTGGGAGGCGTACGCGTCCGACCCCGGGTCGGTCCCCGACCGCTGCGCCGACGGCGGCTCCGGGACGCCGTTCTCCAACGGGGCGCCCAACGTCACGCTCTTCTCCCCGGACTTCCGCCCGCAGCGGTCGGTCCGCTCCAACCTGTCGTGGAACGGCGGCGTCCTGGGCGGGCGCTACTCGCTGGGGGTGGAGGGGACGTACTCGCTCAACCTTCACCAGCAGCGGGTCTTCGACCTCAACTTCGACCCCACGGCGCGCTTCACGCTGGCCGGCGAGGGGCGCCCGGTGTTCGTGGACCCGGCCGCCATCGTCCCCGCCACCGGGAGCGTGGCCTCGCGCGGCGCCCGCCGCTCGCAGGCGTTCTCGGCCGTCAACGAGGTCCGGTCCGACCTGCGCTCGCGCTCGGCGCAGCTCACGCTGCGCGTGTCGCCGGTCATGCGCGGGCCCGGCCGCTTCGGGTGGAGCGCGGCGTACACGTACTCGGACGTGCGCGAGCAGGTGTCCGGCTTCGCCAGCACGGCGGGCGACCCGCTGCGGGTGGAGTGGGCCCGCTCGGCGCAGGGGCCGCACCAGCTCAACTACTCGCTGCGCTACAACTTCTTCGACGCCGTGCAGGTGAGCTGGAGCGGGTGGCTGCGCTCGGGGAGCGCCTTCACCCCCACCGTGGCGGGCGACGTCAACGGCGACGGCTCCTCGTTCAACGACCGGGCCTTCGTGTACTCCCCCGCCGACGCCGCCGACCCGGCGCTCGCGGCGGGGATGCGCGGCCTGCTGGAGACCGCCCCCGCCGCGACCCGGGCGTGCCTGGAGCGGCAGCTCGCCCGCATCGCGGAGCGCAACAGCTGCCGCGGGCCGTGGGTGTCCGGGGCGTCGCTGACGGCGACCCTGGACCGGGCGAAGTTCCGCCTGCCGCAGCGCGGCTCGGTCTCCTTCTCGCTCTCCAACCCGCTGGGCGCCGCGGACCTGCTGGTCAACGGCTCCGGCGGCCTCAGGGGGTGGGGGCAGAGCGCCTTCGCCGACCCGTCGCTCCTGTACGTGCGCGGCTTCGACCCTGTCGCCCGCCGCTATCGCTACGAGGTCAACCAGCGTTTCGGCGCCACCCGCCCGCAGTTCCTCACCGCCCGCGCGCCGGTGATGCTCACGGTGTCCATGCGCATGGACCTGGGGCCCACGCGGGAGCGGCAGAGCCTGGCCCAGCAGCTGACCCTGGGCCGCTCGCAGCCTGGATCGCGCATGCCGGAGTCGTTCCTCCGCGCGGTCGCGAGCGGCGCCCTCCCCAACCCCATGGCCTCCATCCTCCGCGAGCAGGACTCGCTGCGGCTCACCTCCGTGCAGGCGGACAGCATCGCCTCCATGAACCGCCGCTACACCTACCGGGCCGACTCGCTGTGGACGCCGGTGGCCCGGCACCTGGCCGGGCTCCCCGAGGAGTTCATCGAGCGCGACGCGTACGCGCGCTACCTGGCCGCCCGCCGGGCGCAGGTGGCGATGCTGATGGAGGCCGGCCCCACGGTGCGCGCGCTGCTCACGCCGGCGCAGCGCCGCAAGCTCCCCTCCCAGGTCCTCAACATGCTGGACCGCCGCTACCTGGTCTCCATCCGCAACGGCTCCGGCACCTACGTCGGCGGCGCACCCGCGGGCTTCTTCGGCGGGCCGGTGGAGTTCGTCAGCGGCGGCGGCGAGGGCGTGATCATCACGACGCGCACCATCTCCCAATGAAGCGCCTCCTCCGCCTCGCCCTGCCGGCGCTCGCCGCCGCCGTCCTCCCCTGCGCCGTGCTCGCGCAGGGCGAGGGCACGCCCGCGCCCGCCCCGCGGACCGTGGGCCCGCCGGTGCAGCCCATCACCACCGCCTCGGCGCTCTCCACCGAGCCGCTGGGCTCCATCACCGGCGTGCGCGAGCTGCCGGACGGCCGGGTGCTGGTGAACGACGGCACCCGGCGGCGGCTGGTGCTGATGGACACCACGCTGCACACCGTGCGGGTGGTGCTGGACTCCCTGGCCGAGATCACCAACACCTACGGCACCCGCCCCGGGGCGCTGATCCCCTACCGCGCCGACTCCACGCTGTTCGTGGACCCCGCCTCGTACGCGATGCTGGTGCTGGACCCGGAGGGGAGGATCGCCCGGGTGCGCTCGGTGTGGCGGGTGCAGGACCTCCCCTCCCTCACGGGCCAGGGCACCACCGGGTGGCCGGGGATGGACGCGCGCGGCCGGGTGGTGTACCGCGTCCCGGCGCGGGCGGCGCCGCCCCGCGTGCCGCCGCCGTCCGGGGTGCCGTACTTTCCGCCGGACCCCGACTCCGCCTTCGTGGTGGCGGTGGACCTCGCCACGCGGGAGCAGGACACGCTGGGGGTCCTCCGCATCCCCAAGTCGGCGATGAAGGTCCGCCAGACCGGGGAGGGGAGGTTCGTCTTCGACCAGGTGCTCAACCCGCTCCCGGCCAGCGACGACTGGGCGGTGCTCCCCGACGGCGCGGTGGCCCTGGTGAGGGCGCGCGACTACCGGGTGGAGTACCTGAACGCGGACGGGAGCCGGACCTCTTCGGCCAAGCTCCCGTTCGACTGGCAGCGGATGACGGACGAGGCCAAGCAGCGGCTGGTGGACTCGATCCGGACGACGCAGGGGAGGACGGCGACGACGGAGTACGTGTCGTCCATGATCCGCTGGGCGAACCAGACCCGGCGCCCCTACCCCGCCGGGCTCGCCGTCCCCGAGGGGTACCGCCCGCCCCCCGGCTTCGGCAGGGACTGGAAGCTGCCGCCGGGGGTGACGCTCCCCGCCGGCTACGTCTACGCCTGCGCGCCGGGCGAGGAGCCCGTCGTCCGCACGCCGCCCGCCGGCGCGCCGGGCGCCGCCCCCGGCGCCCGCACCGTCGTCGTCTCCGGCGCCCCGGTGCCGGGGGCACCCG
>JBFMFL010000560.1:0-2436 GCA_040752145.1 Gemmatimonadota bacterium
CGCGCCGCGCCCTCCGCCGGGACGTGGTAGGCCACCAGCCGCGCGCCCTCGGCGCCCGCGCCGCGCGCCACCACCACGGCGTCGCCCACGGCGGGGTGGGCGCGCAGCGCGGCCTCCACCTCGCCCGGCTCGATGCGGAAGCCCCTCACCTTGACCTGCGCGTCGATGCGGCCCAGGTACTCCACCTCGCCGTCCGCCAGCCAGCGCGCCCGGTCGCCCGTGCGGTACATCCGCGCCCCCGCGTCGGTCGAGAACGGGTCGGGGACGAACTTCTCGGCGGTCAGCTCCGGACGGCCGTGGTAGCCGCGCGCCGTCCCCGCGCCGGCCAGGCACAGCTCGCCAGGCACCCCGACGGGTGTCGGATTGCCGGCCGGGTCCAGCACGTAGGCGCGCGAGTTGGCCACCGCGCGGCCGATGGTCACGCGCTCGGCGCCGCGCTCCACCTCGGTCCAGGTGGAGTAGACCGTGTCCTCGGTGGGCCCGTACAGGTTGAGCACCCGCTCGGTCTCCGGGCGGGCGTACAGGCCGCGCACGAGCGACGCGGGGAGCGCCTCGCCGGCCAGGTTGAAGGCGCGCACGCTCTCCGGGATCCCGCCGGAGCGCAGCAGCTCCGCCGCCGCGCTGGGGACGGTCACCACCAGCCGCACGCCCTCGTCGGCCACGCGCGGCAGGTCGAGCGCGTTCTCCACCAGCACCAGCGTCCCGCCCCAGCAGAGGGTGCCGAAGATCTCCCCCACCGACACGTCGAACGACACCGACGTCGAGCCGAGCACGGCGGCGCGGTCTTCCGGACGGACGGCATCGCGGAGGAAGTGGACGATCTGCGAGGCGCTGCGGTGCTCCACCTGCACGCCCTTGGGCCGGCCGGTCGAGCCCGACGTGTAGAGCACGTACGCCAGGTTCCCGGCCTCCGCGCCGCTCTCCGGGGCGGTCTCGGGCTGCGCGGCGATCCGTTCGGCGTCGGAGTCGACCAGCACCCGGCCGACCGCCGCAGGCAGCCGCTCCGCGAGCGTCGACTGGGACACGACCAGGCGCGCGCCCGCGTCCTCCAGCATGTACTCCAGCCGCTCGGCCGGGTACGCGGGGTCCAGCGGGACATAGGCGCCGCCGGCCTTGAGGATCGCCAGCATGCCCGCGACCATCTCCGGCGTGCGCTCCAGGCAGAGCCCCACGCGCGCCTCGGGGCCGACCCCGAGCGAGCGGAGGTGGTGCGCCAGCCGGTTCGCGCTCCGGTCCAGCTCCGCGTACGTGGTCGTGCACCCCGCCAAGCGCAGCGCGGCGGCATCGGGCGTGCGGACGGCCTGTTCCGCGAACAGCTCGTGCAGCGGGCGCTCCGCATAGGGCCGGGCGGTTGCGTTCCACGCCTCCAGCACCTGCGCCCGCTCCTCCGGGAGGAGGAAGCCGACCTCGCCCACGGGCCGGTCCGGCTCCGCGGCGACGGCGCGCAGCACCTCGACCAGGTGCGCGGCCATGCGGTCGACCGTGGCGGCATCGAACAGGTCGGTGGCGTACTCCAGCGCGGCGGAGATCCCGCCCCCGGCCCGCTCCCAGGTGAAGAGCGTCAGGTCCAGGATCGCCGCGCCCGCGCTCAGCGGCTCCGGCGTCCAGACGGCGCCGGGGACGCTCACCGGCTCCAGGGGCGCGCTCTGCGGCGCGATCATCACCTGGAAGAGCGGGTTGCGGCTCAGGTCGCGCTCCGGCTGCAGCTCCTCCACCAGCCGCCCCAGCGGCACCTCCTGCCGCGCGAACGCCTCCAGCGCCGTCGTCCGGACCTTCGCCAGCAGCGCGCGGAAGCCCTCCTCCGGCGCCACCTCCGTCCTCAGCACCAGCGTGTTCACGAACAGCCCGATCAGCCCCGCCACCTCCGCGCGGTCGCGGCTGGAGACGGTGGTGCCCACGGCCACGTCCTCCTGCCCCGAGTAGCGGGACAGGAGCAGGTCCCAGGCGGCCAGCAGCGCCATGAACGGCGTCGCCCCGCCGGCGCGGGCCAGCGCGCGCACCGCGTCCGCCACCTCGGCGGGGACGTCGAAGCGGTGCACGGCGCCGCGGAAGCTCTGCACGGCGGGGCGCGGGCGGTCCGCGGGGAGGTCGAGCGCGGGGACGCCAGCCAGGCGCCCGCGCCACCAGGCGAGCTGCGCCTCCACCGCCTCGCCGCGCGTCCACTCCCGCTCGCGCACCGCCTGGTCGGCGTACTGCGTGGGGAGCGGAGGCAGCGGCGAGGGCTCGCCCGCCAGCGCGGCCGGGTACAGCGCCGACAGCTCCCTCACCAGCACCCCGGCGGACCAGCCGTCGCTCACCGCGTGGTGCATCACCACCGCCAGCAGGTGGTCGTCGGCGGCGATGCGGACCAGGCGGGCGCGCAGCAGCGGGCCCGCCGCCAGGTCGAAGGGCGCGCCGGCCTCGGCCTCGGCGATGCGCCGCGCCGCCGCCTCGCGC
>JBFMFL010000561.1:0-2420 GCA_040752145.1 Gemmatimonadota bacterium
CCCACAAGGGGAGAGGGGGAGCACGACAGTGCCGACGCCCGGACAGCCCTCCCCCCGAATTGGGGGAGGGTGGCGAGCCTCAAGCGAGCCGGGTGGGGGCCCCGCGGACGCCAGCGAGGGGCACGCCCAAACAGGCCGTTCTTTCAACCGAATGAACATGCCGACGTACGACGTGATCGTGGTGGGCGCGGGAGCGATGGGGAGCGCGGCGGCCTACCGGCTCGCCCGCCGCGGCCGCCGTGTGCTCGCGCTGGACGCCCACGCGCCGCCGCACCGGATGGGATCGTCGCACGGGGGCACGCGCATCATCCGCGAGGCCTACTACGAGCACCCGCTCTACGTGCCGCTGGTGCGCAGGGCGTACGACGCCTGGGCGGAGGTGGAGGCGGAGAGCGGCCGCACGCTGTACGTCCGGACGGGCGGGATGATGGTGGGCCCGGAGGGGGGCGCGCTGGTCTCCGGGGCCCGGGCGAGCGCCGTGGAGCACGCGATCCCGCACGAGCTGCTGAGCGCGGACGAGGTGCGCCGCCGGTTCCCGCACTTCCGCGTCCCGGAGGGGATGGCGGCGCTGCTGGAGCACCGCGCCGGGGTGCTGCTCCCCGAGGCGTGCGTGGAGGCCCACCTGGCGCTGGCGCGGGCGCACGGCGCGGAGACGAGGTTCGGCGAGGCGGCGACGGGGTGGAGGGAGGACGGCGAGGGGGTGGAGGTGACGACGGCGGCGGGGACGTACCGTGCGGACCGGCTGGTGCTCGCCGCGGGCGCGTGGATGCCGGAGCTGCTGGGCGGGCTGCTCCCCCTGCAGGTGGAGCGGCAGACCTTCCACTGGTACCGCCCGGCGGAGGAGCCGGAGGCGTTCGGGCCGGCGCGCTGCCCCATCGCGCTCTGGGAGTACGGGCCGGGCCGCTTCCTCGCCACCTTCCCGGACGTGGGCGGCGGCGTCAAGGCGCAGATCCACCACGAGGGCGCCCTCACCACCTGTTCCGACGTGGCGCGCGAGACCACGCCGGAGGACGAGGCGCCGGTGCTGGAGCTGCTGCGCCGCTTCCTCCCCGGCGCGGCCGGCCCGCTCGTGGACACCGCCGTCTGCCTCTACACCAACACCCCGGACGCGCACTTCGTCCTGGACCGCCACCCGGCCAGCCCGCGCGTGGTGGTGGCGAGCCCCTGCTCCGGCCACGGCTTCAAGTTCGCCAGCGCCATCGGCGAGGCCGTCGCCGCGCTCGCCCTGGACGAGCCCTACCCGCTGGACCTCTCCGCCTTCGCCGTCTCCCGCTTCGCCGCGGCGCCGGCCGCCTGACCCGCACCCGGCGCGACGAAAAGCGCCCCCGCCGGGATCTCCCGGCGAGGGCGCCTTTCCGCACTCCCGCACTCACGCACTTCCGTTCAGGCCGCTCCCGCCAGCCGCGCCACCCACGCGTGCCGCCGGGCCCAGAACGGCCGGTCCGCCCAGCGCCGCTCGTCCGCGTAGAACTCCGCGCGGTGGCCGACGTACGCGCGGTGGGTCTCCTCCAGCATCCGCGCGTACCCGTCCAGCGCGCCGCCGTCCCCGCCCAGGTGCGCCCACAGCGCCTGCCCCGCCCGCATCCCGGTGTACAGCGCCGCGCGGATCCCCTGCGACGAGAGCGGGTCGTACGACACCGCCGCGTCCCCGGCCGCCAGCCAGCCGGGGCCGGCGAAGCGGTCCAGCCGCGCGCTCCCCGCGTCCGCGCCGCGCGGGCGCCCGTGCACACGGTACCCGAAGGCGTCCAGCGCCGCGCGCACGTGCTCCGTGCCGTCGAGCATCCGCGCGAAGCCGTCCTCCGTCAGCAGGGCCCGGCGGTCGGCCAGGTCCGCGTCGGTGAGAAAGGCCGCCACCCGCTCGCCGGAGGGCACCAGCGCCGTGTACCACCACCCGTCCGGCACCGCCTCGATCAGCGTGCGGCCGTCGCGGTCCCCCTCCCGCGCCGGGCGGAAGCGGGCGTAGAAGGCCACCAGCGCGTCGTCGTAGAGGCGCGCGGCGCCCTGCCGCCGGGCCACGGCTGCGCGCCGCCCGGTGGCGTCCACCAGCCAGCCGCAGCCCACCTCCTCCGCGGCGCCGGAGTCCGAAAGCGTCAGGCGCCACCCGCCGGACCCGTCCGGCTCCGCGCCCGCCAGGCGCGTGCAGGAGCGGACCTCGGCGCCCGCGTCGCGGGCGGCGTCCCGCAGCAGGGCGTCGAAGCGGGCGCGGTCCAGGTGCCAGCCGTGCCCGTCCACGCCGAACAGGAAGTCCGTGCCGAGCAGCGCGGGCGAGCCCCACGCGGACAGGTTGCCGTGGCAGGGGAGGTGCCCGTCCGCCAGGAACCGGTCCAGCACGCCCAGCTCGCGCAGCAGGCGGCCTCCCACGGGGGGGAGCGCCTCCCCCACCCGGAACGCCCCCGCGGGGGAGTCGTCCAGGAGGAGGA
>JBFMFL010000562.1:0-2413 GCA_040752145.1 Gemmatimonadota bacterium
TCACCGCGAGGTGAGCCGCCGATCCGTCGTCCGAACGACCAGGGGAGCTGCCAGGTCCGCGGGATCCTGTCCGCCGGATGCACCGTCGGATCGCCGGGCCCGCACCCGAACGACTGCGCGAACTGCGGCATGTTTGAGGGCGGCCCGTTCACCCGCCACACCTCCGGCGCTTGGGGGTCCACGGTGACGCGGTTGCGGAGCGGCGACGGCCACACGCCGGATCCCACGTTCAACCCGCTCCCCGCGATCATGGAAACGCGGCTCCTGCGGCCGCTGGAGGGGTTCGGCCTGGCCGAGGTGCAGGAGATCGAGTGGGTACCCGGCGAGCTGGGGGCGAGGAACACCTTCCGCAGGACGCCGCTCTACGGCCGGTTCCTGAGCTTCCGGCTGTCGGGTGCCTGAATCGGGATAGGGGGTAGCCGGAGATCCCGGCTACACCCCTCCCACACCACCGGACATGCGGGTCCGCATCCGGCGGTTCGGAGAGTTGAGGTTAGTGCGGTGCCAGCCGAGGAAGCCCCAAACCGTCCAGGTACTTCCTCGGCATGGCTGTATTCAGCGCACCATGTCCGGCGATTCTCCACCAGCGTCCGACGTGAGCCGCCGCTGCCCGGCTGACCCGCTCCGGCACACCTCGCCTTCGCAGTTCCCGGTAAACGGTCGTCCCGCGCTTCCACTGTTTGAGCTGCACCATCCGCAGCCGTCGGGCGATCCACTTGTCGAGGTTATCGAAGATCCCCGGCGTATCGGCCAGTCGGAAGTAAGCCTTCCAGCCCGGCAGGTACGACCGCAGCTCCTCTACTACCCTCTCCAGTGCTCTCCCTCCGTTGCGGGCCGTGATCTCCCGGATGCGCTCCTTGAAGTCCTCCAGGGCCTTCGGCGCGACGCGGCGCTTGACGAGCTTCCCCGGGGCCACCCAGAAGCTGTAGCCCAGGAACTTCCGCTCCCACACGCGCGCCACCGTACTCTTCTCCTGGTTGACCACGAGCCTGAGCTTCGCGTAGAGCCGAGCCATCCGGCCCATCACCCGCTCGCCCGTCCGCTTCGACCGCACGTACACGTTGCAGTCATCGGCGTAGCGCACGAACCGGTGCCCGCTCCCCTCCAACATCCGGTCCACCTCGTCCAGCAGCACGTTTGCCAAAAGCGGCGACAAGGGCCCGCCTTGCGGCGTGCCTTCGTGCCGCTCCACCACCACCCCGTCGGCCATGATCCCGGCCTCCAGGTAGCGGCGGATCACCCGGAGCAGCCGCTTGTCCCCGATTCGCTTCTCCAGACGCCCCATCAACACGTCGTGGTTGACCCGGTCGAAGAACTTCTCCAGATCTACGTCCACCACCCACCTACGCCCCGACTGGACATACCGTTGCGCCTGACAGACCGCGTCGTGCGCCCTGCGTCCGGGCCGGAAACCGTAGCTGTACTCGCTGAACGTGGGATCGAAGATCGGCTGCAGCACCTGCAGGATGGCCTGTTGGATGAACCGGTCGAGCACGGTCGGGATCTCCAACTGCCGGACCCCTCCCCCGCTCTTGGGGATCTCCTGCCGCCGCACCGCCGAGGGTTGGTAGCTTCCCGCGAGCAGCTCCGCTCGGATCCGCTCCCAGTTCTTCCGCAGGTACTCCGGCAGCTCCTCCACGCGCATCCCATCGATGCCAGCACTCCCCTTGTTGCTCCGCACGCGCTTCAACGCTCGCATGAGGTTGTCGCGCTCGACGACCTGCTCCATCAACTCCCGCAGGCCGCCGACGCCTGAGCGCTCGTCTCCCTGCGCCGCCGGTCGGGCTTCGCCGCTCTGCTCTACTCTCGGGGCTTCACCCCTACCCTCCAGCAGCAGCTCCATTTGCGTGGACATCTGGCGCATTGCTCTCCCGAGGTGCAACGTCGTTTCGCTCTCCTCTCCGTTCGGCCCTTCGCTGCGGGTGGCTGACTGACCCCGCCGCTACTACGGCCTCTGCTGACTTCTCGCTCCGTTCGGTCTGCTGACCTCCCGTCGCCCTTTCAGACGTAAGGCGAGATCTCCCCAGGTAAGAACGATGGCCTTCCCCGCACAGCCGCCGGATCTACGCTGCTTCGCTTTGGTCGTGAGAGCTTCGCGTTCCGTTGCACGCTCGCCCTGCTCCGCAGCGCCTCCTATCCGGTTTCTGTTCGTCGGCTCGACGGGTTCGCTACCCCGCTTCTTTCAGCGCTCCCCTCGCGGGAAAGCGCCTTGCGGATCGCTTCGGTCCCTACGACCAAGTTCCGGGAGGACTTTCACCTCCGGACCATCGCCCATGCTGGGCACACAACGAGCAGAGCCCCCCGATCCTGTATGGATCGGGGGGCTCTGAAAAGTTGGGCTGGCAGCGCCGTACTCTCCCACCGGGTGGCCCCGGCAGTACCATCCGCGCAGTGGGTCTTAACTTCCGAGTTC
>JBFMFL010000563.1:0-2393 GCA_040752145.1 Gemmatimonadota bacterium
CCCCCAAAAGTGGGGGAGGGTGGCGGCTCTCAGGCCGCCGGGTGGGGGCCCGCGGACGCAGCCCACCGCCTGTTCACGCACGAGAAAAGCCCCTCCCCTGCTTGCGGGGGAGGGGTTGGGGAGGGGGCCCCCGCGGACGCCAGCACCCGCCCCGCGTGAGGGAAGCGAGCGCGAAGCGGCGAGACCCGGCGGGGCAGTTTCCGTCGGGGCTCGACTCCGTTACGCACGGTTGTATCGTGCGTTACGGAGCCGCAGCCCGACCCCGGCGCCAGCCGGGGGCACGCCCAAATCAGTCGTACAAACCCGTCACGACCCGTTGATCAGCAGGTGCACCCAGATGGACGCCGCGTATCCCAGCGCGATCGCCCAGGTCCAGCGCAGGTGCGCCCCGAAGGTGTAGATCCCCCGCGCCTGCCCCATCAGCGCCACCCCCGCCGCGCTCCCGATGGAAAGGAGCGACCCGCCCACCCCCGCCGTCAGCGTCACCAGCAGCCACTCCGACAGGCTCATGGGCGGGTTCATGGTGAGCACCGCGAACATCACCGGGATGTTGTCGACGACCGCCGAGATCACCCCGATGGCGACGTTGGCCGGGACCGCGCCGAGGCCGCCGTACAGCGCGCCCGACAGCTGCGCCAGGTAGCCGATCTGCGCCAGCCCGCCCACGCACAGGATGATGCCGTAAAAGAACATCAGCGTGTCCCACTCCGACCGGCGCAGCACCTCGTAGACGTCGAACGCGTCCCGCCGCGGCGGCGCGAACCCCTCCAGCGGGCCGCCCTCGTCGCGGGGACGGTCGGGGACGTCGGTGCCCCCCTCCAGCACCAGCTCGCGCGGCTCCAGGAACGGCTCCGCGAACCCGGCCGCGCCGGTGGGCGCCGGCTCGCGCACCTCCACCCGCACGGGCGAGCCCCCCGCCACGGGGACGGAGACCGTGTGCGGCGGCTCCGTCCAGTGCAGGTAGAAGCCGTAGAGCTTGAGCAGCCCCAGCCCCGTGGTCATCCCGATCACCGGCGGGAGGCGGAGCAGGTTGTAGGCGCTCACCGCCAGCGCGATGGTGACGGCGAAGATCCCCACCACCCCCAGTGCGCCGCGCCGCAGCTCCACCTGCTCGTCCCCGGCCGCCGGCGTGCCGACCGGCACCGCGAACGACATGCAGACGGCCGGGATCAGCCAGTTCACCAGTGAGGGGACGATGAGCCGGTAGAAGTCGAAGAACTCCGCCCGCCCGGCCTGCCACACCATCAGCGTGGTGATGTCGCCGAAGGCGCTCCAGGCGCCGCCCGCGTTGGCCGACACCACCACGTTGATGCACGCCAGCACGATGAAGCGGGGATGGCCGCGCCCCACGGTGACCGCCACGGTCCCATCACCAGCGCGGTGGTCAGGTTGTCCAGCTGCGACGACATGAAGAAGGACATCAACCCCGTCACCCAGAACACCTGGCGGAACGAGAGCCGCTTCCTCACCAGCCCTGCCCTCAGCGCGTCGAACACCTGCCGCTCCTCCATGGTGTTGACGAAGGTCATCGCCACCAGGATGAACAGGAAGAGCTCGCCGTACTCGGCGATGCTGTGCCGCAGCGCCTCCGCGGCGGTGGTGGTGTCCCCGGCGCGCAGGTGGGCGACGGCGATCAGCGCCCAGATCACGCCGGCCGCCATGATCACCGGCTGCGACTTGCGGATGTGCAGCCGCTCCTCGGCCATGACGGTGAGGTAGGTGACGGCGAACACGAACAGCCCCAGGTAGCCGGCCCAGTGCCGGGTCAGGTCCAGTGCGGCGGCTTCGGCGGCCATGCGGATTCCGGGGGAGCGGGGGGGCGGCGCTGCGTGTCCCCGGGCGGCGCCCGGAGGAGCAGCAGCTACTCTCCTCCTATAGTACCTCGCCGATCCGCCCCGTCCACCCTTCCGGCGGCGGGGCGGATCGGACCGCGTCCGGGTGGGACGGCGGACCACGCCCGGGAACGGCCGGGGCCCGAACGAAAGCTCGCGCACCCCTCACGGGTGTCCGGGCCTGGACCCTGGAGAGCCCGCGGGGGCTCCTGCGTTGTGGGGAAACCCACCACACGCGCCGCCCCACGCTCCCTCACACGCCAACCCACCGCACGCGGACAGAACGCCGCCCCCGCCGCCGGTAGCTTGAAGCCGTGATCGACGCGGAGCGAGTCGCTCCCGACCGATCCACGGCGCAGGGGCCCCGGGAAGCGCGGGGCCGGCCGGCAGGACCCGCGGGCGCGGGAAGGCGCCCACCACACCCACCCCACCTCGGGGAGACGGAACCATGATCACCTCTCGTTCGCTCCCGGTCTCGGCGCTCCTCGGCGCGCTGATCGCGGTGCCCGCCCTCGCCCAGCAGAGCGAGCCCAGCCTCCAGGTCGCCGTCGCCGAGACGGC
>JBFMFL010000564.1:0-2316 GCA_040752145.1 Gemmatimonadota bacterium
TCTCCCCTCGTGGGAGAGGGGGCCGGGGGGTGAGGGGTGCCGTCGCCGTTCTCCCCTCCCCCTTGCGGGGAGGGGTCGGGGGAGGGGGTCGCCGTCGCCGGGCAGTGAGTACGAAAGCGCCCCCGCCGGGAGATCCCGCCGGGGGCGCTGCTTTTCCGTACTTTCGCACTCCCGCACTCCCGCACTGCTTTTTCAGCGTACTTCGTACTCCGCGCTGCCGTCCGTCAGGCCGGCAGCGCGTCGCCGTCGCCGAACACGCGCACGCTCACGGCGTGCAGGATCAGCTGGCGCGAGCGCTCGGCGATCTCGTCCAGGGAGGGCGTGTGGGCGAACATCTCGAGGGCGCGCTCCCGGAGCTCGTCCACGGTGGGGACGTGCGGGAGGTGGACCTCCCCCCAGGCGGCCTCGGCCTGGGAGCGGGCGGCCAGGGCGCGGGCGCGCAGCTCGTCGAAGTCGGGGCGGTGGGCCCAGGCGGCGCGCGCCTGCTCGCTGATGGCATCCACCGGGAAGGAGTCGGCCAGCTGGCGCGCCACCTTCTCGATCACGGCGCGGCCGGCGCGGCGCTCGCCCGTGACCACGTGCGGGGGCGGGTCGCGAAGCTCGTACACCAGGCCCGTCCACGACAGCGCCCGGAGGGCGTAGTAGGTGGGGTCGATCTCCCACCAGCGGAAGCCCTGCCGGGTGGAGCTCATGTAGTAGTGGTGGTTGTTGTGCCACCCCTCGCCCAGCGTCAGCAGCGCCAGCCACCAGTTGTTGCGCGAGTCGTCGCCGGTGAGGTAGCGCTGCTTCCCCACCACGTGCGCCAGCGAGTTGATGGCGAAGGTGCAGTGGTACAGCACCACGGTGCTGAGGATGAAGCCCACGAACAGCCCCTCCCACCCGCCGAACGCCCAGCACGCCACGCCGAGCAGGGCGGCCGGGAGGTACTTGTTGCGGTCCAGCCACACCAGCTCCGGGAAGCGGGTGAGGTCGCCGATGTTGGAGTAGTCGGCCCTGCCGCGCTTCACCGAGAAGATCCACCCCACGTGGGAGAAGAAGAAGCCCGCGTGCCGGGGGGAGTGGACGTCCTCCGGCGTGTCGGCGTGCCTGTGGTGGTCGCGGTGCTTGGACGCCCACCACAGGATCCCCTGCTGCGCCGAGGTCTGGCAGAGGACCGCGAGCAGGAGCTGGCCGGCGCGGCCCGTCCTGTACGAGCGGTGCGAGAAGTAGCGGTGGTACCCCGCCGTGACCCCGAACATCCGCACCACGTACAGGGAGCCGCACAGGGCCAGCGACCAGGCGGAGACGCCGGTCCACAGGATGCCCAGGCACGCCAGGTGGAGGAGGACGAAGGGGATGGCCGAAGGGTAGATGATGTCGTCGTGGTGCTCGTGCGCGTGGTGCCGGGCGTCGTGTGCCAAGAGGTTGCCTCGTCCTGCGGAAACGGAGCCGCCCGGGGGCGGCGCGGAACGCCGGGAATCTAACCGCGGAGCGCGCCGGGCAGGAAGGAGGCGGGGGAGCGGGCGCGGACAGCTCCTGCACGATCCTTGCTGCTGCACGTCCGGTTGGAACTCGGCCGGAGAGGAACCTGTCCCGCCGTGCGCCGGTAGACAGGCGGGGAAAACCGTTGACCTCGTGGCGTCGGAGGCAGGAGTTGAAGAAGATCGCCGTCGCGGCCCTGGCCGCTTCGTCGCTCGCCATGGCTCCCATGGCACGCGTGCCGGTGTCGCTGAGCGGCTCGCCCGAGTCCATGGCGCGCCAGAACGCCGTCGCCCGCGAGTACGGGCTCCCGTTCGTGCGCACCCCCGCGGAGCTGCGGCGCCTCGCCTCGCGCGGCGAGCTGGTGCCGCTGACCGGCAACGCCGACTACGAGGTGGTGGAGGCGGCGGCCTCGCGGGTGGCCCGGCCGGAGGTGAAGGGCTTCCTGGAGAGCTTCGCCGCCGGCTACCGCAGGGGGTGCGGCGAGCGGCTGGTGGTCACCAGCCTCACCCGCCCGCGCAACCGCCAGCCGCCCAACGCGCACCCGCTCTCGGTGCACCCGGCCGGGATCGCCATGGACCTGCGGATCAGCCGGAAGCCTTCGTGCAGGCGCTGGCTGGAGAACACGCTGCTCGCCATGGAGCGCAGGGAGCTGCTGGACGTCACCCGCGAGCAGACGCCGCCGCACTACCACGTGGCGCTCTTCCCCGACGCCTACCGCGTGCGGGTGGAGGAGCACGAGGCCGAGGTGGCGCCGGTGCTGGCGCTGCCGGCCCCGGCGGTCGTGGGCGACCGGCGCTGAGCGCGGGCCGACGCCCGCCCCGGCGGCCTCTCCGTCGACGACACGAGCGCCCCGGC
>JBFMFL010000565.1:0-1448 GCA_040752145.1 Gemmatimonadota bacterium
CGGGGGAGGGGGCCGGGGGGAGGGGGGTCGCCGTCGGGGCCGGGGGGTGAGGGGTGATCCCACGCAACCGCCCGACCCCCACCGGCTCCTCCGCCAGCAGCGGGATCCCCACCACCCGCACGCCCTCCCCCGCGGCGCCGAGGTCTACGTCCGCCGCCGCGCTGCCGTCGGCAGCGCGGTTGACGACCACCGCGCCCACGGCGATCCCGCGCTCGCGGAGCGCTTCCAGGTACCTCCGCGTCTCGGCGAGGACCACGGGCTCGGGGGTGGCGACGAGGACGAAGCGGGTGCGGGCGGGGTCGGCGAGCAGGGCGGCGAGGCGATCCACGTCCGCGCGGAGGGCGGCCAGGTCGCGGGCGGCCGCGTCGGGCAGGTAGGCGCCGGCGAGCGCGAGGGCCACGTCGCGGTTCCTGGCCTCCATCGCCTCCAGGGCGGCGATCCAGGCGGAAGCGGTGCGGGGGAGGTCCAGCAGGCGGAGGGTGTGGCCGGTGGGGGCGGTGTCCACCACCACGCGCAGGGAGGGGTCGGCGTCGGCGAGGTCCAGAAGGCGGAGCAGGGCGGCCAGCTCGTCCATCCCCGGCACGGCCAGCTCCAGGAAGCCGGCGGCCTCGTCGGAGCTCAGGTAAGTGCCGCGCTCCACCAGGCGGAGCAGCGTGTCGCGGTGGCGCTCCAGGAAGCGCGCGCGCTCCCGCCCCGCATCCACCTCCAGCGCCTCCAGCCCCGGCACCCCGGGCACGGGCGACGGCTCCGGCCCCAGCGGCACGCCCAGGGCGTCCCCCAGCGAGTGGGCCGGGTCCGTGGAGAGGGCGAGCACGCGCTCCCCGGCGTCCGCGAGCGCCACGGCCAGCGCCGCCGCCACGGTGGTCTTCCCCACCCCGCCCTTGCCGCCCACGAACGTCCACCCGGGGCCCGCGCCGAGCCGCTCCGCGAGCACGCGCCGCCTACCGGTCGTCCCGGCCCAGGTCCAGCTCCACGCTCGCCCCGCCCGACGACGCGATCCCCCCGCGCGGCGGCTCCCCCCCTGCGTCGTCCGAAGTGTCGTCCGGCGCGGCCTCCTCCGACGCGTCCTCCACCTCCGAGCGCGCGACGCGCACCGGCCCGCCCGCGATCCCCATCCCGAGCTCCTCGCGCCACTGCCGCACCTCGCGCAGCCGCCGCATCAGCTCCGCCTCGCGCTCCACGTACTCCGCGTCGTCGATCTCCCCCAGCTCCAGCTGCATCTGCAGGGCGAGCAGGTCCTCCTTCACGGACTGGTCGTCCGTGAGCTCCCGGCGCACCGTCTCCTCGACCTTGCCGAGCGAGAACTTCACCAGGAACTCCGGCCCGGTGACCGGCCAGAACAGGAGGTGCTTGAGGAGACCCATGGGACGACGGGTGCGCAAGTGCGAAGTGGGGGGGGGGGGGGGGGGGCGCACACCCGCACACCCCCACGCGCAACCACAAAGGCC
>JBFMFL010000565.1:1458-2313 GCA_040752145.1 Gemmatimonadota bacterium
AAGTGCGAAGTGCGAGAGCGCGGAGAGGACCACTCTCGCGCTCTCGCACGGGAAGAACGAGACCGGGCGGGATCGCGTCCCACGCCCTCCGGCTGCAGGGTCAGGCGGCGTCGAGCGCCCGGACGTGGAGGATCTCGCGCTCGCCCATGGGGCGAACGTCGCCGGCCCGGAGCGTCAGCACCGCGACCGTGCTCCCGTCCGCCGCGACGAACTCCACCTCGTACGCGGCACCATCCGCGTACGCGTGGACCACGGCGCCCACGTCGCCCCGCCGGAGGCCGTGATCCGGCAGATCGCGTCCGAGCACGACCGTCTCCAGTTCTCCGATCATGACGCCTCGCTCGTGTCCGGGATGGGGTACGCGGTCACGAACCGGGGCGCTCGTCTGCGCGCTCGACGATCCAGACGGTCCGCACGCGCGCGTGGCCTCCCCCTGGGCCGTGCAGCATTCCATCCACGATGTACTTGGTCCCGAATGGCGAACCGACGACTTCCGAGACCGGCTCCGACCGCGCGATCGCCAGGAGGCCACGCACCAGCTCCTGCACGCTGGACTCGTCGAACCCAAGCCGCCGGAAGAACCTCGCCTTCGCCCGGCCGACCGGGTGAGTGGGCGAGAGCAGGTACCCTGAGAGCTTCGGCGCGGGGACCAGGGCGGATTCGGCGCCCGGGAGCATCGTCATCCAGGCTCGCCGCTGCCTCAGCGATCCCTTTCTACATTCTTCATTCGTAACTACTCAGCCCTGTAGCTGGGGCATGAGGGGCGAGCCGAGGAAGACGCTTTGCAGCCCCGAGAGGACCTGCAGGCCCTGTTTGCGCAGGGTGGAGATGTAGCCGCGGATGCGACAGAAGAAG
>JBFMFL010000566.1:0-2305 GCA_040752145.1 Gemmatimonadota bacterium
CGCTCCGGCGGCCCCCCCCCGCGTCACCTCCCTCCCTACGGCCTACAGCTCCGTCCGCATCAGGACGCACCGCTCGCCGTGGTGCTCGGCGGGGCCCAGCGACGTCCATCCCAGCCTGCGGTACCACGCCTCGCGGTCGGTGGCGAACAGGTACATCTCGCCGAATCCCATCTCCCGGGCCCGCTGTTCCGCCGCGCGCACCAGCGCCTCCCCGATGCCGCGCCCGCGCGCCTCCTCCGGCACGTACATGCCGCCCAGCCAGGGCGTCAGTTCCGGCCGCGACGCCATCTCCGCGGCGCGGATGCTGGCCGTGCCGAGCGCGACGCCGCCGTCCAGCGCCACCAGGGCGAGCGGGAGCGCGTCGCGGCCCAGGTGGGTTTGCAGCCGCTCCACGAATCCCTCCACCGTCCCGCCGGCGACGACGTGGCCCCACTCCGAGTGGAACCACTCCGCGAGCGTGGGGAGGTGCTCCGGGCAGTCGGCGAGAAGGCGGATCTCCATCTACTCGTACAGGTCGGCGGGGTCGGCGGCGGCGAGGTCCGCCAGGAAGGCGGCCACCCGCTCCGTGACGGCGTCGAAGAAGGCGCGCCCCTTTTCGGGGGTGGCGGCGCGGGGGTCGCCCACGCCGGTGTCGGCGGACACGGCGGTCCAGCGGCGCGGCGTCCACGCCCACCCCTCGCGGAAGGCGGCGATGCGCGGGCGGCGCTCGCTCCCGTCCCCGGCTTCGGCCAGGGGGAGCACCAGCTCCGGCGCCAGGTGCATCATCACGCTGGTCTCCAGCTCGCCGGCGTGGTCGCCCGGCTCGGCGAAGTACGGCGCCGCGTCCACGACCTTCCACCAGTTCACGGCGCACAGGAACACGCCCGTGCGGGGCTGGAGTTCCCGGATCGTCTGCCGGAAGTCGTTGCCGCCGTGCCCGTTCAGCACCACCAGCCTGCGGATCCCCTGCCCCTCCAGCGAGGCCGCCAGGTCCGCGAGCACCGCGGCCTGCGTGCTGGGGTTGAGGTTGAGGCACAGGGGGATGTCCAGCTGCCCGGTCTGCACGCCGAACGGCACGGTGGGGAGCACCACCACCCGCGCGCCGGCCTCCCACGCCCGCCGCGCCGCCTCCGCCGCGACGTGGTCGCACTGGACGACGTCCGTGGCGTACGGGAGGTGGAAGTTGTGCGCCTCCGTGGCGCCCCAGGGGAGCACCGCCACGTCGAACGCGGTGCCGCGCACCGCCTTCCAGCTGGTTTCCGCGAGGATGTACGGGCGTCCCGCCATGCGGCAGTCGAGGTTACAGGGGACAGGTTACAGGGGACAGGTTACAGGGGACAGGTTACAGGGGACAGCGGGCCACGGCAGGCCCTCACCCGGCTCGCTTGAGGCTCGCCACCCTCTCCCAATTCTGGGAGAGGGGGCAACGGCTGGATATCCAGCTGCGGCAAGCAGTTCTCCCCTCCCCTGCTTGCGGGGGAGGGGCCGGGGGTGGGGGCCCTTGGGGGGCACGCCCGAACCCCGCCGTAAAGCCGTAAGACGAGATCAGTACCGGATCAGCGACCGCACCTCGTACCCGGCCAGCGCCTTCCGTCCTTCCAGGAACTCCAGCTCGATCACGAACGCCGCGGCCGCCACCACGCCGCCGATCGCCTCCACCAGGTGCGCGCTCGCGGAGGCCGTGCCCCCGGTCGCCAGCAGGTCGTCGACGATCAGCACCCGCTCGCCGGCCCGCACGGCGTCGGCGTGCATCTCCAGCACGTTGGTCCCGTACTCCAGCGCGTACTCGCGGCTCACCTTGTCGTACGGCAGCCGCCCCGGCTTGCGGATGGGGACGAACCCCACGCCCAGCGCCATGGCCAGCGGCGCGCCGAAGATGAAGCCGCGCGACTCGATCCCGGCCACCACGTCGATGCCGGCGCCGCGGAACTCCTCCGCCAGCCGCTCCACCACGTCGCGCAGCCCGCGCGGGTCGCGCAGCAGCGGGGTCACGTCGCGGAACAGGATGCCGGGGATGGGGAAGTCGGGGATGGCGCGGACCAGCTCTTTCAGGTGCTCCACGGACGGGCTCCGGGTGGGGAGAGGGACGGGTCGCCGCGGCGGGCGAAGGGGAGCCGACAAGATAATCCGGAGGGCCCCGGCGCTGCCACCGGCACGGTCGTTGCGCCGGAAGCGCGGTCCCAGCCCACGGAACGGCAACCACTTACCGGATACACGGGAGGTACGGCATGGGCGGCAAGAGCATGGAAGGGAGCCCCGAGCAGAAGCGCCAGGCGGCGCGCGAGGCCCGGGAGGAGGGCAAGAAACCGAGCGAGGTGGGGCGGAC
>JBFMFL010000567.1:0-2303 GCA_040752145.1 Gemmatimonadota bacterium
GGGGGGAGAACGACAGATCCGTGTAGTTTTCCCCTCCCTCGCTTGCGGGGGAGGGGTGGCGCGCAGCGCCGGGGTGGGGGGCCCCCGAGGGCGCCAGTACGGGGCCCGCGTGAGGGATGCGAGCGCGAAGCGGCGAAACCCAACAGCAGTACCGTTGGGGTTCGCCTCCGTTAAGCACGGTTGTATCGTGCTTTACGGAGCCGCAGCCCGACCCCGCGCCAGCGGGGGCACGCCCGAATCCGCCCTGCCTTGCCTCTCCCGCCGTCCCGCACGAACTTGCCCCCGGAAAACCGAATCCCCTCCCGAGGCGAGAACACGACCATGCCCGGCACCACCGAGCGCCCGGCGCGCACCTTCCTGACGGCGGAGTGGCGCTGGCTGGCGATGCTCAACTACGAGGTGGACCCGGCGCTGCTGGCGCCGCTGGTGCCCCGCGGGACGGAGCTGGACGCGTGGGAGGGGACCACGTACGCGAGCATGGTGGGCTTCCTGTTCCTGGACACGCGCGTGCTGGGCGTCCCCATCCCGCTGCACCGCGACTTCGAGGAGGTGAACCTGCGCTTCTACGTGCGCCGGCGCGGGCCGGAGGGGTGGCGGCGCGGCGTGGTGTTCGTGCGCGAGATCGTGCCGCGCCGGGCCATCGCCACGGTGGCGAGGGTGGTGTACGAGGAGCCCTACGTCGCCCTGCCCATGCGCCACCGCGTGGAGCTGGACGACGCGGGCGCGTCGCTGCGGCCGGGCGGCGCGGTGGAGTACGCCTGGCGCTGGCGCGGGCGGTGGAACGCGCTGCGCGCCGTGACGCAGGGGGCGCCGGAGCCGCTGCGGGCGGGCTCGGAGGAGGAGTTCATCACGGAGCACTACTGGGGCTACACCGCCCGGAGCGGCGGCGGATCCGCGGAGTACCGGGTGGAGCACCCGGCGTGGCGCCTCTGGCGGACCTCGGAGGCGCGGCTGGACTGCGACGCGGCCTCGCTGTTCGGCCCGCAGTGGGCCGCGCCGCTCTCCGCCGCGCCGCGCTCCGCCTTCGTGGCGGAGGGCTCGCCCATCCGGGTACGGGCCGGCGCCCGGCTCTGACGCGCCGGGGGGAGGTCCGACGCGGCGGAGGGCGCCCGGGACCTCCCGGGCGCCCTCCCGTCTTTTCGCTCCGGACGGCGGGCCCTAGCCGTCGGAGCCGCGGCCGGTCCGGTCCTGGAGCTCGTCGATCTTCCTGGACGCCTCGGCCTTGGTGAGGTCGCCCTCCACCTTCTCGCCCACCTCGCCGGCGAGGGTGTTCAGGTAGGAGCGCTGCGCCCCGGTCATCGGCTCGTCGCCGGTGGTCCAGTCGTCGGGGTCCTTGATGGTGTTCCCCTGCTGCGCCCGGTCCTGCGTGTCCTTGTCGGCCATGGTATCCTTTCCCGCGCTGGTTTCGGTAATGACTGCAACCCTCTCGGGCGCAACTGTTTACAGCAGGATCCATACCAAACAAAACCCGAAGTGAACAGGTCCGGCCCCGGACCACGCGGGTGCAGGATCTCAGCAGCCGTTGCGCGGTACGACGTGCGGTCGTCATGTTTAGCGCGTCCGGCGCCGCCATGTTCGGGCCTTCACGGGAGCGGCGCCTCCCGTCACCCCCCAGTCTTCATCTTCCGGAGATCCGCCATGAAGCGACTCGTCGTCGTCGCCACCGCCGCCCTGCTCGCCGGGTGCGCGTCCAGTGGGAACGCCCCCGCGGAGACCGTCCGCTCTACGGTGTCCGTCTCCGGCACGGACGGGGCCGCCACCCAGACCATCGAGTCGTACATGGACGTGGGCGGCACGACCCACCGGATCAGCGCCACCCCGGACAAGGTGTGGGCGGTGCTCCCCACGGTCTACCAGGGCCTCGGGATCACCGTGGGCACCAGCCTTCCGGACTACAAGACCATCGGCAACAGCAAGCTGGAGCTGAACCGCACGCTGGGGGGGCAGCCGCTCTCCACCTTCCTGAGCTGCGGCGACGGGCCCACCGGCGCCCCGATCGCGAACAGCTACCGCGTCAACATGGCGGTGGTCACCACGGTCGCGCCCGCGGCCGGCGGCGGCTCCCAGCTCGAGACCCGCGTCAACGCGTCGGCCACCAACCGCGCCGTCAGCGGGGCGGCGGTGAACTGCGCCACCACCGGCCGGCTGGAGGGGATGATCGCCGAGCGGGTCAGGAACCAGGCGATGTAGACGGCAGCGGCGGCAGTACGGAGTACGCTGGACGGCAGTGCGGAAGTGCGAAGTGCGTGAGTGCGAAAGTGCGGCGGCCCCCCCCCGGGGTCGAGGCGGGGGCGCCGTTCGCA
>JBFMFL010000568.1:0-2281 GCA_040752145.1 Gemmatimonadota bacterium
GGGGGGCGCGGTGGGTGTTTCTGTCCCGGGGGCTCCCCGGGGGGGGGGGGTGGGGTTGGGCGCCGGCCGTCGCCATCGGCGCGAGCTTCTACAGCTTCGTCGGGGTGATGGTGGACCCGGCGCTGCCGCTGCACGAGGGGGACCGGGTCGTCGCGCTCCAGAACCTGGACCGGGCCTCCGGCGAGCCGGCGCGCGCGACCCACCTGCACGCCCTCGCCACCTGGCGCGAGGAGCTGCGGGCCGTCGCGGAGCTGGGCGCCTACCGGACCGTGGACCGCAACGTCGCCGCGCCCGACGGCGGGGCCGAGCCGCTGCGGGTCGCGGAGATGACCGCCTCCGGCTTCCGCATCGCCCGCGTCCCCCCGCTCCTGGGGCGCCCCCTGCTGGAGGAGGACGAGCGGGCGGGTGCGCCGCCGGTGGTGGTGATCGGCCACGACCTCTGGCGGCGCCGCTTCGGCGGCCGGCCCGACGCCGTGGGGCGGACGCTGCGGCTCGGCGCCGTGGAGCACACCGTGGTCGGCGTGATGCCGGAGGGCTTCGCCTTCCCGGTCAACAACCGCGTCTGGGCCCCGCTCCGCCTCCGCCCGGCGGACTTCCGGGAGGGCGAGGCGCCCCCGGTCGAGGTCTTCGGCCGGCTGGCCCCGGGGGCGACCCTGGAGCAGGCCCGGGCGCAGCTCGCCACCCTGGGGCGGCGGACCGCGGCGGAGCACCCGGGGACGCACCGGCACCTGCGCCCCCGGGTCCTGCCGTACACCCACTCCTTCATCGACTCCCCGGAGCAGGCGTGGGCGTTCCAGCTCATCCGGCTCGCCGTCGCCATGCTCCTGGTGGTGATCGCCGTCAACGTCGCCATCCTGGTGTACGCCCGCACGACGACGCGGACGGGGGAGATCCTGGTGCGCCTCGCCCTGGGCGCCAGCCGCGCCCGCATCGTCGCCCAGCTCTTCGCGGAGGCGCTGGTCCTCGCGCTCCTCTCGGCGGCGCTCGGGCTCGCGGCCGCGTGGCTGGCGCTCCGGCAGGTCAACGCCTACGCGGACCGGGTGGGCGGGGAGCAGTTCCCCTTCTGGCAGAGGATGGGCCTGTCACCCGGCGCCGTGCTCTACGCCGCGGGGCTCGCGGTGCTCGCCGCGGTCATCGTCGGCGTCGTCCCCGGGCTCAAGGCGACCGGGCGCCGGGCGCAGGCCGGCCTTCGCGAGGCGGGCGGCGCGGCGATGCACATGGGCGGCACCTGGACGGCGCTGATCGTCGCGCAGGTGGCGGTCGCCGTCGCCATCCTCCCCCCGACCGCCGACTTCGCCTGGACGCAGCTCTTCCCCGGGGGGATCGCGGCGCCGGACTTCGACGCGAGCGGCCTCCTCACCGCCGACCTGGGGCTCGACCGCGAGACCCCGCCCGGCGGGCAGGCGGAGAGCTACGCGCGTGAGTTCGCTGCCCGCCTCGCCGACCGCCAGCGCGAGCTGGCGTCGCGCCTGGAGGCCGAGCCCGGGGCGGCCGGCGTCGCCTACGTGTCCCGGCTGTCCGGCGGCACCGTCGAGATCGAGGGCCCGCGGCCCGGCGCGGCGCCCTCGCGGCACGGCACGCGCTTCCTCCAGGCCGACCCCGGGGCCTTCGAGGTGTACGGCGCCACCCTCCTGGCGGGACGCACCTTCCGGCGGACGGACGTGGCCGGCCTCGCGACCGCGGTGGTGGTGAACCGCAGCTTCGTCGAGCACTTCCTGGGCGGCGGCGACGCCCTCGGCCGGCGGCTCCGCTACCCCGACGCCCGCGGCGACGTCCTCCCGGGCGGGGTGGAGAAGGGGGGCTGGTACGAGATCGTCGGCGTGGTGGACGACTTCCCGGTGGAGCTCCCCTACGCCTGGCAGGGCGTTCCCACCCTCTACCACGCCGCCGCGCCGGGTCGGCTGGACCCCGCCACGCTGGTGGTGCGGACGCGGGGGATCGCCCCGGAGAGCCTCGCCGGCCGCCTGCGCGGGATCGCCGCGGCGGTGGACCCGGCGCTGCGGCTGGGAGAGGTCCGCCCGCTGGCGGAGCGCAGGGCCGACGAGGAGCGGACCCGGCGCCAGTCCACCGCCGCCTTCCTCGCCGTGGCGCTCAGCGTGGTCCTCCTCTCGGCGGCCGGCATCCACGCGCTGGTCTCCTTCACCGTCACCCGGCGCCGCAAGGAGATCGGCATCCGCGCCGCGCTCGGCGCCCGGCCGCGCCACGTCCTGGCGAGCGTCTTCGCCCGGGCCGCCGCCCAGCTCGGCGCGGGCGTGGCCCTGGGCGGCCTCGCGGGGAGCGC
>JBFMFL010000569.1:0-2242 GCA_040752145.1 Gemmatimonadota bacterium
GGCGGCCAGGCGCAGCAGCGTGCAGCGCAGCAGCGGGCCCGCCGCCAGGTCGAAGGGGCGCGCCGCCTCCTCCGCCGCCAGGCGCGCCGCCTCCGCCTCGCCGGAGACCCGGACCACCTCCAGCGCGGCGGGGGCCGGCGGGTGGATCACCTGCACCGGCACGCCGCCGCGCTCCTCCAGCGTGGTGCGCAGCGTCTCGTGCCGCCGCACCAGCGCGTCCAGGCTCCGCCGCAGGGCGTCCACGTCCAGCGCGCCGCGCAGCCGCAGCGCGTAGGCCAGGTTGTAGGCGGGGCTCCCCGGCTCCATCCGGTCCACCAGCCAGAGCCGCTGCTGCGCGAACGACAGGGGCGGCGGCGGACCGCCGGGGCTCCGGCGCGGGATCCGCTCGTCGGCCGTGGAGGCGGCCCGCTTCCGCAGGACGTCCTGCAGGAGCTTTTCTTTCTGGGCGGGGGTCAGCCGGTCCCGCAGACCCGACCCCCCGCCGGCCCTCTGTTCGCTCATCCAGCCGTCCTCATTGGAGTTGCCGCCGCCTCTCAAGACCCGCCCTGCCCATCCGGCTCCGCCCCGCCCGCCAGCTCCGGCAGGCTCTCGGCGACGTCCGCGTCGTCGAGGGAGAGGAGCACCTGGAGCTCCACGGCGTCGGCGAGCCCCGCCACGGTGGGGGTCTCGAACAGGTCCCGCAGCGACACGGGCACCCCGAACGCCTCCTGGGCGCGCGAGGCCACCTGCATGGCCAGCAGCGAGTGCCCGCCCACCAAGAAGAAGTTGTCCTCCACGCCCACGCGCTCCACCTGCAGCACCTCCGCCCAGATGGCGCACAGCGTCTCCTCCACGACGCTGCGCGGGGCCACGTACTCCGCTTCCGCGGGGAGCTCCGGGGCCGGGAGCGCCCGGCGGTCGGTCTTGCCGTTGGGGGTGAGCGGAAGGCTCTCCAGCACCACCAGCGCCCCCGGCACCATGTGCTCCGGGAGGCGGTCCCGCAGCCAGCCGCGCAGCTCCGCCGCCCCGAGCTCCGCCCCCGCCCCGGCGGACGCGTACCCCACCAGCGCGGCCTCGCCGCGGCGGTCCGGGCGCACCACCACGGCGGCCTCGCGGACCGCCGGGTGCGCGCAGAGGGCGGCCTCGACCTCGCCCGGCTCGATCCGGTAGCCGCGGATCTTGACCTGGCTGTCCATGCGGCCCAGGAACTCCAGCCCGCCGTCGGCGAGCCGGCGCACCCGGTCGCCGGTGCGGTACAGCCGCGCGCCCGCCTCCGCGGCGAACGGGTGGGGCACGTAGCGCTCGGCCGTCAGCTCCGGGCGGGCCCGGTACCCGCGCGCCACCGCCTCGCCGCCCACGTACAGCTCCCCGGGGACGCCCTCCCCCACCGGCTCGCGCTCGGCGTCCAGCACGTACGCCTCGGCGTTGGGCAGCGGGGTCCCGACGGGGAGGTTGGACCAGCGCGAGCCGTCCTCACCCGCCTCCAGGAGCAGCGTCGTGGAGGTGACCGTGGTCTCCGTCAGCCCGAAGACGTGCAGCAGCGGCCTGCGCAGCGCGGCCCACTGCCGCAGCCGCTCGGCGAGCACCCGCTCGCCGCCCACCAGCACCAGGCGCAGGCTGTCCGGGAGGGCGGCCCCCTCCGCGGCGGTCTCCCGCACCCACTCGTGCCAGAAGGCCGTGGGCAGCTCCACCACGCTGACCCGCTGCTCCGCCAGCAGTTCCGTGAACTCGCGCGGCGTCCCCGGCAGGCCGCCCGCGGGGAAGACCACGCACGCGCCGCTCAGCCAGGCCGGGAAGACCTCCTCGACCATCACGTCGAAGGCGGGCGAGGCGAACTGCAGCACCCGGTCGCTGGGGACCAGCCCCATCCGCCCGCGCATGGCCTCCGCGTAGCAGACCAGCGAGCGGTGCGAGACCATGGCCGCCTTGGGGCGCCCCGTGGAGCCGGAGGTGTAGACCAGGTAGGCGAGCGTGTCGGAGCCGATCCGGGGGGGCGCGGCGGCCTCGCCGGGGTCCCCGGCGTCGTCCACGCACAGCACCTCCGCGGCGCCCTCCGGGAGCGCGGCGGCCAGGTCGGAGCGGGTGACCACCACGCGGGCGCCGCTGTCGGCGAGCAGGTACTCCACCCGCTCGCGCGGGTACTCCGGGTCCACCGGCACGAACGCGCCGCCGGCCCGGAGCACGGCCAGGAGCGCCACGGCCAGCTCCGCCGAGCGGTCCAGGAACAGGGCGACGGGGACCTCCGGCCCCACGCCGCGCGACC
>JBFMFL010000057.1:0-29837 GCA_040752145.1 Gemmatimonadota bacterium
CGTCCGCACCCCTCACCCCCGGCCCCTCTCCCACAAGGGGAGAGGGGAGAACTGCACCTGCGGCGGCAGGTACGGGGCTGGCGTCGGCGGGGAGGCCCCCACCCGGCTCGCTTAGGCTCGCCACCCACCCCCAATTCTGGGGGAGGACTTCCTGACCCTCGGAAACCGACGTGTCGTTCTCCCCCTCCCCCCTTGCGGGGGAGGGGGCCGGGGGGAGGGGGGTTGCCGTGTCGTGCTCCCCCTTGCCCCCGCTTGCGGGGGAGAGGGGGCCGGGGGGAGAGGGGGCCACCACCACGACCTCGCCCCCGAACTCCGGCAGCCGGTCCCGCAGCCGCTCCTGCGTCAGCAGCACCGGCACCGCCGCGTCGGCGAGCATGTACGCCAGGCGCTCCGCCGGGTAGCCGGGGTCCAGCGGCACGTATGCCCCGCCCGCCCTGAGCACGCCGAGGAGCGCCACCACCAGCTCCGTCGAGCGCTCCATGCACACGCCCACGCGCGACTCCGGGCCGACGCCCAGGGTCCGCAGCGTCGCGGCGAGTGCGTCCGCCCGCGCCTCCAGCTCGGAAAAGGTCAGCGTCTCGCCCTCGAACGCGACGGCCACGGCGTCCGGCGTGCGGGCGGCCTGCGCCCCGATCAGCGCGTGCAGCGTCTCCCCCGCCCCGTCGAATCCCTCCGCCGTGTCGTTCCAGGCGGCGAGCTGCGCCCGCTCCGCGTCCGTGAGCAGCGGGAGATCGGCGACCGGCGTCTCCGGCGTGGCGAGGGCGGCGTCCAGCAGCAGGCCGAAGTGCTCCGCCAGCCGCGCCACGGTGGCCGCGTCGAACAGGTCGGTGGCGTACTCGACGGACGCGCGCAGCCCGTCGCCCTCCGGGGCCAGCTCCAGCGTCAGGTCGAACTTGGCGGTCCGGCGCTCCACCCCCTCCTGCGCGGCGACGGCGAGCCCCGGGAGCCGCGCCGCCGCCGTGGGCACGTTCTGCATCACGAACGCGACCTGGAACACCGGCGTGCGGCTGCGGTCGCGCTCCGGGTGCAGCTCGTCCACCAGCCGCTCGAAGGGGAGGTCCTGGTGCGCCCAGGCGTCCAGCGCCGTCTCGCGCACCTCCCCCAGCAGCTCCGCGAAGCCGGCGTCGCCGCGCACGTCGGCGCGCAGGGCCAGCATGTTGACGAAGAAGCCGATCAGCCCCTCCGTCTCCTCGCGCTGCCGGCTCGCCGTCGGCGTGCCCACGACCACGGTCTCCTGCCCGGACCAGCGGGCCAGCAGCAGCTGGAAGGCGGCGAGCAGCACCATGAACGGCGTCGCGCCGCGCTCCCGCGCCAGCGCGTCCACCCGCTCCGCCACCGCCGCGGAGAGAGCGAAGGCGTGCAGCGCGCCGCGGCCGCTCCACACCGGCGGGCGGGGGCGGTCGGTGGGGAGGTCGATGGCGCGCGGGGCGTCGGCGAGGCGCCCGCGCCAGAAGGCGAGCTGCCGCTCCAGCGCCTCGCCGCGCAGCCACTCGCGCTGCCAGGCCGCGAAGTCCGCGTACTGCACCGGGAGGCCGGGGAGCGCCGCGTCCTCGCCGCGGAGGCGCGCCGCGTACAGCGCCGACATCTCCCTCACCAGCACCCCCACCGACCACTCGTCCGAGACGGCGTGGTGCATGGCGACCGCGAGCACGTGCTCCTCGCCCGAGAGGCGCAGCAGCAGCGCCCGGAAGAGCGGCCCGCGCTCCAGGTCGAAGCCGCGCGACGTCTCCTCCCCCACCCTGCGCCGCGCCTCCGCCTCGCGCTCGTCCTCCGGGAGCGCGGACAGGTCCTCCACGGGGAGCGTCCACGCGCCCGCCTCCGCCACCACCTGCGTGGCGACGCCGTCCACCGTGCGGAACGTGGTGCGCAGCGCCTCGTGGCGGCGCACGACCTCGCCCAGGCTCCACTCCAGCGCCGCCGCGTCCAGGGCGCCGGCCAGGCGGAGCGCGCCCGCCATGACGTACGCGGCGCCGCCCGGGTCCAGCTGCTCCAGGAACCAGAGCCGCTCCTGCGCGAAGGAGAGCGGGAGCGGGCGGTCGCGCGGCGCGCGCGCCAGCGGCGGCGGCACGTCCGCGTCGCCCGCGCGGGCGCGGCGCACGCGCTCCGCGAAGGCGTCCAGCCGCGGCGCGTCGAACACGGCCCGCAGCGGCACCTCCACGCCCAGCGCCGCGCGCACGCGCGACACCACCTGCATGGCCAGCAGCGAGTGGCCGCCCAGCTCGAAGAAGCCGTCGCGCGCCCCCACCCGCTCCACCCCCAGCACCGCGCTCCAGGCGCGGGCGACGATCTCCTCCTCCGGGGTGCGCGGCGCCACGTAGGCGTCCCGCGCGCCCCCCGCGGCCACCTCCAGCGCCGCCAGCGCGCGCCGGTCCGTCTTGCCGTTGGGGGTGCGGGGGAAGGCGTCCAGCGCCACCAGGGCCGAGGGCACCATGTGCTCCGGGAGCCGCCCGCGCAGGAACTCGCGCAGCCCGGCCGGGACGGCGGCGCCGGCCAGGTACGCCACCAGCCGCGCGTGCCCGGACGCGTCCTCCCGCGCCACCACCGCCGCCTCGCCCACCTCGGGGTGGAGCGCCAGCGCCGCCTCGATCTCCCCCAGCTCGATGCGGAAGCCGCGCACCTTGACCTGGCTGTCCGTGCGGCCAAGGTACTCCAGCGCGCCGTCCGGCCGGCGCCGCGCCAGGTCGCCGGTGCGGTACATGCGCGCCCCGGGCTCCGCCGCGAACGGGTCCGGGACGAACCGCTCCGCCGTCAGCTCCGGCCGCCCCAGGTACCCCCGCGCCACCCCCTCCCCGCCGATGTACGCCTCGCCCGCGATCCCCGCCGGCACCGGCTCCACCCCGCGGTCCAGCAGGTACACGCGCGTGTTGGCGATCGGCCGCCCGATGGAGACCGGCCCCTCCCCCGGCCCGACGCGCTCCACGGTGGACCAGATGGTCGTTTCCGTGGGCCCGTACAGGTTCCACAGCTCGCCGACCGCGGGGAGCAGCCGCTCCGCCAGCTCGCGCGGCAGCGCCTCGCCGCCGCACAGCGCCTTGAGCCCCGGCGAGCCCGTCCACCCCGCCTCCAGCAGCATCCGCCAGGTCGCCGGCGTCGCCTGCATCGCCGTCGCGCCCGTCGCCGCCAGCGCGTCGCGCAGCAGCGCCCCGTCCCCCGCCGTCTCGCGGTCCGCCAGCGCGACGCGCGCGCCCGTGGTGAGCGGCAGGAACAGCTCCAGCCCCGCGATGTCGAACGACAGCGTGGTCACCGCCAGCAGCACGTCGTCCGCCGCCAGCCCCGGCCGCGCGCGCATGGAGTCCAGGAAGTTGACCGCCGCCCGGTGCGGCACCGCCACGCCCTTTGGCTTCCCCGTGGAGCCCGACGTGTAGATGACGTACGCCGCGTTCTCCGCCGTCGCCGGGCAGACGAAGCGCGCCCCGTCGTTCTCCCCCTCCCCCCTTGCGGGGGAGGGGGTCGGGGGGAGGGGGGTCTCGTCGACGCAGACGATTTCCGCCCCGCCCGTCGGCAGCCTCGCCGCGAGGGCGGACTCCGTCACCACCGCCGCCACGCCCGCGTCCTCCAGCACGTACGCCACGCGCTCGGTCGGGTACGCCGGGTCCACGGGGACGTACGCGCCGCCGGCCTTGAGCACGCCGAGCAGCGCGACCACCATCTCCGGGCCGCGCTCCAGGCACACCGCCACCCGCGACTCCGGCCCCACGCCCAGGGCGGCCAGCCGGCGCGCCAGGGCGTCCGCGCGGCGGTCCAGCGCGGCGTAGGTAAGCGACTCGCCGCGGAAGGTCAGCGCCACCGCGTCCGGCGCGCGCCGGACCACGGCCTCGAAGCGGTCGTGGATCCGCTCGCCGCGCGGGAAGTCCGCGGCGGTGGCGTTCCACGCCTCCAGCTCGCGGCGGCGCTCCTCCGCGTCCAGCAGCGGCAGGTCGCCCAGGCGGGCCTCGGGGTCGCGGGCGGCCGCCTCCAGCAGCGTGCGCAGGTGGCCCAGCAGGGCGCGCACGGCGCCGCCGTCCAGCCGGTCGGCGTCGTACATGGCGCGCAGCACCAGCCCCTCCCCGGGGGCCGCCACCAGCGTCAGCGGGTAGTTGGTGCGCTCGAACGCCCGGAAGCCCGCGATCTCGATCCCGCCCCGCCGCTCCGAGTCGGAGACGTCCATGGGCATGTTCTCGAAGATCAGCAGGCTGTCGAAGAGCGGCTCGCCGGCCGGCAGCTCGCTCCAGGCGCGCACGTCGGTGAGCGGCGCGTGCTCGTGCTCCCGCGCCTCCGCCTGGCGGGCCTGCAGCTCCTGGAGCCAGGGGGCCAGCACGGCGTCGGCGGGGACGCGGGCGCGCACCGGCACCGCGTTGATGAAGAGGCCCACCATGCGGTCCACGCCGGGGAGCTCCGGCGGGCGCCCGGACACCGTCGCGCCGAACACCACGTCGTCCGCGCCCGAGTAGCGCGACAGGAGCAGCGCCCATGCCCCCTGCACCACCGTGCCCGGCGTCAGGTGGTAGCGGCGGGCCAGCTCCGCCAGCTTCGCCGTGGTCTCCGGCGACAGGTCCAGCCGCGCCTCGCCGTACCCGCCCGCCCCGCCGGGCCGCGCCCCCCGGTCGATTCCCAGCGGCGTGGGCGCGCGGAAGCCGCGCAGCTCCGTGCGCCAGAACGCCTCCGCGGCGGCCGGGTCGCGCCGCCCCAGCCAGGCCACGTACTCACGGAAGGGGCGCGGAGTGGGAAGGGCGATCTTCTCCCCCGCGCGGAACGCCTCGTACAGCTCGAACACCTCGCCCAGCACCAGCCCCACCGACCAGCCGTCCAGCAGCAGGTGGTGGTGGCTCCACACGAACTCCCACGCGTCGTCGGCCACGCGCAGCAGCGCCAGCCGCATCAGCGGCGCGCGCGCCAGCTCGAAGCCGCGCTCGCGGTCCTCGCGCAGCCACGCGTCCAGGCGCTCCCGCCGCCCGGCCCCGGGCATGCCGCGCCAGTCCTGCCGGTCCCACGCCGCCTTCGCCGCCCGCGAGACGATCTGCAGCGGCTTCTCGCGCTTCTCCCAGGCGAACGCCGTGCGCAGCACCGCGTGGCGCTCCACCACCCGGTCCCACGCCGCCGTCCAGGCGGCCTCGTCCAGGTCGCCGCGCAGGGTGAAGGCGAACTGCTCGAAGTACGTGCCCGACGAGGGCGCGTACAGCGTGTGGAAGAGCATCCCCTGCTGGAGGGGGGAGAGCGGGTAGATCGCCTCGATCGCGCTGCGGTCCATCGTCTTGTTCAGGCCTGTTCGTTCAGCGAGATGAAGTCGGCGATCAGGTCGTCCAGCTCGTCCTGGCTCAGCTCCGCCTCCGGGAAGTCCGACGGCGTGTAGACCGCCTCCTCGGGGGCGCGGCAGTGGGCGATCAGCTCGCGCAGCGACGCCAGCCAGCTCTCCGCCAGCGCCCGCACCGTCTCCGGGCGGTGGACCCGCTCCGAGTAGGTCCACCCCGCGTGCAGCCGCCCGCCCTGGATGCCGGCGTTGACCTCCAGCAGGTAGCGGCGGGCCGACGACGCCGCGTGCGCCGCGCCCATCGGCTCGTCCACCGGGCGGAAGAGCGCCGCGCCGGGGAGCAGCGCGTCCAGCTGCCCCAGGTAGTTGAAGCTCGCCTCCGCCGGGGGCAGCGCGGCCAGGGCGCCGCGGACCTCGTCGCGCCCCAGGTAGCGGAGCAGCCCGTAGCCGATCCCCTTCCCCGGAACCGCGCGCAGCTGCTCCTTGACCGCCTTGAGCGCGTCGCCGGGCGAGGGCCCGTCGCCGGCGTCCAGCGCCACGGGGAATACGGAGGTGAACCAGCCCACGGTGCGCGACAGGTCCACGTCCTCGAACAGCGGCTCGCGCCCGTGCCCCTCCAGCTCCACGCGCACCGCCCGCTCCCCGGTCCACGCGCCCACCGCCCGCGCGTAGGCCGCCAGCAGCACGTCGGCCACCTGGGTGCGGTACGCCGCCGGGACCTCGTGAACCAGCGCGTGCGTCTCCTCCTCCGTCAGCTCCACCCGGGCGACCCGCGCGTGCGCCTCGGTGTTGTCGCCGCCGGGGAAGTCGGTCGGGAGGCGCGCCGCCGGGGCGGCCGCGGCGGCGAGCCAGTGCTCCATCTCCGCCTCGGCCGCGGGGGTGCGGGCGTGCTCCGCCAGCCGCTCCGCCCACTGCCGGAACGAGGTGGTCTTGGCCGGAAAGCGCGCCGGCTCGCCGCGGGCCAGCTGCGCGCAGGCCCGCTCCAGGTCCTCCACCAGCACGCCCCAGGAGACGCCGTCCACGGCCAGGTGGTGGACGACGAGCAGCAGCCGCCCCGGCTCCCCGCCCCGCCCGAAGTACACGGCCCGCAGCAGCGGCCCGCGCTCCAGCTCCAGGCTCGCCTGCGCCCGCGCCGCGGTCCGCTCCGTCTCCGCCTCGCGCTCCGCCGCAGGCACGGCCGACTGGTCCACGTGCTCGAACGGCACCTCGGCCCCCATCGGCGCGCACTCCTGCCTCCACTCGCCGTCGGCACCGCGCGCGAAGCGCAGCCGCAGCGCGTCGTGGTGCCGCAGCAGCGCGGCCACGGCGCGCCGCAGCACTGCGGGCTCCAGCGGACGGACCACCTCCAGCAGCAGCGCCTGGTTCCAGTGGTGCGGCTCCGGCAGCGGCAGCTCCAGGAGCCAGCGCTGCACCGGGGTCAGCGGGGCCTCGCCCGTGACCTCGCCCTGCTCGGCCTGCACCGCGGCGGCCGTGTCCGCCACGGCGGCCAGCTCGGCGACGGTGGGGTGCTGGAACACCTGCCGGGGGGTGATGCGGATGCCGGCCTGCGCCGCCCGCGAGATCACCTGGATGCTGAGGATGCTGTCGCCGCCCAGCTCGAAGAAGTTGTCGTGAACGCCCACCCGGTCCAGCCGGAGCACGCCGCACCAGATCCCGGCCAGCGTCGCCTCCACCTCGTCGCGCGGGGCCACGGTCGGCCCCTCCTCGGCGCGGGTCCACTCCGGCGCGGGGAGCGCGGCGCGGTCCAGCTTGCCGTTGGGGGTGACGGGGAGCGCGTCCAGCAGCACCACGGCCGCGGGGACCATGTACTCCGGCAGCTCCTCCTTGAGGCGCAGGCGCAGCCCCGCCGGCGTCGCCCCGGCGGCCTCGTCCGCCACCACGTACGCCACCAGCCGCGCGTGCCCCGGGGCGTCCTCCCGCGCGGCGGCCACCGCCTCGCGCACCCCCGGCTGCCGCAGCAGCGCCGACTCGATCTCGCCCAGCTCGATGCGGTGCCCCCTCACCTTGACCTGCTCGTCCAGCCGCCCCAGGTACTCCACCTCGCCCGTGGCCAGCCAGCGCGCCCGGTCTCCCGTGCGGTACATGCGCGCCCCCGGCTCCGCCGCGAACGGGTCCGGGACGAACCGCTCGGCCGTGAGCCCCGGCCGCCCGTGGTAGCCGCGCCCCACCTGCACCCCGCCGATGTACAGCTCCCCCGGCACGCCCACCGGCGACTGCCGCAGGCCGCCGTCCAGCACGTGGATGCGCGTGTTGGCGACGGGCCGCCCGATGGGGACCGTGGGCCGGCCGCGCTCGCAGGCGTGGAAGGTGACGTCCACCGCCGCCTCGGTGGGCCCGTACAGGTTGTGGAGCTCCGCGTGGGGGAGCCGCTCGAAGAAGCGGTCCCGCACCTCGGCGCCCAGCGCCTCGCCGCTGCACACCACCCGCCGCACGCTGCCGCAGCGCCACGGCTCCCCCGCGTCCAGGAACGCCTGGAGCATGGAGGGGACGAAGTGCAGCGTGGTGACGCCCTGCTCCTCGATCAGCTCCGACAGGTAGTGCGGGTCCCGGTGCCCCTCCGGCCGGGCGAGCACCAGCTTCGCGCCCGCCACCAGCGGCCAGAAGAACTCCCACACCGACACGTCGAACGAGAACGGCGTCTTCTGCAGCACCACGTCGTCCGCCGCGAGCCCGTACTCCCGCTGCATCCAGAGCAGGCGGTTGACGATGCCCCGGTGCGCGTTCATCGCGCCCTTGGGCTGGCCGGTGGAGCCGGAGGTGTAGATGACGTAGGCGAGGGAGTCGGCGGACGGCGAGTGCGAAAGTGCGGGAGTGCGGGAGTGCGAAAGTGCGTCCGCGGCCCCGGCGTCCGCCCCGACGACGACCACCTCGCCCGCGAAGCCCGGCACGCGGCCGCGCAGCTCCTCCTGCATGAGCAGCACCGGGAGCGCGGCGTCGGCGGCCATGTAGGCAAGGCGCTCGGCGGGGTAGGACGGGTCCAGCGGGACGTAGGCGGCGCCGGCCTTGAGCACGCCCAGCAGGGCCACCACCAGCTCGGCGGAGCGCTCCATGCACACGCCCACGCGGGTCTCCGGGCCCACGCCGCGCCCTCGCAGCGACGCGGCGAGCGCGTCGGCGCGGGCGTCCAGCTCGGCGTAGGTGAGGGTGCGGCCCTCGAAGGCCACCGCGGGGGCGTCGGGCGTGCGGCGGGCCTGCGCCTCCACCAGGCCGTGCAGCGTCTCCCCCGCCGCGTCGAACGTCTCCGCGGTCTCGTTCCAGGCGGCGAGCAGCTCGCGCTCCTCGTCGTCCATGAGCGGCAGGTCGGAGAGGCGCACGTCCGGGTCGGCGATCACGGCGTCCAGCACGCGCCGGTAGTGCCGCTCCATCCGGTGGATGGTGGGCGCGTCGAACAGGTCGGTGTTGTACTCGAAGCAGGCGTCCAGCTCGCCGCCGCGCTCCTGCGCCCACAGCATCACGTCGAACTTGGAGGTGCCGCTCTTGGGCGGCTCCCACGCCAGGCGCAGCCCCGGCAGCTCCAGCTCGCTCCCGGGCGCGTTCTGCAGCGCGAACATCACCTGGAAGAGCGGGTTGCGGCTGAGGTCGCGCTCCGGCTGCACCTCGTCCACCAGCTTCTCGAAGGGGAGGTCCTGGTGCGCGTAGGCCCCCAGCGCCGCCTCGCGGGTGCGCGCCACCAGCTCGCGGAAGGTGGGATCCCCGGACAGGTCGCCGCGCAGCACCAGCGTGTTCACGAAGAACCCCACCAGCGGCTCGATCTCGCGCCGCGTGCGGTTGGCGATGGGCGAGCCCACCACCACGTCCTCCTGCCCGCTCCAGCGCGCCAGCAGCGCCTGGAAGGCGGCCAGCCCCACCATGAACAGCGTGGCGCCCATCCGGTTGGCCAGCTCGTGCAGCGCCCCGGTCTGCGCGGCGGGCACCGTGAACCAGAGCGACTCGCCGCGGAAGGTCTGCACGGCGGGGCGCGGGCGGTCGGTGCGCAGCTCCAGCGCGGGGGCGTTCCGCAGCGTTTCGCTCCAGAAGCCCAGCTGCCGCTCCAGCACGGCGCCCGACAGGTACTCGCGCTGCCAGGCCGCGTAGTCCGGGTACTGGAGCGCCAGCTCCGGGAGCGGCGAGGGCCGCCCCTCGCGGAACGCCTCGTACAGCGTCGCCAGTTCCTGGATCATCACCCCGATGCTCCACCCGTCGCTGATGACGTGGTGCATCGTCAGGAACAGGGCGTGGTCGCCGGGGCCCAGCACCAGGAGCTGCCCGCGGAAGAGCGGGTCGCGCTCCAAGTCGAAGGGGAGGTTGGCCTCCTCCATCGCGCGCCGGTGCACCTCCGCGTTGACCTCCGCGGCGGGGACGTGGCGCAGGTCGGTCTCCGGGAGCGCGAACTCGAAGGGCGCCGCCACCGTCTGCGCGGGCGCCCCGTCCACCACCGTGAAGTTGGTGCGGAGCGATTCGTGACGCCGAAGGATCTCCGTGAGGGTGCGGCGGAGCGCCGGCACGTCCAGGTCGCCCCGCACGCGGATGGCCGCGTGGATGTGGTTGAAGCCCAGCCCCGGCTGGAGCTGCTCCAGGAACCACAGGCGCTGCTGCGAGAAGGAGAGCGGGAGGAAGTCGCGCCGCGCCCGCGGGGTGACCACGTCCGCGCGCGGCGCGCCGGCGGCCTGCCCCCGGAGCCTCTTCTCCAGGAGCGCCTTCTTGGCCGCGGTCAGGTCCGGGCGCCCGGCGGAGGGTTGGGGAGCGTTCATGCGTGCAGCGCGTGGGGGTGGGGGGTCGGTCCGGGCGGAACGTTCAGCCTCCCGCCGACGGGGGATCTCGCACGCCCTGACGGATTCGGTACGGTCGCCGGGCCGGTGAGCCCCCGGGGCCCGAAGCGGGGACGCGGGCGGCGGCCCCGTGCACCCGCCGAAAAACCCGCTCCGCGCCTGGCCTAAACGGGCCGGACCAGGGCCCTCCAATATCGCACTTCGGCGAATCGTGTCAAGTTGTATGCTGCCCTTCCCCGACACCCCGATCACACCCCAAGTGCTTGCCCGAGAACGGGTTCCGCACCACGAATCAGCTCACGTCCGTTTCGGAGTCCATTCGGGAGGCATCGGGGCGCTCCCCGGACGGGCCGCCTACCGGGAGCGTGAAGGAGAACCTCGTTCCCAGGCCGACGGCGCTCTCCACCCGGATCCCGCCCCCGTGTGCCTCCACGATCCCCTTGGCGATCGCCAGGCCCAGCCCAGCCCCCCCTCGCCTGGACCTCCCCGCGTGCCAGAAGCTCGTGAACACGTGGGGGATCTCGGTCTCCGGGATCCCGATCCCGGTGTCTTCCACCGACACCACGACCCCGTCCTCCCCTCGCACCGCCTCGACGGTGATCGTACCTTCCTCGCGGGTGAACTTGATGGCGTTGCCCACCAGGTTGGACAGCGCCTGCACCAGGCGGTGCGGGTCGCCCTCGATGGCGGCCACTTCCGGCGAGACGATCCACCGGAGCCGCAGGCGCTTCTGCCCGGCCAGGGAGTCGAACTGGCTGCAGACGCCCTCGAACAGGGCGTCCAGCAGCACCGGCTCGCGCTCCAGGGAGAGCCGGCCCGCCTCCACCTCGCTCACCGCGAGCAGGTCCTCGATGAGGCGTGCCATCGCCCGGGCTGCGCGCTTGATCACCTGGACCTGCACCGCCTTGCGGTCGTCGGCGATGGGCAGCTCCAGGATGTCCGCCGCCATCTGGATGGTGTGGAGGGGATTGCGCAGATCGTGGGACACGAAGGCGAGCACGTCGTCCCGCGCCGCGATGGCGGCCGTCGCGTCGCGCAGGGCGCCGGTGAGCCGCCGCTGCTCGCGGGCGAGCTCCCGCTGGGTGTGGACCAGCTCCGCGTTCAGCGCCGAGATCTCGTCGTAGATGCGCTCGGACCGGCGGCTCGGCGCGTGCTCGACCAGCCAGAAGCGCCTCCCGGGCCCCTCCTCTCCCCGGACCACCAGGAAGGTTCGCAGTTCCATGGACCCGGGGGTCTGGAACACCAGCTCCCAGGTCGAGTCGGGATCGCCGTCCTCCGCGCCGGAAAGGATTCGCCTCCACTTGTCCCGCGACGTGTCCTCGAGCACGTCCGCGAGCGGGCGCCCGTCGAGGTCGCCGCCCACCGCCTCGTCCAGGCGCCCGTTGGAGCCGAGGACCACGCCGGCGGCCGAAAGCTCCAGCACCGCCCCCGGGAAGCGGCGCAGGCACTCGTGCAGGGACCCAGGGCTCAATCACTCTCCCGCGTACGCGAAAGCCGGCGGGGCCCCGTGCAGGGTCCCCGCCGGAGAATATGCTACGCCGGGACCGTGCTGGCGAGAGTCCCGGTCCGGACCGCTCCCGGGATCAGGGCTGCTGCGGCATCGCCTCCTCCGGGCGGTGCGGCACGGTGTCGTTGGCGGCCGTCCCGTCCTGCTCGGGCCCCAGCGACTCCGTCACCTGCCCGGACTCCCCGCCGCCCGCCGCGTTCCCGGCGGCGGCCCCCTCCGCCTCGCCCATCCCCACGGCGTCGCGCGGCGAGGACTTGGCGGCGTCCGTCTCGCCGCACGCGGCGGCGAGGAGCAAAAGGCCCAGCAGCACGAAAGCCGGAGATCTGCGGATCGACATGAGCACCTGCCCGTTGGAGTGGTCGAGGCCGCGCTCGTGGGTCCGCGGCGCCGGGCGTGTGAGTACGGCATCCACCGTACCAGCAGGCCGGACCGCACCCTTCGGGTGATCCCCGAAAGGGGTGCGGTGTACAGAAGTGGACACCCTCAGGACGGCCGGAAAACCCAGCGGAGAAGCGATGTCGGGAGCGAGCACCCCCCTGATGAAGCAGTGGCAGGAGGCCAAAGGGAAGCACCCGGACGCGGTGGTGATGATCCGCGTGGGGGACTTCTACGAGCTGCTGGGACCGGACGCCGCGGTGGGCGTGCGCGTGCTGGGGCTCACCCTCACCTCCAAGGGCGGCCCCGGCGCCATCCCCATGGCCGGCGTCCCCGCCAAGTCGCGCGACGAGTACCTGGAGAAGCTGGCCGGGGAGGGCTTCCGCGTGGCCGTGTGCGAGCAGGTGGAGGACCCGGCCGAGGCGAAGGGGACGGTGCGGCGGGAGGTGACCGAGGTGGTCACCCCCGGCGTGGTCTTCGCGGACGGGCTGCTCCGCGAGCGCCGCAACAACTTCCTGGCCGCGCTGGTGGAGGACCGCCACGGACAGCTGGGGCTCGCCGCCGCGGACGTGACCACCGGCGAGGTGATCGTGGCCGCCGCCACGGCGGAGACGCTGGAATCGGAGCTGGCGCGCATCGAGCCCGCCGAGCTGCTGCTCCCGGCCGAGTGGAACGGCGACGGCGTCCCCGGGCTGGAGCGGCTGCGCGTCACCCGCCGCCCCCCGGTGATGTTCGACGCGCGCTTCGCCTGGGACGAGATCTGCTTCCGCTACGGCGTGCAGTCGCCCGAGGGGTTCGGCATCGGCGCCAGGGACGAGGCGCTGGTCTCCGCGCTGGGCGGGCTGCTGGCGTACCTGCGCGAGGTGCAGCCCGGCGCTTCCATGAACCTGCGCCCGCCGCGGCTGGAGCGCCCCGGCGAGGCCATGGTGCTGGACGACATGACCCGCCGCAACCTGGAGCTGACGGAGCCGCTGCGCCGCGAGCCGGGGATGAAGCCCGGCGAGGGGACGCTGCTGGGCGTGGTGGACGAGACGCTCACCCCCATGGGCGCGCGCCTGCTGCGCGGCTGGCTGCTGCGCCCCATGACCGCGCTGGACCGCATCCGCGCCCGGCAGGACTCGGTGGCCGAGCTGGCGGGCGACAACGAGCTGCGCGGGAGGATCCGCCGCGAGCTGGAGCACGTGCGCGACCTGGAGCGCCTGGCCGGCAAGGTGGCGTCCGGGCGCATCGGCCCGCGCGAGCTGCGCGCCCTGGCCGACTCGCTGGCCCGCCTGCCGCGGCTGCGCCGGCTGGAGGAGGGCGCCGGGGGCGGCCCGCTGCGCAAGCTGCTGCGCACGCTGGACCCGCTGGAGGACGTCCGGGAGCGCATCGACCGCACCCTGGCCGACGCGCCGGCCGCCGCCTTCGCGGAGGGCGACGGGGTGATCCGCGCCGGCTTCGACGCGGAGCTGGACGAGCTGCGCGGGCTGCGCGAGGGCGGCACCGACTTCATGGCGCGCCTCCAGACCCGGGAGCGCGAGCGGAGCGGCATCGGCTCGCTCAAGGTGGGCTACAACCGCGTCTTCGGCTACTTCCTGGAGGTGCCGCGCTCCCACGCCGACCGCGTCCCCGGCGAGTACGAGCGCAAGCAGACGCTCGCCAACCTGGAGCGCTTCGTCACCGGCGAGCTGAAGCAGTGGGAGGCCAAGATCCTGGGCGCCGAGGAAAGGATCGCCGAGGTGGAGGCGCGCCTCTTCGGCGAGCTGCGGCAGGCGCTCGCCACCCAGGTGAAGCGCTTCCAGGACGCCGCCGTGCGCGTGGCGACGCTGGACGTGCTGGCGGGCTTCGCGGAGTGCGCGGTGAAGCGGGGCTACGTCCGCCCCGAGGTCCACGACGGCTACCGGCTGGAGATCCGCGGCGGGCGGCACCCCGTGGTGGAGACCATGATGCTGCGCGACCGCTACATCCCCAACGACGTGGTGCTGGACGAGGACGGGCGGGTGATGATCCTCACCGGCCCCAACATGGCCGGCAAGAGCACGCTGCTGCGGATGGTGGGGCTGGTGCAGCTGCTGGCGCAGGTGGGTGCCTTCGTCCCCGCGGACCACGCCTCGCTGGGGGTGAGCGACCGCATCTTCACCCGCGTGGGCGCCTCCGACAACCTGGTGCGCGGGCAGAGCACCTTCATGGTGGAGGCGAGCGAGTGCGCCACCATCCTCAACGGCGGCACCCGCCGCTCGCTGGTGCTGATGGACGAGGTGGGGCGCGGCACCGCGACCTGGGACGGGGTAAGCCTGGCGTGGGCCATCACCGAGCACCTGCACGGCGTGATGGAGGCCCGGACCATCTTCGCCACGCACTACCACGAGCTGACGGAGCTGGCCGACCTGCTCCCCGGCGTGGTCAACTTCAACGTGGCCGCGCGCGAGGAGGGCGACCACATCCTCTTCCTGCACCGGCTGGTGCCCGGCGGCGCCGACCGCTCCTACGGCATCGAGGTGGCGCGCATGGCCGGGATCCCCGCGCCGGTGATCGCCCGCGCCCGCGAGATCCTGCGCACCCTGGAGGGCTCGCGCTCCGCCGAGAGCCGCGTCATCGAGCACCTGGCCGAGGAGGTGTACCTCGCCGACGAGGCGCAGCGCGCAGCGGCGTCAGCCCCGCCGGCGCCCGCGCCGGCGGCGGACGGGCCGGAGCGCCGGATCGCGGAGCGCATCCGCGCGCTGGACCCCGACCGCATGACCCCGATGGACGCGCTGGTGCTGCTGACCGAGCTGCGGGGCGAGCTGGCGTAAGCCCGCGGGGACGCCCGCGCGGACCCGCGTGAGGGATGCGCGCCCGGCAGGGCCGAGACCCGCGGCAGTTTGCGGGGCTCGGCTGCGTTGGGAACGGTCGTATCGTTCCCTACGCAGCGCGCAGCCCGACCCGAGCGACAGCGAGGGGCACGCCCGAACCCGCCGTTCAGCCGTCCGCGAACTCCACGTCTCCCCGCGCCCGCCGCTCCAGCGGGAGCAGCGCGTGGTACATCACCCGGTGCAGCGGAGTCGGCACGCCGCTCTCCGCGCCCAGCCTCACCACGGCCCCGCACCACGCCTCCAGTTCCGAGGGCCGCCCCGCCGCGACGTCGCGCTGGAGCGAGGTGGTCCCCTCCGCCGGCTGCCCGTCCACGAAGCCCATCGTCCGCGCCACGACGTCCTCCGGAAGGCGGACGCCGCGCGCCCGCGCCACCTCCAGGATCTCCCCCATCGCCTCTTCCAGCAGCCGCCGCGTCTCCGGCATTCCGCGCAGCACGCCCACCGGCGCGCGCGCCAGCGCCCCCACGCCGCCCATGGGCACCACGAACAGGAACTTGGCCCACAGGTCCGCCTGCACGTCGTCCGGGGTCTCCACCGCCACGCCGGCCGCCGCCAGCGCCTCCCGCAGCCGCAGCACCCGCGGCGTGGGCGGCCCGTCCGGTTCGCCGAAGGTGATGGACGCCGGCCCGCCCGCGTGGACCACGAGCCCGGGCTCCGCTACCCGGCTGAAGATGCGCGCGACGCCGGGGAGCACGCGCTCCCGCCCGACGATCTGCGCCGCCCGCGCGGGCGCCTCCACCCCGTTCTGGAGCGTCACCACCACGGTCTCCGGCCCCAGCAGCGGCGCGGCGGCCCGGCACGCCTCCTCCACCTGCCAGGTCTTGGTCGCCACCAGCACGGCGTCCACCGGCCCCACCTCCGCCGCGTCGTCCGTCGCCCGGACGGGGTGGACGACGAAGTCTCCCGCGACGCTCCGCACCCGCAGGCCGCCCTGCAGCATCGCCCGCAGGTGCTCGCCGCGCGCGACGAAGGCCACCTCGTACCCCGCCCGGGCCAACCGCCCGCCGAAGTACCCGCCGACGCCGCCGGCGCCGATGACCGCGATCCGCATGAGCATCCCCCGGTTACACGCTGAATCGGCCGGGGAGTCCCCGGACGGACGCGGGCATCCTATCGCGCGCCCTGCCCCGGCACAACCGGCCCGTCCCCGCCCTCGGCCGCCCCCGGGAAAAGGCCGTTTCGCCGCGGTCGCCGAAACGTGACGCTCCCGCGGTCGCGCACGCCTCGCGCGCCGGGTACTATCCGCCGCGTTCCGCAGCGCCCCCACCACCCATCGAGGAGCCGAACATGCACCCCACCCGTGACGTGTCGTCGTCCCGGCCGTACCCCGCCGTACTCGCCATCCTGCTCCTGCTCCTCGCCGCCTGCGCCCCGGACGGCACCGTCCCCACCGCCCCGTCGTCCGCGCCGGAGACGCCCGCCTTCTACACCTACCCCAGCGCCATCTACCGCAGCCACGTGGAGTTTGGCACCCCGTACGACGGCAACTCCGGCAACGACCTGATCCTCTCCAAGCGCACCTACACGGCCTCGCACAACTGCGCGGAGGGCGGGCCCAACTGGGTGTCGTGGAACCTGAACAAGACCCACTACGGCGACGCCCCGCGCTCCACCACCTTCTACGCGGACGGCACGCTCCCCACCGGGTGCTACCGCGTGGTCTCGTCCGACTACACCAGCTCCGGCTACTCGCGCGGCCACATGGCGCGCAGCGAGGAGCGCACCTGGTCGTCCGACGACAACAAGCAGACGTTCCTGATGACCAACGTGCTGCCGCAGTACCAGGACCTCAACGGCGGCCCCTGGTACAAGTTCGAGCAGTACCTCCAGGACCTGGCGCAGAACGGCAACAAGGAGATCTACGTGATCGCCGGGGGCACGGGGAACCGGGGGACGCTGAACGGGGCGGGCAAGGTGGTGATCCCCACCTACACCTGGAAGATCGCCGTCGTCCTGCCGTACGGCCTGGGGCTCTCCAGCGTCACGTCCACCAGCAGCATCCAGGTGATCGCGGTGGACATGCCCAACGTCACCGGCATCTCCACGCGCCCCTGGACGGACTACAAGACCACCGTGGACCGGCTGGAGAGCTTCACCGGCTACAACTTCCTGAACAAGCTGCCGGACAGCATCGAGACGTACTGGGAGGGGCGGGTTTTCTGATCGGTCGCGGTTGAACTGCTCCGGAAGGGCGGGGTTCGGGCGTGCCCCCGGCTGCGCCGGGGTCGGGCTGCGGCTCCGTAGCAGACGAAACGACCGTCTGCAACGGAGTCGAGCCCCGGCGGAAACTGCCCCGCCGGGTCTCGCCCCTTCGGGCCGACATCCCTCACGCGAGGAGTTGCGCGATGGCTGAGCCACCGTGGACAGATCCGATCATCGAGGAGGTGCGGCGCGCCCGCGACGAGTATGCTGCCCGGTTCGGCTACGACCTGCAGGCCATCCGCCGCGACCTCGCGGAGCGCGAGGCCCAAGGTGAATTCGTCACCGTTCGGCGCGCTCCGCGTCGGCCCAGCCCGTCACCGCGCGGGGGGTCCTGAGTCCAGACTTCGAGGACCCCGTCAGGGCTGGGTGGCGAGCCAGTCGCGGGCGGCGTCCACGGTGTCGAACGACTCCATGTTGCGGCGGCTGAACATGAGCACCGCGCGGAACAGGATGCGGTGCAGCCCCTCCATCCCCACCACGGCCGCCGCGGTGACGTAGGGCCGGTTGTGCACCGCCAGCTCCTTGATCGCGTCCATCACCGGCGGCGTGTAGCGCGCGCGGTACACGTTGGACAGGGTGCGCAGCGAGGCGGGGGGCTGCTTCGCGACGACCTCCCTGGCCGCGCGGACGACCTCCAGGATGTCTTCGGTCCGCTCCAGGTGCGAGAAGTCGATCAGCAGGATGCGCTTGCCCTTGTGCTGGACGAAGCGGACGCGCTCCACGAGCGCGGCGGGCGGGGCGGCAGGGTTCATTGGGGAGATGGGGGAGGAAACGGGGGATTTTGGAGAGGAAAGCGCACCAAGGTCGCAGCGCGCCGGCCGCCTGGCAAGCCCCGCGTGGCGGGTAGGCTGCGGTCCCCAAGACGAATTTCCCGCGGGCGGCGGGGCACGTCGTCAGGATTGCGCCGCGCGCCTTTTCCGCGCATCCTCCCCACTGCGTCCTCACCGCGCCGGCGAGTCCCGTCGAGCCCAGCTACCTTCCAGCACACACATCATGCGAAAGCGCTCGCTCCGGCACCCGACCCTCTGGCTGCTCGGCGGCATCGCTCTCCTGAGCCTCGCGTACGTGGGCGTCCGCGCGGCCGCGGACGGTCCGCAGACCGGGCGCTACCGGGCGGAATCCCGCTGGGGCGAGGGATCGGGCTTCCACCTCGTGGACGTGGACGTGTCCCGCAGGGGGCCGGGCACGTACGTGGAGTACAGGATCCAGATGGATCCCCCCGGGCGGACCGCCGGGTGCCGGGCCCGGGCCGAGCGGACCCGGAGCGGGCAGCTGGAGTTCGTGTGCAACGACGGCTGGAACGACGTTCGCGGCAGGTTCCGCGCGTCCGGGGGCATCGCCGTCCTGCGGATCGACCAGCTCAGTGCGGGCGGCCAAGGGCTGGGCGCGTTCTACGGCGACCACGAGGTCGGCCGGGTCGGTGAGACGCGCGGAACGCCCTGAGCGGCTTGGCTGACCCTCGGCCCGGCGGCGGTTCAGCCAGCTGGCTCACGATCACGCGCATGGACGCCTCGTCCTACCGGGAAGACCTCGCCTCCGTCCACCACGTCGGCTTCGGCGACTTCGCGGAGGGCGCCGCCCCGGGCGTCCTGGCGCTCCTCCGGCAGGCGGGCATCCGCGAGGGGCTGGTCGTGGACCTGGGCTGCGGGAGCGGCGTGTGGGCCCGCGCGCTGCGCCGGTACGGAGATCATCCCCCGGCCCCCGTGCGGCTGGCGTTCCGCGCCCGCAAGGCCGTATCCTGACGGCTGTCGGTCCGGAGCCGCGCCCTCCGCACCCCTCGCAGACGGGGATCGCGAAGCCGCGGATTGCGGCCGGACCCACCGCATCCACCCCCGCCCGCCCCTCCCGTGCGAATCACACTGGTCCTCCTGTGTCTGACGGCCGGCTGCGCCCCGGCGCTCCGCTCCACGCCACCGTCCCGGACCGCCGCCGAGCTGGCGGGGTGCTACGCCCTGGAGTACGGAGCCTGGGGGCCCGAGATCAGGAACTCCGGGCTCGACTCGCCGGCGGATCTCCCCGCGGCGATCCGCCTGAGCACGCAGCGCTCCGGCTGGAGACCGGGAGGCGAGACGCGCAGGCCGTTCTACGAGGTGCACGCACTCCCCGGGACATCTGCCGCCCGCAACCCGTTCCGGGTCTGGACCCCCGTGGGGAGCGACTCCGTGTGGGCGGGCGTGCCCATCCAGTTCGGGGGCTTCAACCTGCACCTCGTGCGCGACGGCGCGGACCTGCGCGGGGAGGCGGAGGCCTACACCGACGACCTGGGCGGTCCGGGACCGCCCGAGACGCGCACCTCCGTGGCCGCCCGGCGCATCCCCTGCCCCGCTCCGTAGCCCCCGCGGCAGCGTGAGCCCAACGCGAGCCGCCCCGGACCTCGAGGAGGTCCGGGGCGGCACTTTCTCATCCGGCGGCCGGCGGAACGGCCGTCAGACCACCGTCCTGGCCCAGTCCAGCCACTCCTGCTGCCGCTCGCGCGACACGCCCCAGCGGATCCCGTCCACGCCGAACCAGTACTTGCGGATCTCCTCGGGCGCGCCCGCCCGGCGCATCACCTCGTCCGGCTCCAGGCGGAACAGCTCGGTGATGGTGCGGATCATCGCCAGGTCGCCGGCCGAGTAGCGGGGCCTGCCGCCCTCCGGCTTGCGCGCGCGGGCCACCACGGCGCGGCGCGGCACATACACGAACTCCTCCGTGAACACCGGCGTCTCGTCCACCTCGGGGTAGGTGAGCACCGTCTTCACCACCTCCTCGAAGTGGTCCATGCGGTGCTTGAAGCTGTGCTCCATCCCGTACATCCCCAGCAGGTAGTGGAGCGCCAGGTCCCTGGCCTTGACCTCGCCGCCGTCGCAGGCGAAGAAGAAGGGGTCCTGCGTCTCGTGCAGTTCCAGGTCCTGGAAGCCCGCCGCGAAGAGCACCACCGCCATCTGCACCGGGCCGATGTGCGGGATGTCGTGCCCCGTCTTGCTGTGCTTGTCCACCACGTGGTGGAACCACTGCCCCGCCGGGCCCTCGTCGAAGAAGTCGTGCACCACCACCACCCCTCCCGGCTTCATCACGGCGCCCGCCTCGCGCGTGGCGTCGAACATGTCCAGGATGTGGTGCGTGCCGTAGGCGAAGAGCACCCCGTCCAGCGACTTCTCGCGGAAGGTGCGCGACAGCTGCGTGGCGTCCTCGCGCGTGGGGAGCCCCCACAGCCCCGCCCGGTAGAACATGTGCGGCGAGATGTCGTTGGTGACGATCAGCGCCCCGCCCTCCCCGTCCCGCCCCGCCGCCACGAACTCCGCCGCGCGGTCCGCCACCGATCCCGCGCCCGGCGCGTCGGAGGCCGCCAGCCAGGCCGCCTCGCCCGCGTTCACCAGGTGCAGCAGCTCCGCCCCGGAGAGCGCGATCGGGCCCGAGACCGCCGGCTCGCCCGTGGGCGCGGCCAGCAGCCGCGCGTCGTAGCGGGCCTCGCCGCGCGACTCCTCCCGCTCGCCGGCGTCCCGCGCCGGGCGCACCACCAGCACGGCCACGTGCGGGTCCACCGCGGCCAGGCGGTCCAGCAGCGCGCGGGTGGCGGCCGGGAGCTCCGCGCCCTCCGCGAAGAACAGCCGCTCGTCCTCCACGATCACCAGGCGCGTGTCGGCCACGCCCTTCTCCGCCTCCAGCAGGCGCCACACGTAGCCGTCCCCGCCCAGCACGTCCAGGAAGATCCCGGGCCGGCCGTCGCGCGCGCCCAGCAGGTCCAGGAGCGTACGCGCCCCCAGCCAGCGGCTGGCCTGGAAGCTGGCCATGCCGCGCGTGTACTCCGCCCCGCGGCCGCGCAGGTCGAAGTCGCCGCCCATGATGGCGCGCCAGATGGCCGCGTAGTCGCCGCGGTCGCGGATCACCTGCGACGCCGCGGACCAGCGGGGGTGCGCCGCCATGCGGCCCTTCCACTCCGCCTCCAGGTCGCGGAGGCCCTTGTCCTCCAGCATCTCCAGCTCGCCGGCGTCCCACAGCGGCGAGAAGGAGACGCGGGCGCGCTCGCGGATGGCCTCGAAGTCCGCCGCCGGCAGGTGCTCGCGCAGGAAGCGCCAGATCCCCACCTCCGAGGCCTCGCCCACGATCATCCGGTTGAGCGCCTCGGAGTGGTCGTGGAGATAGGCGCGCTCCTCGCGCTCCACCCCCGGCAGGGCGGTCATGGGGAGCCCCAGGCCGTCGCGGATCCGCCGGGCCTCGCGGGAGAGCGGCAGCGCGGCCGCGGCGCCCTGGGCTCCGTGCCGCGCGCCGGCGGCGCCGGCGGGTCCGCCCGCCGGCGTGGGGGCCTCGGTGCGGGCCGCCGCGAGCCCGCTCGCGCTCTGGTCGATCGCCATACGTGCATCCTCCTTGTTCGTTGCGCGGACCCCGGTGGGCCCGCGTCGCGGTCGGGTGCCGCCGGGGCGGCGGGACTCTTGGACGGCTACGCTTCCTGCGCGGTGGCGAGGGGCACGGGCGCCGGACGGTACTGGAATCCCTCCGGGCCGCCGTCGTACTCGATCCGGCCGTAGTCCAGCTTCACGATGCGGTCGGCCACGCCGTAGTAGTGGTCGTCGTGCGAGATGACGATGACCGTCCTGCCGCGGGCCTTGAGCTCGGGGAGGAGCTCCAGGTAGAAGACCTCCTTGAAGACCGGGTCCTGGTCCGCCGCCCACTCGTCGAACAGGTAGATGGGGCGGTCCTCCAGGTACGCCGTGAGCAGGGCGAGCCGCTTGCGCTGCCCCTGCGAGAGCGCGGTGGTGGAGAGCTTGCCGCCCTCCACCCTCACCTTGTGCGACAGGTGCAGCCGGTCCAGGTAGCGCGCGGCCAGGGCGTCGGTCTCGGGCGACTCCAGCCCCAGCAGCGAATCGAACAGGTGGAAGTCCGAGAACACCGCCGCGAACTGGTGCAGGTACTCGGCGCGGTTGGCGTCGGTGACGGGGCGGCCGCCGAACCGCAGCTCCCCCTCCTCCGGGACGTACAGCCCCAGGAGGAGCTTGGCGAGCGTGGTCTTGCCGCTGCCGTTGCCGCCCACCAGGAACACCATCTCCCCCTGCTCCACCCGCAGGTCGATGGGCCCCAGCGTGAACGGCGCCTCCTCGCCCTCGCGGTGGTAGGCGTGCGTCACGCCCACCAGCTCCAGGCTCCCCCAGTCCGTGCGCTGCGCGGGGACGGGGTCGCCCACCGGGCGCAGCGCCGGCCCGCGGGCGTCGTCCAGCGACAGCCCCAGCTGGTCGATCTTGCGGAAGGACACCTGGGCGCGCGCCAGCTCGGGGATGGTGGCGAGCAGCACCTCCATCGGAGCCATCATGTACAGCAGGATCAGCGCGTACCCGGTCATCGTCGCCAGGCCCACCGCCTGGAAGGCGGGGACCACGAAGATGACGCAGCCGATCATGGCGAAGACGAGCAGCTGTCCCCACCCCGCGGTCGCGCTGAAGATGGTGGACCCGATCACCGTCAGCCGCTTGAGGAGCCCGCCGGTGGCGTTCAGCGCGCGGATCATCCCGTCCTGCCGGGGATAGTGGATCTTGAGCTCCTTGTACCCCAGGGTGATCGCGCGGAAGTGGCCGTAGAGCTCGTCCCCCTGCTCGCGCGCCAGGCGCTGGTAGGCGGTGGCCCGCATCATGGGCACCTGGTAGCTGATCACCCCCGCCACCAGGAAGCACAGCACGACCGCCAGCACCTTCCCGGAGAGCCACCCCAGGTACACCAGCGACCCCACCACCACCGAGGTGTTGACGAACATGGTGGGGAGCACCTGCATGGCGACCACGATGGTGTTCACGTCCTGCGTGAGCGCGGCGAGCAGGCGGTGCGAGCCGATCTCCTCCAGCCGCAGGAGCGGCGCGGCCAGGATTCGCCGGGTGAGCCTGGCGCGCAGCTCCAGGACGGTGTTCTGCCCCAGCGTGCTGAGGATGTACGACGACAGGGCGCGCGCCGTGGGGAGGACCAGGCAGAGCGCCACGAACTGCCACACCATGCCCCGGTGCGTCCAGGGGCTGGGGGTGTGGATCGCCTTGTTGATCAGGGCCAGGAGCCCGGCGTTGCTCGCGCCGCTCACCACGCCCGAGATGATGGCGAGGGCCACCAGCACCGGCGACTTGCGGAGGAGCACGAAGAGGAACTTCATCGTGTGACCAGTTCAGGGCGGATGGGGCGCGGCCCGGGAGAGCGTCTCCCGGGGCCCGGGGCTCAGTGGATCACGCGAGAGTCCGGGGTGAGCCGGGCCTCGCGCGAGCGGCGCAGGTCACGGGTGATGTTGACCCGCTTCAGCCAGCGGTCGGTGCCGTCGTAGTGCGCCTTGAACGGCTTGCGGCCGTGTACCGCCTTGTAGTTGTCCACGAAGATGAAGTCGCCGGGCGCGAGGGGGTGGTCCTCGATCACCTCGTCCACCTGGCGGATCAGCTCGTCCAGCGCGCCCTGCGCCGCGTCGTTGTCGCGGACCGGGTCCATGAAGTACGGGTCCAGCCGGATGTAGGGCGACTCCGTCCCGCCCGAGAACACGGGGATCTTCTCCGGCGAGTTCCACATCTGGTCGATCTTGGCGTAGGCCCGCTGGAGCAGCGCCTCCTCCTCGGGCGAGTGGCCGTTCTTCTGGCCGCGGTTCTTGGCCAGGTGCGACTCGTCGGGCCGGATGGTGAAGTGCGGCTCGCTGAGCAGGCGGGCCTGCTCCGGGGTGAGCCTCACCTTTTCCAGCGAGGCGAAGGTGGTGGGGACGCCGTCCGGGTTGCGGAGGCACATCAGCCCCAGGTAGTCGCCGCGGTACGGGTGGAAGGCGTCCTCGGTGTGCCAGGTGAGCAGCTCCTCGCTCCCGCTCCCCAGCTGCTCGTGCTCGTGCCCCTGGATGGGGAAGATGTCGTGCACGATGCGCCCGTCCTGCTGCGTGGACCAGCCGATCACGTCGCCCAGCAGCGAGCCGAACAGGACCAGCAGCATCTCCTCCTGCACCGTGTCGTTGGCGGGGTCCTTGTCGCGCCAGTGCTTGGGCGTGCGGCCGATCTTGTGCTGGTCCACCGGGTAGCCGGAGACGGTGAGCAGCGCCCCCTTGGGCTCGACCAGCCGGAACTCGCGGAAGGCCGCCCTCACCCGCCGCGGCAGCTCGTGCGCGTAGACGTCCGCCTCCTTGAGGAACTGCGGGTCTTCCGGCGTCCGGTACCGGGACGAGAGCTCCCGGAGCAGGCTCCGGATGGAGTCCACCTCTTCAGCGCGCAGCACGAGCCTGGACATTGAAAGCCTCTCTTTTGAGTCTGGATGTATGTGTTCGGCCGGGCGCGCCGGGCCGCCCGGCGCCGGCGCGGCGCCGCCCTAGACCAGATGGACGCCGCCAGGGAGCACGCCCTCCTCCTCTTCGCGCCCGCGCTCGGCCGCGCTGGACGCCACGGCGCGCAGCTGGCGGGAGAGGCGCGAGAGGCCCTCCTCCAGCGCCGCCGTGGTCCGCCCGAACCCCAGCCTGACGTGCTGCGGGTGCCCGAAGCAGTTGCCCGGCACCAGGAGCACCCGCTGCTCCCGCGCCAGCGCGTGGCAGAACGCCTCCACGTCGGGGACGGCGTCCAGCCGCGGGAAGGCGGTCACCCCGCCCGCGGGCGGCGCCCACGAGACCAGGTCGGCGTGCTCCTCCATCCACCCCGCCAGCACCCCGCGGTTGTGGCGGGCCAGCCCCACCCGCTCCTCCAGCAGGCGGTCGGCGCGGTCCACGGCGCGCTCGGCGATCATCTCCACCAGCGGCGACAGGTGCAGCGTGACGTAGTCGCGCACCCGGATCATCTGCTCCAGGATCTCCGGGGCGGCGAAGCACCACCCCACCCGCAGCCCCGGGAGGCCGTACGACTTGGAGAAGGTGCCGGTGGAGATGGCGCGCTCGTACTTGAGCACCGGCTCCGGGAGCGGCGGCGCGTCGTAGACGAGCTCCAGGAAGGCGTTGTCCCACACCAGGTACGCCCCGGCGCGGTCGCAGGCGGCGATCAGCGCGTCCTGCTCCGCGGGCGTGACGGTGGCGCCGGTGGGGTTGTGGGGGAAGTTAACCACCACCATGCGGGTGCGCGGCCCGATCAGCCGCACCCCCTCCTCCACGTCCGGCACGAAGCCGTTCTCCGGCCGCAGCCGCCAGTGCTTGAGCGTACACCCCAGCGCCTCCGCCACGGCGTACAGCTGCGGGTAGCAGGGGTCCAGCACCACCACCTCGTCCCCCGGGCGGAGGAGGGCGTGGTCCATGAGGAAGTTGGCCTCGCTGGAGCCGTGCGTCGCCATGGCGCGCGAGGCGTCGCCGCCCAGCCAGCGGTCGGCCAGGGCGCGGCGCAGCCCGTCGCCGCCCAGCGACATGCTGTCGTGGAAGACGACGCGGTCGAAGTCGGCCTCGGTGAGCCCGAGCAGGCGGCGCAGGTCGACCATGGAGAAGTCGTCGACGCCGCTGCTGCCGATGTCGACGTCCACGTCGAAGTAGTAGTAGCGCATCCAGTTCTCGAGGAGCGCCGGGGGTAGCTGCATCGCCGGTTCCGGGTGGGTGGGGAGGCTCAGCGGAGCGCGAAGCGCATCAGGTCTTCGGACAGGGCGTGCACCAGCTGCTGGCGCGCCCCGTTGAGGAAGAAGTGGCCGCCCGGGAACATGCGCAGCTTGAAGGGGCCGCGGGTGTGCTCCTTCCAGGCCATGAGGTCGTCGCGGCTCACGTCCGGGTCCTCCAGCCCGCCGAAGACGGAGAAGGGGAGGTCCAGCGGCTCGTCCTCCCGGAACTCGTAGGTCTCGCACAGCTCGAAGTCGGCCCGGAGGATGGGCGAGAACAGCTCCATCAGCTCGGGGTGCTCCAGGATCTCGTCGGGGGTGCCGTCCAGGCTGCGCAGCTCCAGGAGGAACTCGTCCTCGGGGAGGCCGTGGAGCTTGCGCTTGTCGCTGGGGCGCTGCGGCGCGCGGCGTCCGGCCACCAGCAGGTGCTCGGGGAGCGGCCCGCCCCCGGCGCGCAGCCGCCGCGCGAGCTCGAAGGCGAGCATGGCGCCCATGCTGTGCCCGAAGAAGGCGAAGGGCGCGTCCAGGTACGGCTCCAGCTCGCCGGCGAGCTGCTCCACCAGCGCCCCGCAGCGGGTGAGCGCGGGCTCGGTGAAGCGGTTGCCGCGCCCCGGCAGGTGCACCGGCACCACGTGGATCTCGGGCGGCGCCAGCGCGCCCCAGCCGCGGAACACCGCGGCGCCGCCCCCCGCGTACGGGAAGCAGAAGAGGCGGATGCGCGCCCGGGGCCCGGGCTTCTCCCATTCGACGACGGTGCTCTTCGGAGACGTGTTGCTCACTGCCTGCCGGGGTTGGGGCCGGGGGAGCGCCTGCTCCTCCATGGCCGATTGGGAACGCTCGGTCCGGGGTGCGGGGAGAGTGGCCCGCGAAACCCGCGGGCTCGCCTCAAGGTACCCGCAAACACGCGACATGGCAAGCCTTCGTGTCGCGAAATAAATGACCTTGGAACGCCGCGGAACGGCGCCGGGACCCGCCGGAGCGGGGTCAGTCGAACGGGACGCCCGCCGCTGCGGCGAGCCGGCGGAGCTGCTCCACCACCGGGAGGATCACCGGCACCCCCTCCACGCGCCGCTCCTCCTCGGCGCGGCGGTTGGGGTCGCCGGGGATGCTCACGCCCGGGGTCCCCGCGGCCGGGCGGGTGCCGCGCATGGTGCGCACCCAGTCGTCCACCTGGCGCTTGAACTCGTCCGGGTCGATGAAGGCGTCGATGCGCAGCGCCAGGAAGAAGTGCCCCACCCCCTTCCCCACGTGGCGCGGCGGCGCCGGGAGGTGGGCCGGGAACGGAGGGCCGTACGGCCCCCAGTTGGCGCCGCTCAGCACCGCGGAGAGCATGTCGATCATGGTCGCCATGCAGTACCCCTTGTGGCCGCCGTGCTGGAAGTCGCCGCCCAGGGGGAGGAGGGCGCCGCCCTCCAGCATCTCGCGCGGGTCCGTGGTCATGCGCCCGTCGCGGTCCACGGCGCACCCCTCGGGGATGCTCTGGCCCTTGCGCGCGGCGTGCTCCACCTTGCCGAAGGCCATGGCGCTGGTGGTGACGTCGATCACCACCGCGGGCTCCTCGCCGCCGGGGAAGGCGATGGCCATGGGGTTGGTGCCCAGCATCTTCTCGGCGCCCCAGAGCGGGGCCACCTGGGGCGGCGAATTGGTCATGGCCCACACGATGGTGTCGCGCGGGAGCCCCTGGAGCGCGTAGTACTCGCCGATGCCGAAGTGGTTGCTGTTGTTGACGGCCACCGAGCCGGAGCCCACCGCGTCCGCCTTGTCCATGGCGATGCGGACGGAGCGCGGGCCCACCACCAGCCCCAGCCCGTTGTCGCCGTCCACGGTGGCGGTGGAGGGCGTCTCGCGGACCACGCGGACCCGCGGGCGGGGGTTGATCAGCCCCCGCTCGAACATCTCCACGTACTGCGGCAGCCGGGTGACGCCGTGGGTGTCGATGCCGCGCAGGTCGGCGGCGGCGAGCACGTCGGCGGCCAGGCGGGCATCCTCCTCCGGCACCCCGCACCACTGGAAGACGCGGGTGGAGAACTCCCGCAGCCGCTCGGGGGGGTACACCTCCACGGCGGGCGGGGCCTGCGCGTCGGCCGCGCTCAACGGAGCCCCTGCAGCACGCGGCCCAGCCGGGCCACGCCCTCGCGGATCCGCTCCGGGCCGCAGTGGGAGAAGTTGAGCCGCACGCAGTGGGAGGCGTGTCCGTCGCCGCCCACGGCGAAGGCGCTCCCGGGGAAGAAGGCGACGCCCTCGGTGTCCAGCGCGCGGGCCAGCAGCGCCGTGGCGTCGGTCCCCTCCGCCAGCTCCACCCAGGTGAACACGCCGGCGGTGGGGGAGCGCCAGCGCGCCCGGCCGCCCAGGTGCTCGCCGAGCGCGGCGTCCATGGCGTCGCGGCGGGCGCCGTACTCGCGCCGCAGCGTCTCCAGGTGCGCGGGGAGGAGCCCCTCGTCAATGTACGCCGAGACGACGCGCTGGGTGAAGGTGGAGGTGTTGATGTCGGTGGCCTCCTTGACGATCCCCAGCGGCCGCACCAGCTCCTCCGGCACCACCAGCCACCCGCAGCGCAGCGCCGGGGCGAAGATCTTGGAGAAGGTCCCCATGTACAGCACCCAGCGGTCGTCCAGCGCCCGCATGGGCGGGAGCGGGTCCTCCAGGTACTGGAAGTAGCCGTAGGCGTCGTCCTCCAGGACGGGGACGCGGTGCTCGCGCGCCAGCTCCACCAGGCGGCGGCGCTTGTCGGCGCTGACGCTCACCCCCAGCGGGTTGTTGCCGTCGGTGACCACGTAGATCATCGCCGGCCGCTCCCCCGCGGCGAGCAGCGCCTCCACCGCGTCCACGTCGATCCCGGTGTCCAGGTCGGTGGGGACGGTGAGGATCTCGGGCTGGAAGGGCTCCACCGCCTGCTGGAAGCCGGTGTAGCAGAGCCGCTCGGTGAGAATCGTGCCGCCCGGGTCCAGCAGCAGCCGGGTGAGCAGGCTCATGCACTGCTGCCCGCCCGCGGTGAGGAACACCTGCTCCTCGGAGCACTCCACCCCGCGCCGCGCCATCAGCTCCACCACCTGCCGCCTGAGCGGCCGGAACGGCGGCGAGTACTGGAGCGCCACGGGGTCCTGCGCCAGCACCCGCGCCGCCGCGGCGGAGAGCCCGGCCGCGGGGAACAGCTCGGGGGCCGGGAGGCCGAGCGCGAGGGAGAGCACCCCCGGCTCGGCGCTGCGGGTGAGCATGGTCTGGAGCGCCGAGGGGCGCACCTCCCGCGCCCAGCGGGCGAGGAGGAGCTCCCCGGCGGCCTGCGTGGCGGTGGCGGACACGGTCTCCCCGGTCAGATGTTGCCGCGGAGGGCCTGCTCGGCCTCCAGCGACTCGAACAGCGCCTTGATGTTCCCGGCGCCGAAGCCCTTGGCGCCGCGCCTCTCGATCACCTCGAAGAAGAAGGTGGGGCGGCCCTCCAGCGGCTCGGTGAAGGTCTGCAGCAGGATCCCGTCCTCCTCGCGGTCGATCTGCACGCCCAGCTCGGCGGCGGGGATCATGTCGGCCGGGTCCACGGGGCCGATGCGGTCCTCCAGCACCTGGTAGTAGGTCGACGGCACGCGCAGGAACTTGATGCCGTTGTTCTGCAGCGCGCGGACGGCCGTGAAGATGTCCTCGGTGAGGTAGGCCACGTGCTGGCTGCCGGCGCCCTTGTGGAAGTCCAGGTACTCCTCGATCTGCGACTTGCCCTTGGACGGGGCGGGCTCCTGCATGGGGAACTTGATGCTCCCCGTGGGATCCTCGACCACCTTGGAGTTCATCGCGCTGCGCGCGGTCCACACCATCTCGTGCTTGGACTGGTGGAAGCCCAGCACGTTGGTGTAGAAATCCACCTGCGCGTCCAGGAGGCCCTCTTCCAGGCTCACCGCGACGTGGTCCACCGAGATGAACCCCAGGTCGCGCGCCGGGCCCATGTGGTCCACCGGCTGGTAGTGGGGCAGGAAGCGGCCGGAGTAGTCGCCGCGCTGGATGAAGGAGTGCACCGTGTCGCCGAAGGCGCCGATGGTGGCCTTGAGCACGCGGCCGGAGTCGTCGGCCAGGGCGGTGGGCTCCATGACCGGGGTGGCGCCGCGCGAGACCGCGGCCTCGAACGCCTGCTCCACGTCGTCCACGGTGAAGGCCACGTCGCGCACGCCGTCGCCGTGCCTGTGTACGTGCTGCGCGATGGGGCTGTCCGGGGAAAGGCCGCTGGACACCACCAGGCGGATGCGCCCCTGCTCCAGCGCGAAGGAGGTGCGGTCGCGGACGCCCGTGGCGAGCCCCGCCCGGGCGATGGGCCGGAAGCCGAAGATCGTGCGGTAGAAGTGGGCCGCCTGGAAGGCGTTGCCCACCCACATCTCGACGTGGTCGATGCCGCGGAGCTGCACGGCACTCCCGGTCGCGACTTCCTCTTCGATCTTGGCCATGGTCGGTTTCCTCTGGATGGGGATCACGGCTGCGGGCGGGCGCCCGCGC
>JBFMFL010000570.1:0-2228 GCA_040752145.1 Gemmatimonadota bacterium
GGCGTGGCGCGCGGGCGGCCCCGCGCCCTGGAGCTGGCTGGGCGGCGTCGGCGGGGCGGACGCGGGGGTGGACGGCGTGGTGGCGGTGCGCGGCTGGCGCGGCGCCGACGACTCGGTGCTGCTGCACCTGCTGGGCGCGGACGGGGCGCACGCGGCGGTCGCCAAGGTGGCGCGCGCCGGGGCGGAGTCCGGCGAGGCGGAGATGCTGGAGCGGCTGGGCGGCGCGGCGGAGGCGGCCGGGGCCCGGGTCCCGCGGGTGCTGGGGTCCGGCGGCGTGGCCGGGCGGCGGGTGACGGTGCTGAGCGTGGTCCCCGGGCGGCGCGCCGTGCAGGAGGTGGGGCGGAGCGCCGCGCGCGCGGAGGGCGTGCTGCGCCGCGCCGCCGGCTGGCTGGAGGCGTGGAACCGGGCGACGGTGCGGACGCTGCCGCTGGGCCCGGACGCGCTGGAGCGCGAGGTGCTGGAGCCGCTGCGGCTGCTGGCTCCGCTGCTGCACGACGGCGGCGCGTACGCCGCGCGGGTGAGGTCGCTGTGCGCCCGGGTGGAGGGGCGCGCGCTCCCCCGCGTGGCCGCGCACGGCGACCTGACGCTCCACAACCTGCTGCTGGACGGCGGCGCGCTGGGGGTGGTGGACTGGGAGGCGGCGCGCGCGGACGGCTGGCCGCTGGCGGACCTGGAGTACGCCGCCACGGACGCCCTGGCCGCGGCCGGCGGGTATCGCGACCGGGCCGCGGCCTGGGAGCAGTGCTTCCGGCCGGGCGGCGCCTGGGCGGGGGAGCTGGCGGGGCGGCGCGCGCGGCTGGCCGACGCGCTGGGGATCCCCCCGCCCTACGCGGAATTGTGCCGGCACGCCTGCTGGCTGCGCCACGCCGCCGACGAGCACCGGAGCGCCGGCGAGGCCGCCGACCGCCCCTTCCTGGGCGTGCTGCGCGCGGTGGCGGGGGTGCGGTGAGCGGCGCCCGGCGGGTGCTGGTGCTCTCTCCCTTTCCGCCGCGGCTGGACGGGCGCCACGGGGGGAGCCGGGCGATCGCCCACCTGGTGGCGGGGCTGGCGGAGCGCGGCCCCGTGGCGCTGGCGTACCTGCGCGCCGCGGACGAGCCCCCCGCGGACCCGGAGCTGGCGCGCGCCTGCGAGCGCGTGCACGAGGGGCGGCGGCCGGGGATCTCCTCCTCCTCGCTGCGGCCCTGGACGCGCGCGCTGGCGGTGCTCCCCCGCCTGGCGGAGGGGAAGCCGCTGTGGGTGGCGGCCCGCCGGGACGCGGCCTTCGCGCGGGGCGTGCGGGAGCTGGCCCGCGACTGGCGCCCCGACGTGGTGCAGGCCGAGTTCACGGCCATGGGCCAGTACCTGGAGTGCGTGGAGGACCGCGGCGCGGCGCGCGTGGTGACGGTGCACGAGCCGGGCGTGCCCGCCGCGCGCGAGCGGGTGCTGGCGGCGACGGGCTGGGAGCGCGCCTTCTGGCGCGCCGACGCGCGCCGCTGGGAGTGGTACGAGGAGCAGGTGCTGCGCGCCGCGGACGCGGCCGTGGTGTTCACGGAGCGCGACCGCGCCGTGGTGGAGCGGCTGGCCCCGGGGACCCCGGTCGCGCGGATCCCGCTGGCGGTGCCGCTGCCGGAGCGCGCGGCGGACCCGCGCGGCGCGGACCCGCCGGAGCTGCTGTTCGTGGGGAGCTCGGTCCACCCGCCCAACCTGGACGCGGCGCTGCACCTGGCGCGCGACCTGTTCCCCCGCCTGCGCCGGCGCGTCCCCGGGCTGCGCCTGGCGCTGGTGGGCGACGACCCGCCCGAGCGCCTGCGCGCGCTGGCGGGCGACGGCGTGGAGGTGGCCGGCTGGATCCCCGACCTGGCCCCGCGCCTGGACCGCGCCGCCCTGGTGGCCGCGCCGCTGCGCCGCGGCGGCGGGATGCGCGTCAAGACCGCCGAGGCCCTGGCCGCCGGCAAGGCCGTGGTGGGCTCGCCGCTCGCCTTCGCCGGGCTGGACGTGGAGCCCGGCACCCACGCCGCCGTCGCCTCCGGCGACGACGACTTCGTCGCCGCCGCGGCCCGCCTGCTCGCCGACCCCGGCCGCCGCGCCCGGATGGGCCGCGCCGCCCGCGCCTGGGCCCTGGCGAACCTGGGCCCGGAGCGCACGGCGGCGGCGTACGGGGAGCTGTACGAGCGGCTGGCGGGGGGGACGGAAACGGAAGTGCGGAAGTGCGAGAGTGCGTGAGTGCGGAACGGCGACGGCGACCCCCT
>JBFMFL010000571.1:0-2209 GCA_040752145.1 Gemmatimonadota bacterium
GAGCCCAGCCCCACCAGGAAGGCCAGCACGGAGAGCGACGGGCCCAGCCCCACCAGCGGCAGCTCGCCCCAGCGGGTGGTGTACGCCACCAGCGCGAGCAGGTGGGAGAGCACCCCCACCCCGGCCACGGAGGTGGCGATGCCGGTGAGGCGGAGCTCGTTGCGGGCCAGCGCCACCCCCAGCAGGGTGGCGGCGACCAGGTACAGCGCCAGCGCGACGAGGTGGAGCGCTTCGATCATCCCGCGGTTTCCCCCGATGGTACAAATAGCGGCGACGCCCCTCCTTGCGGGGGGGCGTCGCGGCCGGCGGAGAGCGTGGACCGCGCCCCCGGCCGCCTCACGGCATTTCCGACACCCGCCTGACGGGGAGGCCGGCTTCAAGCGCCGGGTGCTCCAGCCCGGTGATCCGGGCCGTGGCGGTGCGGTCGGTGACGCGCACCACCTGCATGCGGGCGACCTCGATCTCCGGCCGCGTCCCCCAGTCCTTCTGCGTGGCGGGGATGTACGCGGCGAACACGTCGCCCTCCTTGACCCCCGCGGCGGCGCCCACGTCCAGGAACGCCATCTCCTGGGTGACCTGCACCGCGTGCTCCTCGCCGAAGCCCACCACCTTGCCCGCCAGCCCGCGCCGCGCCGCGCGCGGCGTCACGCCGGCGCGGACCGGGAAGCGCGCGGCGGGAACGGCCAGGTCGTTCACGGCGATCACGTCGTACACCGTGCGCACCTCCACGGTTGCGACGTCGCCGTCCAGCGCTTCCACGCTGCCGATGCCGGTGGACACGTACACCCGTCCGTGCGGCCGGACCTCGCGGTCGCGCCGGAAGAAGTGGACGGCGTCGCCCACGCGCAGGCCGCCGGGCCGGCCGAGCGCCACGTACACCCGGTCGTACAGCGAGATCTGCGGGGTCATCCCGATGGGGACCACCGTGGGCGAGAGGCGCTCCGCCAGCTTGCCGACGGCGGGGACCTCGGCGTCCTGCACCAGCAGCCGCGCGCGGTAGAAGTCGCCCGGCGCAACCACGGGGAAGTCGCCGGTGCCGGCGGCCGGGAGGACGCGGTCGCCGGCGGGCGGCTGCTCGCCGCGGCGGGGCGTGTACGCCGTCTGCGGCGGGAGCCCCTCGCGGCACTCCGGGAGGGCGAGCCGCTGGTCCGGGTAGATGCGGGCCGGGTCGCGCACGGCGCCGGCGTTGAGCCGGTACAGCTCGGGCCACAGGAAGGGGTCGCCGAGGCAGCCGCGGGCCAGGTCCCACAGGGTGTCCCCGGGGCGGACGACGTGGGTCCGCTCCTGCCCGGGGAGGGCGGTCGGCTCCTGGGCGGCGAGGGGGGCGGCGGCGGCGAGGCCGGCGACGAGGAGGATGGAGGGTTTCACGGGTGTTCCGGAAGGGGTGAACGAGGTCCCGCCCGGGGGCGCACGGTGGCCCCGGGGCATGGGACGGCCTGGGCGCTCCCCGATGCGGGGGAGCGCCGGCCCCATATGTCGTGTGCTCGCTCCGGTCCCTCAGTATAACCCGCGTCCACTCCGCCGACAACAGTGCCGCGGGAGGAAGGGCGGGAGCGGAGCGCTCACCACTCCTCGCCGTCCTCCCCGGCGATGCGGTCCAGCAGGCGGTCCAGCTCGTCCACGGGGATGGAGCCGAGCACCGCCATCACCGCGGCCTCGTCCTCCGGCGTGGCTGCTTCATCCGGGCCGGACACGACGCCCGACGCCACGAGCAGCGCCGCGAGCCCGGCCACCGTGGGTGCGTCGAAGAACTGCCGCAGGTCCAGCCCCACTCCGAACGCCTCGCGCACCCGCGTGCCGACCCGCACCGCGTGCAGCGAGTGCCCGCCCAGCTCGAAGAAGTCGTCGTGGACGCCCACGCGCTCCACCCCGAGCACCGACGCCCACATGCCGGCCAGCGTCGCCTCCAGCGGGGTGCGCGGCCCGGTGTAGGGGGTCCGCACCTCGACCGAAGCTGCTTCCGGGGCGGGGAGGGCGCGCCGGTCCAGCTTGCCGGTGGGGGTGAGCGGGAGCGCGTCCAGCGCCACGAAGGCGGAGGGGACCATGTACTCCGGGAGGCGCCCGGACAGGAAGCCGCGCAGCTCCGCCGCGTCCGCCCCGCCGTCCGCCACCACGTAGGCCACCAGCCGCCGGTCGCCGGCCGCGTCCTCCCGCGCGACCACCGCGGCGTCGCGGGCCCCGGGGGGGGGGCGCCGCCCCCCCCCCCCCA
>JBFMFL010000572.1:0-2201 GCA_040752145.1 Gemmatimonadota bacterium
GTGCCCGGCGAGCTGTGCCTGGCCGGCGGGGGCGTGGCGCGCGGCTACCTGGGCCGGGCGGAGCTGACGGCGGAGAAGTTCGTGCCGGATCCGTTCTCGGGGGAGGCGGGAGCGCGGCTGTACCGGACGGGGGATCGGGTGCGTCGGCGCGCGGACGGGGAGCTGGAGTTCCTGGGCCGCGTGGACGCGCAGGTCAAGATCCGGGGCTTCCGGATCGAGCCGGGGGAGGTGGAGGCCGTGCTGCTGGAGCAGGGGGGCGTCGGGGAGGTGGCGGTGGTGGTGCGCGAGGACGCGCCGGGGCGGAAGCGGCTGGTGGCCTACGTGGTCCCCGCGGAGGGAGCGGAGGTGTCTGCGGCGGAGCTGCGGGCGCGCCTGGGGGAGCGCCTGCCGGAGCACATGGTGCCGGCGGCGTTCGTGCTGCTGGAGAAGCTGCCGCTGAACGCCAACGGCAAGCTGGACCGGCGGGCGCTGCCGGCGCCGGAGCGGGGGAGCGGGGAGCAAGGGTACGCGGCGCCGCGCACGCGGGCGGAGGCGATCCTGTGCGAGGTGTGGTCGGAGGTGCTTCGCCTGGAGCGCGTCGGCATCCACGACGGCTTCTTCGAGCTGGGGGGCGACAGCATCCTCTCCATCCAGGTGGTCTCCCGGGCTCGGCAGCGGGGGCTGAAGCTGACGCCGCGGCAGCTCTTTGAGCGCCCGACTGTGGCGGGCCTGGCCGAGGCGGCGGAGTGGGCGGACGCGGCGGGGGGCGCGGCGCTCCAGGGCCCGGCAACGGGGGAGGCGCCGCTGACGCCGGTGCAGCGGCGCTTCTTCGCGCAGGAGATCCCCGCGCGGCACCACTTCAACCAGGCGCTGCTGCTCCTGCCGCGGGAGCGCCTGGACGCGGGGGCGCTGGGGCGGTCGGTGGCCGCGCTGGAGGGGCACCACGACGCGCTGCGGCTGCGCTTCCGCCAGGGGGAGGACGGCGCCTGGACGCAGCTGCACGCCGGGTCCTCCGCGCGCGTCCCGCTGACGGTGCTCGACCTGTCGGCCTTGCCGGACGATGCGGAGGCGCTAGAGGCCGCGGCCGAGCGGGTGCAGCGCAGCCTGGAGCTGGAGCGCGGGCCGCTGCTGCGCGTGGCGCTGTTCGAGCGCGGCGGCGGGCGGCCGCAGCGGCTGCTGCTGGTGATCCACCACCTGGTGGTCGACGCGGTCAGCTGGCGGGTGCTGCTGGAGGACCTGGAGAGCGCGTATGCGCAGCTCTCGCGCGGGGAGCCGGCCGCGCTGCCGGCGAAGACCACCTCCTGGAAGGCGTGGGCCGAGGCGCTGGCCGGGCACGCCGGCTCCGGCGCGCTGGCGGAGGAGGCGGCCTTCTGGGCGGAGCAGGCCCGGGTGGAGGTGCCCACGCTCCCGCTGGACGATGCCGCGGCGGAGAACACGGTGGCGCGGGCGCGGGGCGTGTCGGTGCGGCTGAGCGAGGAGGAGACCGGGGCGCTGCTGCGCGAGGTGCCGCAGGCGTACCGGACGCGGGTCGACGAGGTGCTGCTGTGCGCGCTGGCGGGTGCGCTGGCGCGGTGGACGGGGGAGCGTCGGGTGCGGATCGACCTGGAGGGGCATGGGCGGGAGGAGGAGACGGTCGGGGGCGTGGACCTGTCGCGCACGGTGGGGTGGTTCACGACGCTGTACCCGGTGGTGCTGGAGCTGCCGGAGAGCGGCGGCGCCGGTGCGGCGCTGAAGGCTGTCAAGGAGCAGCTGAGGAGCGTGCCGGGGAAGGGAATCGGCTACGGGCTGCTCCGCTACCTGGGCGGGGGCGAACCGGCGACGGCCGACGCGGAAGTCTCGTTCAACTACCTGGGGCAGCTGGACCAGGCGGTTTCCTCCGGGGGATTCTTCACCTTCGCGCCGGAGTCGGCGGGAGCGGCGGTGGACCCGCGCGGCGAGCGCCCGCACCACCTGGAGGTGTCCGGGTCGGTGCAGGCGGGCCGCCTGGAGCTGCGGATCGGCTACGCGGAGGGGATGCACCGCCGCGAGACCATGGAGCGGTTCGCGGGGTGGTATGCCGAGGAGCTGCGGGCGCTGATCGCGCACTGCATCTCGCCCGCGGCGGGGGGCTACACGCCCAGCGACTTCCCGCTGGCGGGGCTGGACCAGCCGGCGCTGGACGCGCTGCTGGGGAGCGAGCGCGGGGTGGAGGACGTCTACCCGCTCACGCCGCTCCAGGAGGG
>JBFMFL010000573.1:0-2200 GCA_040752145.1 Gemmatimonadota bacterium
GAGGAGCTGCTGGCGGAGATCTGGGCGAGAGCGCTGGGGGTGGAGCGCGTCGGCGTGGACGAGAACTTCTTCGGGCTGGGCGGGCACAGCCTGCTGGCGACGCAGGTGGTCTCGCGCGCGCGGCAGGCGTTCGGGGTGGAGGTGCCGCTGAAGGCGCTCTTCGAGGAGCCCACCGTGGCGGGGCTGGCCCGGCGCATCGAGGCGCTGCGGCACGCGGGGGTGGGGGCCGCGCCGCCGATCGAGCGGGTGCCGCGGTCGGGGCCGCTGCCGCTGTCGTACGCGCAGCAGCGGCTGTGGCTGGTGGACCGCCTGGAGCCGGGCAGCGTCGCCTACAACATGCCGTACGCGCTGCGGCTGCGCGGGGCGCTGGACACGGCCGCGCTGCGGGCGAGCCTGGACGCGCTGGTGCGCCGCCACGAGGTGCTGCGCACCACGTTCGCCGAGCGGGACGGCGCGCCGGTGCAGGTCATCCACCCGCCCGCGCCGGTCGGGCTGGGGGAGCTGGACCTACGTGACCTGCCGGAAGCGGAGCGGCAGGCCCGTGCCGAGCGCCTGGCGGCGGAGGAGGCGACGCGGCCCTTCGACCTGGAGCGGGGCCCGCTGCTGCGCGGCACGCTGCTGCGCCTGGGGGAGGAGGAGCACGTGCTGCTGTTCACGCTGCACCACATCGTCAGCGACGGGTGGAGCCGCAGCGTGCTGACCCGCGAGGTCTCCGCCGTCTACGCCGCCGCGTGCCGGGGCGAGACGGCCCGGCTGCCGGAGCTGGCGGTGCAGTACGCGGACTACGCCGTCTGGCAGCGCGAACGGCTGAGCGGCGACGTGCTGGACGAGCAGCTGGAGTACTGGAAGACGCGGCTCTCCGGGGCTCCGCCGCTCCTGGAGGTCCCCACGGACCGTCCGCGCGCGGCGGGGCTGAGCCCGGCCGCCGCGCAGCACGGCTTCGCCCTGTCGCCGGAGCTGTCCAGCCGGCTGCGGGCGCTCTCGCGTCAGGAGGGCGCGACGCTGTTCATGACGCTGCTGGCCGGCTGGCAGGCGCTCCTGGGGCGGTACTCCGGGCAGGAGGACTTGGTGGTGGGCAGCCCCATCGCCGGGCGCACGCGCCCGGAGACGGAGGGGCTGATCGGCTTCTTCGTCAACATGCTGGCGCTGCGCGCCGACCTGTCGGGCGACCTCACCTGGACCGGGCTGCTGGAGCGGGTGCGCGCGGAGATGCTGGGGGCGTACGACCACCAGGAGCTCCCCTTCGACCGCCTGGTGGAGGAGCTGGGGGTGGAGCGCAGCCTGGCGTACGCGCCGGTCTTCCAGAGCATCTTCACCGTCAACGTATCCCGCGGCGGCGGCGGCCGGCTGGACCTGGGCACCCTGCGCACCGAGCCGCTGGACGGCGGCGAGCACGTGGCCAAGTTCGACCTGGACCTGGTGTTCAACGACGGTGGCGAGGCCCTGGGCGCGGGGCTCGTCTACCGGCGGGCGCTGTTCGAGGCCGGGACCGTCGCGCGCATGGCGGAGCACCTGGCGGTCCTGCTGGAGGCGATGGCCGCCGACCCGAAGCGGCGGATCTCCGAGCTTTCGCTGCTGCGCGGGGCCGAGCGTGCGCAGGTGCTGGAGGCCTGGAACGACACCGCGGCCGAGCTGCCGCGCGCCTGCGTCCACGAGCTGTTCGCGGAGCAGGCCGCCGCCGCGCCCCATGCCCCCGCCGTCCTCTTCCGCGACGAGACCGTCGGCTACGCGGAGCTGGAGCGCCGCGCAAACCGCCTCGCCCGCCTGCTCGCGAGCCGCGGCGTCGGTCCCGAGGTCCGCGTGGGCGTCTGCCTGGAGCGTGGCGTCTCCGCCGTGCTCGCCATGCTGGCGGTGCTCAGGGCCGGCGGCGCCTACGTCCCCGTCGCACCCTCCGACCCCGCCGGGCGCCTGCGCGAGGTCTTCGCCGACGCGGGCGTCCGCCTGGTGCTGACGGATGCCGCCGCCGGCGCGCACCTCCCCGACTCCGTCGAGCCCCTGTGGCTGGATGCCCCGGAGACCGCCGCCCTGCTGGCGGAGATGCCCGAGGGCGCCCCGGAAGTGCCGTCGGATCCCGCGCAGCTGGCGTACGTCATCTACACCTCGGGCTCCACCGGCCGGCCCAAGGGCGTGGCCGTGGCGCACGCCTCGGTGGTGCGCCTGGTCAGGAACACCAACTACCTGCCCTTCGGCCCGGGGGAGC
>JBFMFL010000574.1:0-2194 GCA_040752145.1 Gemmatimonadota bacterium
CTGTTCGTGACCACGGCGCTGTTCAACCGCGTGGCGCACGAGGAGCCGGGCGGCTTCGGCACGCTGCGGCACCTGCTCTTCGGGGGCGAGGCGGTGGACCCGGCCAGCGTGCGCCGGGTGCTGGAGACGGGCGCGCCCGGGCGGCTGCTGCACGTCTACGGGCCCACGGAAACGACCACCTACGCGAGCTGGCAGTGGGTGCGCGAGGTGGCGCCGGAGGCGGCGACGGTGCCGATCGGGGGGCCGCTGAGCAACACCACGCTGTACGTGCTGGACGCCGGGGGCGAGGCGCTGCCGGCGGGGGTGCCGGGGGAGCTGCACGTGGGCGGGCTGGCCCTGGCGCGGGGCTACCTGGGGGAGCCGGGGACGACGGCGGAGAAGTTCGTGCCGGACCCGTTCGGGGGCGCGCCCGGGGCGCGGCTGTACCGCACGGGGGACCGGGTGCGATGGACGGCGGCCGGGGAGATCGAGTTCCTGGGGCGGGTGGACCAGCAGGCCAAGATCCGCGGCTTCCGCATCGAGCCGGGCGAGGTGGAGGCCGTGCTGATGGGGCTGCCGGAGGTGAGGGAGACCGTGGTCGTCGTGCGCGAGGACGCGCCCGGCGAGAAGCGCCTGGCGGCCTACGTCGTCCCGGCGGAGGGGGCGGAGGTCACGGGGTCCGCCCTGCGGGCGCGGCTGGGCGAGCGGCTGCCGGAGTACCTGGTCCCCGGGGCGGTGGTGGTGCTGGAGGCGCTGCCGCTGAACGCCAACGGCAAGGTGGACCGGGCCGCGCTGCCGGCGCCGCAGTGGGGCGGCGGGACGGAGCACGTGGCGCCGCGGACGGCGGTGGAGGAGGTGCTGGCGGGGATCTGGGCGGAGGTGCTGCGCCTGGAGCGGGTGGGGGTGGAGGAGAGCTTCTTCGACCTGGGCGGCCACTCGCTGCTGGCCACGCAGGTGGTCTCCCGCGCGCGGCACGCCTTCGGGGTGGAGGTGCCGCTGCGGGCGCTCTTCGAGGCGCCCACGGTGGCCGGGCTGGCCGCGCGCGTCGAGGCGCTGCGCAGCGCGGGCGTGGCGGCGGCGCCGCCGATCGAGCGGGTGCCGCGGACGGGGCCGCTGCCGCTGTCGTTCGCCCAGCAGCGGCTGTGGGTGGTGGACCGCCTGGATCCCGGGGGCGCGACGTACAACATGCCGTACGCGCTGCGGCTGCGCGGCGTGCTGGACATGTCGGCGCTGCGGGCGGCGCTGGACGCGCTGGTGGAGCGGCACGAGACGCTGCGCACCACGTTCGCCGAGCAGGACGGCAGGCCGGTGCAGGTCATCCAACCGCCCGCGCTGGTGGCGCTCACGGAGCTGGACCTGCGGGACCGTCCGGGAGCGGAGCGGGAGCCGTACGCGGAGCACCTGGCCGTCGAGGAGGCGCTGTTCCCCTTCGACCTGGCGCGGGGCCCGCTGCTGCGCTGCACGCTGCTGCGCCTGGGGGAGGACGACCACGTGCTGTGCTTCACCATGCACCACATCGTCAGCGACGGGTGGAGCATGCAGGTGCTGGTGCGCGAGGTCAGCGCGCTGTACGCCGCCTTCGCCCGGGGCGAGGAGCCGCGCCTGCCGGAGCTGCCGGTGCAGTACGCCGACTTCGCCGTCTGGCAGCGCGACTGGCTCAGCGGGGAGACGCTGGAAGAACAGATCGGGTTCTGGAAGACCCGCCTCTCGGGAGCGCCGCCGGTGCTGGAGATCCCGACGGACCGGCCGCGCGGCGCGGGGAACAGCCCGTACGCGGCGCGCCAGCCGCTGCAGGTGCCGCCGGAGACCTCGCGCGCGCTGCGGGCCCTCTCCCGGCGCGAGGGGACGACGCTGTTCATGACGCTGCTGGCCGCCTGGCAGGGTCTGCTGGGGCGCTACGCCGGGCAGGACGACGTGGTCGTCGGCAGCGCCATCGCCGGGCGCAACCGCCACGAGGTGGAGGGGCTGATCGGCTTCTTCGTCAACATGCTCCCCCTGCGCGCCGACCTCTCGGGCGACCCGAGCTGGACGGAGCTGCTGGGCCGCGTGCGGGAGACCGCGCTGGCCGCGTACGACCACCAGGACCTTCCCTTCGAGAGGCTGGTGGAGGAGCTGGCCGTGGAGCGCAGCCTGGTGCACTCCCCGGTCTTCCAGGTGATCTTCTCGCTGAACCGCGCCGACGCGCGCGAGGAGCGGCTGTCGCTGGACGAGGTGC
>JBFMFL010000575.1:0-2174 GCA_040752145.1 Gemmatimonadota bacterium
CCTTCCCCCGCAAGCGAGGGAAGGGGGAGCACGACAGAAGTGCGTAGTTGTCCCCTCCCTCGCTTGCGGGGGAGGGGTGGCGCGCAGCGCCGGGGTGGGGGGCCTCGCGGACGCCAGCGCCAGCCCCGCGTGAGGGATTTCGGCCCGGAGGGGCGAGACCCCAACAGCAGTATCGTTGGGGGCTCGACTCCGTTGGCGAGCGTTGTTTGCTCGCCTACGGAGCCGCAGCCCGACCCCGGCGCAGCCGGGGGCACGCCCGAACCCGCAGCTCGGATCTTTTCTCGAACCCGCGTCAGGTGAAGCGGCGTGCGTCCAGCACCTCGCCGGTGCAGTTGCCCGTCACCGCCTCGTGGTAGGCGAGCGCCACCGTGTCGGCGGGGAGGCCGCCGGAGGGGTCCATCCCCATGGCCTGGAGCGTCTCGGCGACCCAGGGCGGGCTCACCACGTTGACGCGGATGTTGCGGGGCGCCTCCAGCGCGGCGGCGCGTGCGAATCCCTCCAGCCCGGCGTTGACCAGGCTGATGGCGGCACTCCCGGGCATGGGCTCCCGCGCCAGCACGCCGCTGGTGAGGGTGATGGAGCCGCGGTCGGCCACGTGCTCCAGCCCCAGCCGCACCAGGTTGACCTGGCCCATCAGCTTGTGTCCCAGGCTGAACCGGAAGTCCTCGTCGGAGAGCTGCTCCAGCGGCTTGAAGGCACCCGTCCCCGCGGCGGAGACCACGGCGTCCACCCGGCCGACCTGCCGGAACATCTCGCGGATGGAGTCCGGCGAGGCGATGTCCACCCGCACCTCGCCGCTGGAGTGCGCGACCGGCACCACCTCGTGCTCCGCGGCGAGCAGCCGCACCACTGCGCCGCCGATGGTGCCCGTGCCGCCGATGACCAGCACCTTCATCGCGTCCTCCCGCGCCGGGGGTGAGCGGCGCCCGGCCGCGCAGCCGGGCGAAAGGGGAGCGGGCGATACAAGAACGGGACCGGCGCCCCGGGCGGCTCAGCGCAGGGCCAGGGCGATGCGGCGGTGCCCTTCCAGGATGCGGGCGATGGCGGCCGGATCGACCGTGGCGGAGTCGGCGCCGGACTCGTGGGTCCCGCCCAGCAGGATGCCGTCCCGGCGCGGGAACATGTAGTGCGAGCCGGCGATGTACATGTACTCCACCTCGGGCTGGGGCACCAGGAACGCGAGCTGCCCCCGCACCGGCGTCAATTCCGGGTCGCCGAAGAGCGCGCGGGCGCCCATCCCGGTGCAGTTGAGCACCACCGGCTCGTCCAGCGCCAGCACCGCCGCGCGGTCGGGGAGGTCGCGGACCACCACCCGCCCGCCCGCCGCGCGGAAGTCCTCCAGCAGGGCGCGCAGGTAGGGGTCCGGCTCGATCATCATGGCGTAGGCGTGCCACGCCCCGGGCCGGGGGAACGGGTGCTCGCGCGGCTCCAGCCGGACGGCGTTGTACAGCTCCGGCGCGAGCCGCCACGTCCACGGGATCCCGGCGCCCGCCCGCTCGTTGACCATGTAGAGCGGGAGCCAGCGCACGCCGTAGCGCTCCCCCACCAGGGTCTGGAAGTAGCGGTGCGCGAAGCGGGAGGCGCGGGCCAGGCGCGGGGCGAAGGGGCCCTCGCGCTGGTCCCAGTCCGCCACGCTCACCGGGGACCAGAGCGCGCCGGCCACGTTGGAGGTGGTGTGGGGCGGGAGCTCGCGGGCGTAGATGGTCACCGCGAACCCGCGGTCCTGGAGGAGGCGCGCGGTGGCCAGCCCCACGGCGCCGCACCCCAGCACGGCGGCGGTCCGCGCCGGCTGCGCGAGCGCGTGCTCCACCGCCATGTCCGCCGTGCCCCAGGACAGGGTCACGCCGGCGCCGCCGTGGCCGTAGTTGTGGACCACCAGCTTGTCGCCCAGGCGCTCGGGCTCCACGCGGAAGCCGGAGCGGCGGTACGGGCGCAGCCCGGCCACGGTGCGGATGAGCCGGTGCTCCGCCACCTGCACGGGCGGGAGGTGCGCGCGGGCGGGGGACGCCAGCGCCGGCCGCTCAGCCAGCCGCGGCGCGCAGCCGGGGAGCACCAGCCCCGCCAGCGCGGCGGCGCCGTGCTTGAGCGCGGTCCTGCGGTCCATGGTTCCGTGCATGCGCGCGGTCCCTCCCTCTCTCCCGGTTACGCGGCGCCGCGCGCGGCCGGCGCGCCGG
>JBFMFL010000576.1:0-2100 GCA_040752145.1 Gemmatimonadota bacterium
GGCCGCATCCCGCGGGATGCGGCCTCGGCTTTTGCCGGGGGCGAGGGCAGGACTCCACTCCAGCGGGAGGCAGATGGCCGACAACGGCGTGCGCCGCATCACCTGGCGGACATCGGACGTGGCCCGGGTGCTCACCCTGGTCGCGCTGTTCGTCTTCGCGTGGCGGTTCTTCTGGATGGTTCACAACGCCTTCTTCCTGGGGCTGCTCGCCATCCTGCTCGCCATCGTCATCCACGCACCGGCCCGCTTCCTGGCCCGCTGGATTCCCTTCGGCGTCGCCTTCGCCGGCGTGGTGGTGGTGTTCCTGGGCGCCCTCGCCGCGCTGGCGGTGATCCTGGTGCCCCAGGTGGTGGACCAGATCGCCCTGCTCGCCGGGCAGATCCCCGCCGCGCTGGACTCGGTGGTCGAGTGGGTGGAGGCGAAGACCAACGCCACCCCCGACAGCCAGATCTCCAGCCGGCTCAACGAGCAGGTGGGCGAGTTCGTGGGCAGGTTCGTCCCGCTCGCCTTCAACCTGATCAGCGCGGCGCTCGGCTCCTTCGCCGTGGTGACGCTGGCCATCTTCCTTGCCGCGCAGCCGGGGGTGTACCGCGACGCCCTGCTGCGCGTCATCCCCCCCGACGGCCGCGACCGCTGGGCCCGCATCTACGACGAGGCCGGGCGCAACCTGCGGGCGTGGGTGCTGGGCAAGGCCTTCACCATGCTGCTCATCGGCGTGGCCACCTACGTGGGGCTGACACTGTTCGGCATCCCCGGGGCGCTGGCGCTCGCCACGCTGGCCGCGCTGCTGGAGTTCATCCCCAACTTCGGGCCCACCATCGCCGCGCTCCCCGCCATCGTGGCCGCGTTCGCCATCTCGCCGGGGCGGGCGCTCTCGGTGGCCGTGTTCTACTTCGCCCTGCAGCAGGTGCAGAACGCCATCACGGTGCCGCTGGTGGAGCGCAAGGCGGTCAACATCCCCCCCGCGGCGCTGCTGGCCTGGCAGCTCATGCTCACGGTGGGCTTCGGCTTCCTCGCGCTCTTCGTGGCGACGCCGCTGCTGGCGGTGATCGTGGTCGCCACCCGCATCCTGTACCTGGAACCGCTGGAGGAGCGCCAGGCCTGGGACCGCCGCGAAGCCACCCCGCCCGCCACCACGGCGGCGCCCGCGGACGGCCCCGCGGCCGGCGAGGAGCCGGAGCCTGCACGCGAGAGTTGACGAACGGCGCGCCGCCGCTTATTTTGGCCATCTGCGTCGAGTGGAGGCCCCGCGACATCCACACCGCCACCCGGGTGCTCCCGCCCCCGGGTCCCCACGTTTCGAAGCCGTCCTCTTTCTCCGCACCGGAATCCAGCCCGGAGACCCTGTTTTGGTCGAGATCCAGCTCGGTGAGAACGACCGCCTCGATTGGGCGCTCAAGCAGTTCCGGCGCCGCATGATCCGCTCGGGGCTCCTCAAGGACATGCGCCGCAAGCGCTTCTACGAGAAGCCCAGCGAGGCACGCAAGGTCAAGGAGAAGGCCGCCGAGCGCCGCCGGCACAAGGACCGCAGGCTCGCCCGCCGCGCGGGGCAGTTGTAACAGCGCGAATTCCCGCAGGGCCGCGCGCCGCGCGGCGAGGTTCGTCGGTCGGCTGGTGGGGTTTTGCCGGTCCCCGACACATTCAACCCACCAGGAGTACCGCAATGCGCACCATCGGAACCGTGAAGTGGTTCAACGACGCCAAGGGCTTCGGCTTCATCACGCCTGAGGACGGGAACCGCGACTGCTTCGTGCACTTCTCCGCCATCAAGGCGGAGGGCTTCCGCTCGCTCACCGAGGGTGAGCGGGTCGAGTTCGACATGGTCGACGGCGAGAAGGGCCCGGCCGCCGAGAACGTCGTCCGCATGGGCTGAGAAGCGAGCCAACGTCACGGTTTGCGCGGGACCGGGGCACTCCTCTTGGGGTGCCCCGGTCCTTTTTTTCTGGCCGCGTTTTTAAGGGATCGACGGCGGGTTTGGGCGTGCCCCCGGCTGCGCCGGGGTCGGGCTGCGGCTCCGTAACGCACGATACGACCGTGCGTAACGGAGGCGAACCCCAACGGTACTGCTGTTGGGTTTCGCCGCTTCGCGCTCGCATCCCT
>JBFMFL010000577.1:0-2076 GCA_040752145.1 Gemmatimonadota bacterium
CATCTCCCGCGCGGACACCGGCACGTACAGCCGCGCCCGCCCCGAGCGCCCCAAGGGCAAGGGCGGCGGCGGCTTCGGCGGGCTGGGGAGCGACATCTTCGGATGAGCGCCCCGGGGCCGGCCCCGGCGGGAGTGCAGGCGGAGGCCGCGGCGGCCGCCGCCGCCTGCCCGCTCTGCGGCGGGGACAACGGCTGCGCCATGGCGGCGGGCGACGGCGGGGCGGGGGAGTGCTGGTGCTCCGCCGCCCGCATCCCGCCGGAGACGCTGGAGCGCATCCCCGGGGCGGAGCGCGGCTGGCGCTGCGTGTGCGCGCGCTGCGCCGGCGCGGCGCCCACGTCGGATCCGCCGGGCTGAGCGCCCGCGGCGCGCCGAGCCGCACCTTTTCGCCTCCCCGCGGGTAGCACCGCGGGGACCACCTCCCTTTCACGCCCGACCCGTCGTCCGCCGTCCCGCTCGCATCCGTCTGCATCACCCCGTACCACCGAAGTGCCATGACGTACCTCCGCGCCGACCGGAGGGCGCCGCGCGCGCTCGCCGCGCTGCTCGCCCTCGCCCTCCCCGCCTGCGTCCCCGCCACCCCGCGCTCCGGCGACGCCCCCGTCAAGGAGCGCCCCGTGCTGTACATCCCCGCCGACCCGGAGCCCGCGCCGGTCGCGGCGGCGCCCGCGCCCCAGCCCGTGCGGCTGGTCACCCCCGGCGCCGAGGTGCTGCTGCGCGACTCCCTCCACCTGCTGCGGGGGAAGCGCGCCGGGCTGATCACCAACCACACCGCCGTCACCCGCGACGGGCGCAGCGTCATCGACCTGCTGCACGCCGCTCCCGGGGTGGAGCTGGTGGCGCTCTTCGGGCCGGAGCACGGGCTCCGCGGCAACGTGGACGGCGGCGAGCACATCGCCAACAGCCGCGACACCCGGACCGGGCTCCCCGTGTACTCGCTGTACGGCCGCAACGAGAAGCCCACCGCCGCCATGCTGCGCGGCATCGACGTGCTGCTGTTCGACATCCAGGACATCGGCGCGCGGCCCTACACCTACGTGTGGACCATGGCGATGGCGATGGAGGCCGCGGCCCGGCAGGGGATCCCGTTCGTGGTGCTGGACCGCCCCAACCCGATCACCGCGCGGGTGGAGGGGCCGCTGATGGCCATGGAGATGCGCGGCAAGGGCCCGGCGATCACCGGCTACTACCCGGTGCCGCTGCGGCACGGGCTCACCGTGGGCGAGGTCGCCCGCTACGTGAACCGCGAGTACGGCGTGAACGCCGACCTGCGCGTGGTGCCGGTGGACGGCTGGCGGCGCGACGAGTGGTTCGACGAGACGGGGCTCCCCTGGATCAACCCGTCGCCCAACATCCGCAGCCTCACCGCCGCGCTCTCCTTTTCGGGGCTGGTGATGCTGGAGACCACCAACCTGAGCGTGGGCCGCGGCACCGACGCGCCCTTCACCTACGTGGGCGCCCCGTACCTGAACGCGCCCGAGCTGCTGCGGCGGGTGCGCGGGTACCGGCTGCCGGGGGTGGAGTTCGAGCTGGCCGAGTTCACGCCGCGCGGCACGGACTGGATGCAGTTCCGCAACCAGAAGTGCAGCGCGCTGCGGCTGCGCGTCACGGACCGCGAGGCGTACCAGCCGGTGCTGACGGCGCTGGTGTTCCTGTCCGAGATCTACCGCATGCACCCGCAGCAGGTGGGGATGGGGAACATGCTGCAGATGCTGGGGAGCCGCTGGGCGCCCGCCGCGGTCAGGGCCGGCACCGACCCGCGCGAGATCTTCCGCCGCTGGGAGGAGGAGAACGCCGCCTGGGAGAAGGTGGCCGCCCGCTACACGCTGTATCCGGTCACGCCTCGTCCTGTGGTCGGGGCGGGCGGAACAGACTGAACAGCAGATTTGGGCGTGCCCCCGGCTGGCGCCGGGGTCGGGCTTCGGCTCCGTAGCAGACGAAACGACCGTCCGCAACGGAGTCGAGCCCGGGCGGAAACAGCCCCGCCGGGTCTCGCCCCTCCGGGCCGAAATCCCTCACGCGGGGCTGGTGCTGGCGTCCGCCGGGGCCCCCCTCCCCAACCCCTCCCCCGCAAGCGGG
>JBFMFL010000578.1:0-2059 GCA_040752145.1 Gemmatimonadota bacterium
GTCGGCCCGAAGGGGCGAGACCCGGCGGGGCAGTTTCCGCCGGGGCTCGACTCCGTTGCAGACGGTCGTTTCGTCTGCTACGGAGCCGCAGCCCGACCCCGGCGCAGCCGGGGGCACGCCCGAACCCGCAGTGGCAGTCGTAGTCAGTCGTTCTTGCGGGTCGTGATCAGGATGACCCCGTTGGCGCCCTGCACGCCGTAGATGGAGGCGGACGCGGCGTCCTTGAGCACGTCGATCCGGGCCACGTCGGCGGGGGCGATCCCGTCCAGCGCGGTGCCGGGCCCCAGGGACTGCAGCGGAACGCCGTCCACGACGTACAGCGGCTCGCCGTCGCCCAGGATGCTGGTGGTGCCGCGGACCCGGACCGAGTAGCGGCCCCCCGGCAGGCGGTGTACCTGCACGCCGGCGACCCGGCCCAGGATCAGCTCCTCCACGCGGGTGACGCGGCGCTGGTCCAGCTGCTCCGTGGAGATGGAAGCCACCGAGCCGGTGAGGTCCTCGCGCGGCAGGGTGCCGTAGCCCACCTCCACCCGCTCGTCGGCGGGGGCGTCGGCCGGCGGCGCCTTGGGGCCGCAGCCGGCGAGCAGCGCGGCGAGGGCCGCGCAGGGAAGGGCGAGGGATCGGGCGGCGTGCCCCGGGTGTGGCATGGGGGCCTCCTGTGTGGAGGGATGTCCGTCCGGCGGCGGACACCCGGAGGGGGGCCGGTCCCGGAAGGTGGCGCGCGGGCGGCGCCCACGGATCTTCGCAGCACGGCGCGGGCCAGCGCGACGGCCCCGCGCCCCGGAGCGGTCGCAGACAACCAGGAGCACGACCATGGCGAGCACCATCGTCCCGGCGCAGGAGCAGCAGTACGACACGGCCGCCATCATGGGCGGCCTGTACGGAGACGGCATCATCGGCCTCAAGGGCGCCTTCGACCGCGAGTGGGTGCGGCGGCTGGGCGAGGACGTCGAAGCCGCGTTCCAGGAGGCGCTGAAGCGGCCCGGCGGCGCGGTGGGGCGCGGCCCCAAGCGGTACTACGTGGAGATCCACCCGGAGGACATCCGCGGCTTCGTGGAGCTGGCGACGCACCCCTGGGTCACGGCGGTGTGCGAGGCGGTGCTGGGGCGCGACTACAGGATCGTGGAGATCGGCTTCGACGTGCCGGGGCCCGGCGCACAGGACCAGCCCTGGCACCGCGACTTCCCGGCCCCGGAGGACACCACGGCCGGGCGGCGCCTGAACTCGCTGGCCTTCAACGTCACCACGGTGGACGTGACCGAGGACATGGGCCCGTTCGAGATCGCCCCGGGGACGCAGTGGGACGACGCGGCGGAGTTCGAGCACGAGATGTTCCCGCCGAAGGCGTTCTACCCGCGCTACCAGGCGCGCGCGCAGCGCAAGATGCCGCGGATGGGCGACATCTCGGCGCGCTCGGCGCTCACCATCCACCGCGGCACCGCCAACCAGTCGCAGAAGAGCCGGCCCGTGCTGGTGCTGGGGGTGGACTCGCCCACGGCCAACAACGCGGAGCGGCACGACCTGCAGCTCACGCGCCGGTTCTTCGCCACGCTCCCGGAGGAGCTCAAGCGCCACATCACGTACCGGCTGGTGGACGAGCTGGAGCCCATCCACCAGGCGCACTCCATCGAGGGGCTGATGATGGGCGAGGCGTGACCCGAACGGCTTTGAACTGCGGGTACTGCGGGTTCGGGCGTGCCCCTCGCTGGCGCTCGGGTCGGGCTGCGCGCTGCGTAGGCGAGCAAACAACGCTCGCCAACGCAGCCGAGACCCCGCGGCAGCACCTCTGAACTGAGGTGCCCCGCGGGGGCTCGGCCCTCCGGGCGCGCATCCCTCACGCAACTGCCGACGTGGTCTCGATATCCAGCAGTTGCCCCCTCTCCCAGAATTGGGAGAGGGTGGCGAGCCTCAAGCGAGCCGGGTGAGGGCCCTCCGGGCGCGCATCCCTCCTAAGAAACTCCTCCCGAAGCGAGTTCGCCGGTCTCGATGGCGACCAGAGCGTAACCGAGGGCCTCGGCTCGCTTGTGCAGTTTGCGCACGAGGCGCTGGCGCTGACGGG
>JBFMFL010000579.1:0-2058 GCA_040752145.1 Gemmatimonadota bacterium
CCCGCAGCAGCCCCAGCCCCTGCGGCCCCACGTGCAGCACCTCCGACGCGAACACCGGCAGCAGCGCCACCGCCCCGCCGAAGAGCACGGAGAACATGTCCAGCGTGAGCGCCCCCAGCAGCACCGGCTGCCCGCGCAGGAAGCGGATCCCCACCGTCAGGTTCTCGGCCACCGAGACGGCAGGCCCGGCCTCGCGCGGCCTGGGCACGTGCAGCACCCTGGCCAGTGCGCCGAAGGCGGCCGCCATCAGCACGACGTCCACCGCGTAGGCCAGCCTTGCGCCGCCGGCCGCATACAGCAGCCCGCCCACGGCCGGCCCGATCACCGCCGCCGCCTGCCACACCGAGCTGCGCCAGGCCACCGAGTTGGGGTACAGCTCGCGCGGGACGATCTCCGCCCCCAGCGCCGTCCGCGCCGGCTGCAGGAAGCTGCGGGCGATGCCGCTCACGAAGATCACCGCGTAGATGGGCCACACCCGGCCGCCGGCGATCAATTGCGGGTTCAGCGTGAACGCCAGCAGCGCCACGGAGCACGCGGCGAGCACCGCCAGCGAGGCCAGGCAGAGCACGCGGCGGTCGGCGCGGTCGGCCACGTGCCCGGCGTACAGCGCCACCCCGATGAAGGGGAGCACCTCCGCCAGCCCGATCAGCCCCAGCGCCAGCGGGTCGCCGGTCTGCTCGTACACCTGCCAGCCCACCACCAGCCCCTGCACCTGCACTCCGAAGGTGGCGGCGAGCAGGCTGGCGATGTACCAGCGGAAGGCGGGGAAGCGGAAGGAGGCGTAGGAGTCGTGGCGCCCGTCGGCGCCGGGATCGTCGTGGTTTCCCGCGGGTCGTGGCTTGATCGGGTCGGGCATGCCGCTGCGTGTTCCGGGTCCTGCCGAACGTGGAGAGTGTCTGCTCGATGCGGGAAATCTCGCCCCGCGGCGGGGGCCTGTCCATCCGCGGGCTGGCGGGCCTGACGCTTGCGGCGCCGGGGAAGGCGCTGACGCTGCGCGCCGGTCTGGCCGTGCTGGACATCCTGCTCGCTGGCTGCAACTTCACCCGCGTCTGCCGGCACGCGGGGCGCACGGGGCCGATCACCCGCTACGGCGCGGAGAGCGTGAGCTGATATGATTTCGCGAGAGATTGTGACTTCAGGCACTTTCTTCACCAGTGGCTTCACCATTCGGCTTGCGCGGTGAAAACGGCAGGTCGCAGATTGCGACAGTTGCAGTCCGCACTCATTACTCGGGTCGTTGTTCTTTCATGGTAACTCGCGGCACTGAGGTCGGATATCGCCTACGGAGCAGGTAATGCTTGGCGAGACCGCCTTGGTTCTCTGCCGGAGGCAAGCAAGCCGGTACGATTTGGATGACTCCGGACCGATCACCAATCAGAGGTTCATCAGATGAAACGCACAATAGCACCTGCCGCTATCAACGCGCTGAAAGAGGCGTTGACTTGCGTCTATTGGTACAAATCCGACCTTCGTAGTTTTCTTCAGAATTCGATTTCTGACCCTGCAATTCTCGCGCGTGTAAATTGGGACGATTATAAGCGGAATATCGTTGCTACTGTGGTTGACTACTTGGCACGGGATCAAGCGACATATCAGGGTGATCTGATTCGCCTTATGAACGAAGTTGTAAACATCCGGGATTTTTCCCATTTGGCGAAATTAGATGATGGAAAGGTCAAAGCCGAGTCAGCGAAGCGTGCTGTTGCTGCTCTCGAAAGGCTTACTGCCACTCATCGAGATCTTGAGGAAGAGCAGAAGCAGGCGGAAGCTCGCCGACAAGCAAAGCACGAGGAGTTGCTTCGGAGCCAGGGGGTGCGGGACAGGTTACAACAGCTCCAGACGGAGTTTTTTGCGCTTCTGAGCGAACGGCCACAACGACGTGGGTACCAGCTGGAGAAACTGCTGCGTGAATTGTTTGATCTGTTCGACTTGGTAGACACTCGGCCGGGTGCTGAAGTTGCAGGCAGGCCAGTGAACCGGTGGCAAAGCGTCTCTGGAGGAAGCTATGGCAAGAGCGAAGGCAAGTGGGACGGCTCCGTGCGTGCACTGTGGGGGCAC
>JBFMFL010000058.1:0-29789 GCA_040752145.1 Gemmatimonadota bacterium
GCGCGCGCCAGGGCGAAGCGGTCGCCGCCGAAGGAGCGGAAGCGGAAGCCCGGGACGGTGCCGCGGCCGCCCAACAGGAACAGCTGCTGGCGGGGGAGGTCGCCCCAGGCGACCCCGGCGGCGCCGTCCAGCTCCAGCAGGGCGTCGCGCGGCGTCCAGCGGCGCAGCCACTGCGCGTCCACCACCGGGCGCGCGAAGGTCTGCGTCACGTCGAAGCCGCCGTCGCCGTCCAGGCGGCCGGCGTCCAGCGTGAGGCCGGCGCCCCACCCGGCCGCCACGTCGGAGGGGATGGTGCGCCGCGCGCCCAGCGTCGCCCCCAGCATCGTCCCCCGGTCGATCCCCGCCACCCGGCGGAAGCCGTCGCCCAGCAGCGAGAAGTCGGAGGTGAGCGCCGCCGACCGCTGCACCTCGGCGCGCGCCGCCGCCGTGAAGCTCCACCCGGTGGCCAGGGGGGCGCGCAGGCGCAGCTCGCCGCCGCGCACGTAGTAGGGGTCGGTGTAGTCCTCGCCGGCCAGCAGCGCGGAAAGGGTGTTCACCACCCCGGAGGCCGCGGGGGCGACGCCCACGTCGCGCGGCAGGTTGTAGTAGGCGGAGGCGTCCAGCCCGGCGGCGCCGCGCGTCCAGCTCGCGCCCGCCTCCGCCAGGGCGTGCTCCGCGCCGAAGGCGTACCCTCCGCGCACGCGCGTCGCCAGCGCCTCGCGGGGGCGGAAGGCCAGCCCCGCGCCCACCACCGCGCCCTCCGCGCGGTTGTAGCGCAGCGTCTCGGAGGCGGTCCCCACGTCCAGCCGCGAGGCGGGGAGGCCGCTCAGCATACGGGCGCGGGCAAGCTCCATCGCCTGCCGCCGCACCTCCTCCAGCTCCGTGTCCGGCCCGATCCCCTGCTCCCGCAGCTCCTCGTACAGGCCCTGCTCGAAGGCGAAGGCCTCGCGCTGCGTCCTGGGCACCGCCACCACCTTGGGGCCGCGGAAGAACTCGTCGCCGATGGGCTGGTTGAAGCGGTAGTTGGACACCCGCATGGTGGCGCGGATCACCCCGCCGGCGGGGAAGTCCAGCTCCGGGAGCTGGCGGCGGATCTCCACCTGCTGCTGGTTGGGGAGCCAGAAGCGCTCCTTCCACAGCCCGTTGTCCAGCGAGATGTTGATGTAGTCCAGGTAGCGGTCCACGTACGACGAGGGCGTGAAGGTGAAGTCCATCCTCACCAAGTCGCCGCGCCGCTGGTCCACGAACACCGACCCCAAAAAGGCCGGCTGGTCCATGTCGCGGGGGCGCACCCGCACCTCGTACACCCGCACCGGCTCCGCCGCGCCCGGCAGGCGGATGGAGAGCGAGTCCGCCACCCGGAAGCGGTAGAACGACTCGGAGCCCTGCGCCGCCGGGTGCAGCACGTCGCGCACCTCGTCGCCGTCGCCCAGGCGGATCCGCTCGCCGAAGTTGTCCTGCACCACGCTCAGGTGGTCCAGGTGGTAGTTGATGCGGGTGGGGAGCTTCTTCTCGTCCCTCAGCCCCACGATGCGCTGCTTGGAGAAGGCCGGCGCCTTCCAGTACACGTCCAGCGCCACCTGGTCGGTCTTGACCAGGGTGCGGTCGCCGGTGTCGCGCCGGTCCAGGTAGAAGTACACGTAGCCGCGCGCGTCCGCCTGGTAGCTGGCGAGCGCGGTGTCGGCGACCGTCTCGGCGCGGCGCGCCTGGGCGCGGCGCACCAGCTCCAGCACCCGCGCGTCGTCCCAGCCGGGCTCGCGCCCGGCCGGCTCCTGCGCGGCCAGCGCCGGGGCGAGGAGGATGGCTGCCAGAAGGAGAAGCGTCGTTCTGCTCATGATCGGAGTGTGCATCCCCGGGTGCCAAAAAGCGACCGGGCCCGGCCGCGGCGGCCCGGACCCGGACGGTCCCCTCTCGGGTGCGTGTCTGTCGTCGCCCGGGCGCTCGAACCGGCCTGCTACCCGGCGCGGGGGCCCCGGGATCCGCCCCGCGCCCTCACCCCGCCGCTTCCGCGTCGCGCGCCACGGCGCGGCGCTCCAGCATGCGGGCGTCCGGGTCGCTGAAGGCGCGCACGCTGGCGAGCACCGCGCGGTCGATCATCCCGTCGATCATCTCCATGGCCGCGCAGGCGCCGTCCGAGCGCGCCCCGACCGCGGAGAGGTGGGACCAGATGGCGCGGCGGAACATGGCGAGCTCCGCCACGTTCTCCTCCAGCCCGTAGCCGTCCACCCGCCGCCCGAAGCCGTGCAGCGCGGCGAAGTACTCCGCGTCGGCGCGGTCGCGGTTCAGCACCAGCCGGTCCAGGATGGCGTCGAAGAGCTGCGGCACGTGGTCCAGCAGCACCGGGTCGCTCAGGCGCCGGCCGGTCTCCACGGCCGCGTTCTCGCGCACCCGCTCGATCCAGTCCACGATGATGGCGTCCCGGCCGTCGCGGAGCGCGGCCAGGACGTCGGTGAAGTCCTTGACTTCGATGCGGTACAGCGACGGCCCGATGTTCATGCTGGCAGCCGGGATGGGCGCGGACGGCGGAGGGCGACGGGGGAATCTAACACCGCCGCGCCGCGGAGGGGAGCGTCAGCGCCCGGCCAGGAAGAGGAGGAGGAACACGTCGTACAGCGCGTGCGTCCACGCCGCGATCCCGAAGCCCCGCAGCAGGAAGAGCGCGCTGAAGGCGAGCCCGGCCAGGAAGCGGAAGGTGAACGACTGCAGCTGCCAGGGGTCGCCGTACGGGCCGATGTAGTGGAACGCCGAGAAGGCCAGCGCCGAGAGGAGCGCCGCGAACACCCCGGACCGGGTCCGCGGCAGCCCGCCCGAGCGGAAGAGCACGAACAGCCCGCCCGCCAGCAGCACGCGGAAGAGAAGCTCCTCGTAGATCCCCGCGCCCAGCGACAGCACGATCCCGTCCGCCAGCGGCAGCGACGCCATGGTCCCGCCCCGGTCCGCCGCCAGCCGGAAGCCGGCGCCCTCCAGCACCCACTGCGTCGCCGTCCCCACCACCATCCCGAAGAGCAGGGCGTACAGCGCGCTCTCCGCCATCATCCCCGCGAACACGCCCGGCCGGATCTCCTTCACCCGCTTGCGGCGCCACTCCGCCAGCACCACCGCCCCGGCCACCGCCACCAGGAAGGCGGTGAAGGCCACGGTGCTGTGCAGCCCGCCCGTGGCCAGCAGCGCGCGGATCAGCACGTCGGCCCCGTTCCGGAGCGGCGCGTCGGAGGTGGTGGCGACCCACGCCGCCCCCGCCTCGTACAGCAGCAGCAGGGGGATGGCGAAGAGCAGCGAGTACGTCTGCGTGCGGGAAAGCTCGAAGTAGCGTCGCATCTGTGACCCTGAGGGGGCGGCGCGTGGCCTGGCGATTGCGAAAACGGCGCGTGGAAGCAGGCGGACGTGCCCGTCCGCCACCACCTTACGGCCACGGCGCGGCGGGGGTTTCGGCCGGCGCGGGAGGCGACCGGCGGATGCTGAAACGTACGACGAGGCGGCGCGGATGGGGAGCGGGGGCCGGGCTCGCCCTGCTCCTGGCGCTCCCCGGGTGCGGGCTGCTGGGCCGCGACCGCCCCACCTTCACCGTGAGCCCCGCAGAGACGGCGCGCATCCGCGCCGAGGTGGAGGCCCGTCTCGCCGCCGAGCCCTCCATCGGCGCGGGGCGGGTGAAGGTGGAGGTGCAGGGCGCCACGGTGGCGCTGCTCGGCGCGGTGGACGGCTTCGGCGCGCTCCAGTGCGCGATCACCAACGCCGGGCTGGTGCGCGGGGTGGACAACGTGGTGGACAAGATGGTGCTCCGCCCGGGTCCGCCCACGGTCCGCTGCCTGGCCCCGCGCTCCCTGGCCGCCTCGGCGCGCCCCCTCCCGGAGGCGTGACCGCCGGCGGGGGCGGTGTTAGATTCCCACCCCCATCCGCCGGACCCGTGCGCGCCACCCACGCTCCCCGGAGGCCCGTCCTGTCCCGTCGCAGCAAGCGCCCCGCCGCTCCCCGCGCCCCGTCGCGCCCGACCCGCTCCAGGCGGACGAAGCGGTCCGGCAAGCGCCGCCTCCGCCCGTCGCTCCTCGCTGACGCGCGGCACCTGGCCGCCGCCGCGGTGGTGGCCGCCGCCCTGGTGCTCTTTCCGCCCACGCGCGGCGTGCTGGCGGGGGCGTGGAGCGTGCTGCGCGAGGCCATGGCGCTCAGCCGCGCCGCGGAGGCGCGCCGCTCGCTGGTGGGGGCGTACGCCGCGCGCTACGGCATCTCCCACTCGCTGGCCGGCGACATCTTCGACGCGGCGGTGGAGGAGCGAATCGACCCGGACCTGGGCTTCCGCCTGGTGCGGGTGGAGAGCGAGTTCAACGAGCGCGCGGTGAGCCCCGTGGGCGCGCTGGGCCTCACGCAGCTCATGCCGGCCACCGCCGCCGGACTGCGGCCCGGCATCACCCGCGAGCAGATCTTCGACCGGCGCACCAACCTGCGCCTGGGCTTCCGCTACCTGCGCGACCTGCTGCGCCAGTACGACGGCGACGTGGCCGAGGCGCTGCACGCCTACAACCGCGGCATGGGCACCGTGGCCCGCATCCGGGCCGGGGGCGGCGACCCGGCCAACGGCTACGCGGACAAGGTGCTGGGCCGTCGCGGCGCCAGTCCCGTCCGTGCGGGCTCGCGTCCGCCCGATCCGGTGGCTGGCTTCCAGCAGCCGCTGCACGAGATGGCCCCTGCTCGCCTGCCCTCGTCGTACTGAGTATCGAGGCGGGCGCGGGCCGCTGCGGAGCCCGGCGGAAACTGCCCCGCCGGTCTCCTTCGCGGGCTCCGGGAACCCCGCGGTACTGCTGCGGGTTTCCCTCCGCCGGGGCGAGCCAGCCGAAACTGCCCGGCTGTCTCCCCCCGAACAGATTCATGTGGATACTGCGGAACTTCAGAACGGCGCCCCCACCTCGAATCCCGAGGCGGGGGCGCCGTTACGCACTCACGCACTTTCGCACTCCGGCTACGCCGTGATGCTCAGCCCGCCCGCCACCTCCAGGTCGCGCCGGGCGCCGTCGCGGAAGTCCACCAGCATCCGCACGTCGCCGCGGAAGCCCAGCCAGGGGAGCAGGTGTACCCGCGCGCCCACGCCGGGGACCAGCGAGGGGGAGGTCCGCGTCCGCGTCCGCGGGGCGGGGGACCGGGCCGCAGCGTCGCGGAGCGGGGTCAGGAGCGAGGCCCCCGGGTCGAAGGTCGGGGCCGGCGGCGGCGCGACGGCGACGGGCTCCTCCACGCGGACCGCCCCCACGCCCAGCGAGAGCAGCGGGTCGAGGCGGCCCGCCAGCGGCGAGCGCGCGAGCCGCAGGTCGGCCTGCACGCCGTAGTGCCACATGTCGGGCTCCCAGCCGTCCTCCTCCGCGTGGGTCAGGTAGCCGCCCACCGCCACGCGGGAGAGCAGCGGCCCGCCGGCCGGCAGCGGCCAGAGCACGCGCCCGCCCACGCCGTCCAGCCGGCTGGCGACGCCGCCCTGCTCCAGGCGGCTGCGCGCCACGAAGTACTCGAAGGAGGGGCGGAGCTCCGCGCGGGGCGGGGCGTACGGGTCGCCGGCCTGCGCGGCCGCGCGGGGAGCGGCGGCGGCGGCCGCCGCCGCGGCGGCCGAGAGCGCCAGAACGAGGAACGGCCTCATGTCTCACCTCCGTGGTTCGTCGGTGGGTCTCCTCTGATTGCCTGTGGGGAGTCGGAGGCCGGGCGGCCCCCGGCCCGCGGGACGGCCGCGGACGATGCCCCGGCGTGGCAACCCGCGTACCCGCCCGCGGGGCCTCCGGGCGTCAATCCGGCACACTCGCGTGTCAGTTCGACACCGGGTTTGCAACTCCGGCAGACCTCCCGGGAGGACGGTGTGGCCCCGCCGCCGCGGCGCTCGTCATGGGGGTGGAAGGGGGCGGAAACTGGCACGGGTTTGGCTACGTACGGAGTCACGGCACGGGGTGCCACGAGGGAACCCGGACACAAGGGAGGATGCTGCCATGACATACACGCTGTTCGCGCTTCTGCTCGTCCTGGCGGGGGCGGCCGCCCTGGCGGCGGTACACGCCTTCCGCAGCGAGCACCTGGTGGTGTTCAGCCACCGCGGCGGCGAGGTCTTCGTGATGGAGCGCGGCGCCGACGGGCGGTACCAGCTCATCGCGCCGGTGCAGGCGCCCGCCGCGGTCCTGCGCTTCGCGCGGGCTCGCATCGCGGCGCTCGCCAGGTCGGCCCCGCGGACCGCGATGCGGCACGTGCCGGGGCGGCCGTTCCAGGCCCTCCGCGGCGACCGCGGCGCCAGCACGGCGCACGCATAGTCTGCCGGACGGTCCGGAAAAGATTACGGGGCGAGCCGCGGCGCGGCTCGCCCCCCTTTTTTTGCCGTGCGCGGCGCTTCCGCTCCACCTGTCCCGGCGCCGCCACAAATCGGCACGGGGTGCCGCTTCGTCCGTCCCCGGGGAACGGGTGGGGAGAAAGTGTCGCATGTGGGACGTGCGAGTCCCCGCCCGGGGGTGTGCAAACCATGGCTGAAAGCCGCTAAGACATTGTTGTTCGCACGATTGTCTCCTGGGTGCGGCAGGGCATGTGAGTTGCCTTGTTATGCACCGGGGCGAGCAAAGGCCGTCCGGCCCTCCGGCATCTCCGTCCGCCGGCTCCCCCGTCATTCCTTCCGACAACGGCACCCCGGCCGCAAGGCCGGTCCGCAAAGCTAGGGGTCTCGGTTCGAGACAGCCCGGCCGCCGAAGAAGCGTGCTGCCGCACCCCGCGGCAACCCTTCTCCAGGGAGGTGCACCCATGTACTTGCCCCGCCTCAGGTCTCCGCCGGCCGCAATGTGCAGGCACCCACGAACTCGCAGTTCAAGACGGGAATAGTGCGCGGCCGGAGCTCCGGCCGTCACGCCTCCACGATTTCATCCACTCGAACGCGGAATACCACCATGAAACGCCTTGCCATCCTGGGGGCGCTGCTCGCCCTCGCCGGCTGCCGGGACAGCGTCCCCGCCACCGCACCCGACGCCCATCGCCCGCTCGGCTCCGCCGCGGAGTTCCCCGAGCGCAAGGGCGAGTCGAAGCCCGAGGCCGAGGCTGCCGGCTTCGGCACCATGAGCAGCGGCCTCTCCACCGTCGCGCTGGGCACGCCCGGCGGACCCACTCCCGAGGACCTCGCTCAGGCGCTGGTCGGGGCGGGGATCACGGTCAGCGGCGTCTCCTACTCCGGGGCGGCGCAGGCGGCCGGGACCTTCGCGGGCGGCGACGGCATCATCGGCTTCGAGTCCGGCGTCGTCCTCGGCTCCGGCAGCGTCGCCTCCGTGCGCGGCCCCAACCAGCTGGACGGGGTCACGGGGGTCAACGGCACCCCCGGCGACGGCCCGCTGACCACCCTGACCGGGAGGACCACGTACGACGCCTCGGTGCTCAGCTTCACCTTCGTTCCCGACGACGACCGGGTGTACGTCGAGTACGTGTTCACCTCGGACGAGTACAACGAGTACGTGAACAGCTCGTTCGACGACGCGTTCGCCTTCTTCGTGAACGGGACCAACTGCGCCACCGCCCCCGGCGGCGCCCGCGTGTCCGTCAACAGCATCAACGCCGGGAACCCCCTGGGGAGCGGGGGCTCCAACCCCCACCTGTACCGGAACAACGACCTGTCCGACGGCGGCGGGGCCATCGACACGGAGATGGACGGCCTCACCGTGGTCATGGTCTGCGAGGCCGCGGTCAACCCCGGCGTGCCGAACACCATGCGCCTGTCGATCGCGGACGCCAGCGACCGGATCCTGGACTCCAACGTGTTCATCAAGGCCGGCAGCTTCAGCACGACCCCCCCGCCGCAGGTCAACCAGCCGCCGGTCGCCGCCGCGGGCGCCGACCGGGTGGTGGAGTGCGCCGGCCACTCCGGAACCGCGGTCGCGCTCGACGGCTCCGCGTCCCACGATCCGGACGGCAAGCTGGTGTCGTACGAGTGGTTCGAGGGTGGCTCGCAGGTCGCGGCCGGCGCGACGCCCACGGTCACCCTCGGGACGGGCGCGCACACGCTCGTGCTGGTGGTCACCGACGACTCGGGGGCGACGGACGCGGACAGCGTCGCCGTCGACGTGGTGGACACGGTCGCGCCGGCGCTCACGGTGGATGCGACCCCGGCGAGCCTGTGGCCACCGGACCACGGCCTCCGCGCCGTCCAGGTCTCGGTCGTGTCCACGGACGCCTGCGACCCCGCTCCCGTCGTCGCGGCGACGGTGGTGAGCAGCGAGGCGGACGACGCCCGGGGCGTGGGCGACGGCGAGACGACGGGCGACATGCAGGTCACCCGGCCGGACGGCACCGTCCTGACGAGCTCCAACGCCGCCCCGGCCGTGCCCTTCCGCCCGGGCGTCGACCGTCTGGAGCTCCGGGCGGAGCGCTCCGGCACGGCCGCGCCCCGCGTCTACACCATCACCGTCACGGCGACCGACGGGGCGGGGAACTCCACCACGCGGAGCACCACCGTCGTCGTGGCCCACGACCAGCGGAAGCCGTAGGCGGACGGCTCCCGGGGGCGCGCGGGGGCGGGCCGCGGCCACGGCCGCGGCCCGTCTCCTTTTCGTGGCTCCGCTCCCCCGCCGGGGGAGCGATTTGTATGAGCCGCGCTCAGCGGTTACGATGTTGCGCGCCCGTCCGCAGCCACCCGCCCAAGGGAGTCCCGTGCGCACCGTCCCGCAGCTCTTCGACCTTTCCGGCAGCGTCGCCCTGGTCACTGGCGGCGGCCGCGGGCTGGGCGAGCAGATCGCCCGGGGGCTGGCCCAGGCCGGCGCCGCCGTGGCGCTGGGCTCCCGGAAGCGGGAGGCGTGCGACGCCGTCGCGGCGGAGCTGCGCGGCGAGTACGGCGCCCGCGCCCTCGGCCTGCGGCTGGACGTCACTTCCGAGGACGAGGTGCGCGCCGCGGTGGACGAGACCGAGCGCGAGCTGGGCCCCGTGGACCTGCTGGTGAACAACTCCGGCGCCACCTGGGGCGCCCCCGCCGCCGAGATGCCGCTGGAGGCGTGGCGCAAGGTGATGGACACCAACGCCGCGGGCACCTTTTTGTGCTCCCGCGAGGTGGGGCGCCGGCTGATCGCGCGCGGCGCGGGCGGGGCCATCCTCAACGTGGCCTCCGTCTCCGGGCTGGGCGGCGCGCCGCCCGAGGTGCTGGACGCGGTGGGCTACAGCGCCTCCAAGGGGGCGGTGGTCGCCTTCACCCGCGACCTGGCGGTGAAGTGGGCGCGGCACGGGATCCGGGTGAACGCCCTCGCCCCCGGGTTCTTTCCCACGAAGATGACGGCCGGGGTGCTCGCGGCGGCGGAGCGCGCCATCGCCCGCATCGTCCCGCTGGGCCGCGTGGGCGCCGACGACGAGCTGATGGGGGCGGCGCTCTTCCTCCTCTCGCCCGCGGCCTCGTACGTCACGGGGCAGGTGCTGGCGGTGGACGGGGGGATGACCGCGGCCTGAGCCGGTGCGGAGCTTGCCGGGCCCGCGGGTCCCGGAGACGGAACGGACGGCAGCACGAACACGACCCACACAGGAGCGATTTCGATGGCAGCCACGGAGACCCCGGTGGAGAAGGCCGCCCGGATGGTGAGCATGGACGTCGAGGACGGGATCGCCGTGATCCGCCTGGACCAGCCGGGGAAGCCGGTCAACGTCATCTCGCGGCAGATGATGGAGGAGATGACCGAGGTCCTGGGCCGCCTGGAGGCCCGCGAGGGGGGCGTCCGCGCCGCCGTGATCGCCTCCGACAAGCCGGGGGTGTGGATCGCCGGGGCCGACATCGAGGAGTTCCAGCACATCCGCACCGCCGCCGACGGCGAGCAGCTCAGCCTGGCCGGGCACCGGCTGCTGAACCGGCTGGAGGCGCTGGAGATCCCCGTGGTGGCCGCCATTGACGGGGCGGCGCTGGGCGGCGGGCTGGAGACCGCGCTGGCCTGCGACTACCGCATGGCCAGCAATTCCCCCAGGACCAAGCTGGGCCTCCCCGAGGTGCAGCTGGGCATCCTCCCCGGCGCCGGGGGGACGCAGCGGCTGCCGCGGCTGCTGGGGATCGCCAACGCGCTGGACCTGATGCTCACCGGCAAGAACCTGGACGGCCGCCGGGCCATGAAGCTGGGGCTGGTGGACGAGGTGGTCCCCGCGCCGATCCTGCTGCGCGAGGCGAAGCGCGCCGCCCGCGAGCTGGCCGACGGGACGCGCAAGCCGCGCGCCGGGCGCCGCCGCGGGTCGCCGGACTGGAAGGAGGGGCTCCCCGGGGTGGGCGCCATCATCTTCCGCAAGGCGCGCGAGGGGGTGATGGACAAGACCAGGGGGCTGTACCCGGCGCCGCTCCGGATCCTGGAGGTGGTGGAGCGGGGGATCGACCGGCCGCTGGAGGAGGGGCTGGCGCTGGAGGCCCGCGCCTTCGGCGAGCTCAGCGTCACCCCGGAGTCGCGCAGCCTGGTGCACCTGTTCTTCGCGAAAACCGGCGCCGAGAACCGCCCCGACCTCCCGGGCAGCCCGAAGCCCGTGAAGGCCGAGCACGTCGCGGTGGTGGGCGCCGGCTTCATGGGCGCCGGGATCGCCGCCGCCTCCGCCGAGGCGGGGATGAGCGTCCGCCTCAAGGACGTGAGCACGCAGGCGGTGGCAAAGGGCCTCAAGACGGCGCGCGACATCCTGGTCAAGCGCGCCAGGCGGAAGCGGCGCCCCCGCTACGAGGTCACGGCGCTCGTGGACCGGGTGGAGCCCACCGCCGAGTACACCGGCTTCGGCGCCGTGGACCTGGTGGTGGAGGCGGTGTTCGAGGACGTGGAGCTCAAGCACCGGGTGCTCCGCGAGATCGAGGCGGAGATCCCCGAGGACGCGGTGCTGGGCTCCAACACCTCCACCATCCCCATCCACCGGCTGGCCGAGGCCGTGGAGCGCCCGCAGAACGTGCTGGGGCTGCACTTCTTCTCCCCGGTGGAGAAGATGCCGCTGCTGGAGATCATCGTCTCCGACCGGACGGACCCCGCGGTGGCCGCCACGGGGCACGCCTACGGCAAGCGGCTGGGGAAGACGCCCATCATCGTCAACGACTCCCCCGGCTTCTACGCCAACCGCATTCTCACCCCGTACATGGCCGAGGCGGCGCTGCTGCTGGACGAGGGCGTGCGGATGGAGGAGATCGACCGGGCGATGACGGCGTGGGGGTACCCGGTGGGCCCCGTCACCCTGTACGACGAGGTGGGGCTGGACGTGGCCTCCAAGGCGGGCAAGATCATGGCGGAGGCCTTCGCCGACCGGATGGAGCCCAGCCAGGTGGTGGACCGCATGGTGGCCGACGGGCGGCTGGGGCGCAAGAACGGGCGCGGCTTCTACCGCTACGAGGACGGCGACCGCAAGGGCCCGGACGAGAGCGTGTACCCGCTCATCGGCAACCCGCCCCGGCGCGAGGTGCCGGCCGCGGAGATCCAGGACCGGCTGGCGCTGGTGATGGTCAACGAGGCGGTGCGGACGCTGGAGGAGGGGGTGCTCAGGAGCGCCCGCGACGGCGACGTGGGGGCGATCCTGGGGATCGGCTTCCCGCCCTTCCGAGGCGGCCCCTTCTGGTACGTGGACCAGACCGGCGCCGACCGCGTGCTGGCCCGCCTGCGCGCGCTGGAGCAGGCGCACGGCAGGCGCTTCGCCCCCGCCGCGCTGCTGGTGGAGAAGGCCGAGAGCGGCGGAAAGTTCTTCGACGGCGCCGCGGACGCCGGGTGAGCGGAGCGGTCACGGAGGTCGCGGCCGGGGTCCACCGCCTCGCCGTCCCCCTGCCGTTCCCGCCGCACGAGGTGGCGGCCTGGCTGATCGAGGGGGAGGACGGCTTCACCCTGGTGGACACCGGGATGGACACCCCCGGCGCCCGCGCCGCCCTCCGCGGCGGCGCCGAGCGGGTGGGGGTGACGCCGGGCAGCCTGGCGCACGTGGTGCTCACCCACGCGCACATCGACCACTACGGGCTGGCCGGGCCGGTGCGGGCGTGGTCCGGGGCGCGCGTGGCGATCCACGAGCGCGAGGAGGCGCTGGCCCGCCGCTTCGTGGACGGCTGGGCGGACGACCGCCCGGAGGCCGCGGCGGGGTTCACCCTCATGGGCGTGCCGCCGGAGCTGGCCGCGCAGCTGCTCGCGGCCACCGACCGCATCCACGCCCTGTACGCGCACTTCCAGCCGGACCTGCTGCTCGCGGGGGAGCGCGGGCCGCTCCCCGGCGGGGGCGGGTGGGAGTGGATCCTCACCCCCGGCCACTCCCCGGGGCACGTGGTGGTGTACCACCCGGAGCGGCGCATCCTGGTGGCCGGCGACCACGTCCTCCCCCGCATCTCCCCCAACATCGGCGCGGACCTGTACGTGGAGGACCCGCTCTCCGACTACCTGGCCTCGCTGCGGCGCCTGCGCGACCTCCCGGTGGAGGTGGTGCTCCCCTCGCACGGGCCGCTCTTCGGCGACCTGGCCGGGCGCATCGGCGAGATCCTGGAGCACCACGAAGCCCGCAACCGCGAGGTGCTGGCCCTGCTCCCGGAGCCCCGCACGGCGTACCAGGTGGCCGCGGGCGTCTTCCGCGCCCTGCCGCCCGACAACTTCGTCCACGCCCTGCGCGAGACCCGCGCCCACCTCCTGCACCTGGAGAGCGAGGGGCGCGCCGGGCGCGTCCCCGGCGAGCCGGAGCGCTGGCGCGCCCTCCCCGGCGCCTGAGGCGCGCGGGCCGCTACCCCCGCTCCTCCGCGGGCGCCTCCACCTCCTCCGGCGGGTCGTCCGACAGCTCGGCCATCACCTCCTCCTCCAGCCTTTCCACCACCGCGGGCGGGATGTCCAGTTCCGGCTTAGGGTGGAAGATCTTGTACTCCCGCGCCGCCCAGAACGCCGCCCCCGCCGCCACCAGGCCCCCGATGATCCACTCGTCGTAGGGCCGCACCCGCCGGATCAGCTCCTCCACCGTCTCGCCGAACAGGTAGCCCAGCGCCAGGTAGAGCGCCGCGAAGCAGAGCGACCCCAGCAGGTTGAAGGTCAGAAAGGTGCGGAAGCGCATGTGCGCCGCGCCCATGCTCAGCGACAGCACGATGCGCAGCCCGTACGCGAAGCGCGCCAGGAACGCCGTGGCGCGCCCCCAGCGGCGCAGCAGCAGCACCGCGCGCGCCCGCGGCTTGCGCAGCGAGGGGAAGCGGCGGATCAGCCGCCGCCCGTTGAGGCGCCCGACGAGGTAGTACGTGGAGTCGGCGATCATCCCGCCGAGCACCGCCGTCAGGTAGGTGGGGAAGAGCTCCAGGTATCCCCGGCTGGCGGCGTACCCCGCCAGCACGAAGGCCGTCTCCCCCTCCAGCAGCGCCCCCAGCAGGACCGCCAGGTAGCCGTACTTCTCGATCCAGGTGCCGTCCATCCCTTTCCTGCCGTTCGGGCCGTCCGCGTCGCCCCCTCCGCGGGGCGGGCGACCAATCTAGCACGAGGATTGCGCGCGGGCGCCCCTCCATGCAGCGGAACGCCAATCCACCGGGGAAGACTGCCAAATGCCGGAGTGGAGCGAGAACCTGGTCACGGACGGGGAGGGGGTGCGGCAGGTGCTGCGCGACGCCAGGCGCGTGGCGGTGCTGGGAATCAAGACCGAGGCCGCGGCGGGGCAGCCGGCCTACTACGTCCCCCAGTACCTGCAGCAGGCCGGGTACGAGATCGTCCCCGTGCCGGTCTACTATCCCAACGCCACCGAGATCATGGGCGAGAAGGTGTACCGGTCGCTGGCCGAGATCCCGGGGGAGATCGACCTGGTGGTGGTGTTCCGGCGCTCCGAGGACGTGCCGCCGCACCTGGACGACTTCCTGGCCGCCAGGCCCAGGGCCGTCTGGATGCAGAGCGGGATCCGGCACGACGAGGTGGCGCGGAAGCTGGCGGAGGCGGGGATCAAGGTGGTGCAGAACCGCTGCAGCATGGTGGAGCACCGGTACATTCGCTGAATTGTTTTCGGAGCGCTTCGTCGGGGCCGCTCCGGAACCCGGCCAAACTGCCGGCCTGTTTCCTACGCGGGCTCCGGGAGCCCCGCCAAACTGCCGGCGGGTCTCCCTGCGCCGGAGTGAGCCAGCCGAAACTGCCCGGCTGTCTCCCTCCGCAACGGATCTGTTGGGTACTGCGGAACTGCGGAACTGCGGAACCGCGGAAACGGCAACTGCGGGCCCCTCTCCCCGCCGTTGCCCCCTCTCCCAGAATGGCGCTTCACGCTGCGCGTGAACCGGATGAAGGGAGAGGGTGGCGAGCCTCCAGCGAGCCGGGTGAGGGCCGGAGATCTCCCCGCGGGCGCGTGGGGAGATCCCCCACGCCGCGTCCGGAAAAAGTGCAGGAATGTGGTTGAGAAACGTTCTCAACTAGATGTTCGTCGACGGGCGTGCGCGGGGGGGAGATCCGCGTAAACGCTTGCGTTCTGGCGGTTTGTGTTTCGGGCTCGCGTCCGGGTTCCGATTGCGTGCCCGTAGTTCTATTGCCGATTTTTTGGGGTGGTGTTATATGGGAGAGCTTAACCGCGCTCCCTCCGGAACCCCGGCTGCGGGCCCGGTGCAGGTGCCCGCGCGCGGGGGCTGCGTCCCGCGCGTGGAGCAACGGTTCAATCCGCTTGGGTAGATCATGACCAGAGTCCTCAAGTTCGCAGGGATCCTCCTTCTCACCCTCGGCGCGGCCACCTGCCGCCCGTACAGCACGGACGAGGGGCCGGACCAGCCGATCGCGTTCTACCACAGCGTGCACGCGGGGCAGAACCAGATGCCCTGCATGTACTGCCACACCACGGCGGACCGCTCCGTGGACGCGGGGATCCCCAGCGTGCAGCTCTGCGTGGGGTGCCACGTCCCCGGCAGCGCCACGCAGCCGCCGGAGAACGCGCAGCTGGCCTTCCCGGCGGCGACCCAGGACTCGGTCTGGAACCGCGAGGCCCTCAAGCTGGTGGACTACTGGAAGCGCCAGGAGGCGATCCCCTGGGTGCGCATCCACGACCTGCCGGACCACGCCAAGTTCCCGCACTACTCGCACGTGAACGTCGGGCTCCAGTGCCAGACCTGCCACGGGCCGGTGCAGGAGATGGAGAAGGTCTACCAGTTCTCCTCGCTCCGCATGGGCTGGTGCATCGACTGCCACCGCGGCGAGATGCCGCTGTCGGCCGCCGAGGAGGCCGCGGTGCGCAAGAACTCCAGCTACGTGCGCAGGATCGCCACGCTGGCCGCCAACGGGAGCGACGTGCGCGCCGCGGTGAAGGCGTATCCCAACCAGCGGGCCAGCACGGACTGCGTCGTCTGCCACTACTGAGGGAATAGAGAATGTCTGACGGCATGAAGAGGCGTGACTTCCTCAAGGTCCTGGGGGTCTCCGGGGCCGGGGTGGCGGCGGCCGGGTGCTCCACGGGCGAGACGGAGAAGCTGATCCCGTTCGTGATCCCGGACGAGGAGATCGTCCCGGGCGTCCCCACCTGGTACGCGAGCACCTGCCGCGAGTGCCCGGCCGGGTGCGGCATCATGGTGGAGACCCACTCGGGGCGCGTCACCAAGCTCGAGGGCAACCCCGACAACCCCGTCTCGCGCGGCAACCTGTGCGCGCGCGGGCAGTCGGCGCCGCAGGGGCTCTACCACCCGGACCGCTACCGCGGCCCCCTGGAGGTGGAGGAGGGGCTGAGTCCGCGCAACGTGAGCTGGAGCGTGGCCGAGGGGATGCTGGCCGACCGCATCCGCCGGGCGCCCGCCGGGAGCGTGGTCTTCCTGACGCAGAGCTACACCGGGACCATGGAGCGCCTGGTGAACTCGTTCGTGGCGGCCATCGGCGCCCGGCGCGTGGTCTACGACCCGTTCGCCGCCACGCCGCGCGACCTGAACTTCGCCGACGCGGACTTCCTGGTCTCCTTCGGGGCGGACTTCCTGGAGACCTGGGGCTCGCCCGTGGACTACGCGTGGCAGTTCAAGCAGATGCACGCGTACCGCAACGGGCGCCGCGGCAAGTTCGTGTGGGTGGGGCCGCACCGTCCGCTCACCGGGCTCAACGCCGACCAGTGGATCGCGCCGAAGCCCGGCACGGAGGCCGCCATCGCCCTGGCGATGTCGGGGGCGATGGACGTGGCCACGGCCGCGCAGCAGACCGGCGTCGAGGCGGCGGTCATCGAGCGCCTCGCCGGCGAGTTCCGCGCGGGCCGCGGCGTCGCGCTCGGGCCGGGCTACGCCGTCTCCGGCCCCGGGGCCGGCGCCCTCCAGGCGGCGGTGGACCGGCTCAACGGCGCCGCGCCCGCCGCCCCCGCGCCCGGGGGGATGCGCGACGTGCTCCAGCTGGTGGAGCAGATGCGCGCCGGGCAGGTCCAGCTCCTCCTGGTGGACGCGCCCAACCCGGCGTACACCCTGCCGGGCGGGGTCAAGTTCGCGGAGGCCATGGAGCGCGTCCCCTTCTCGGTGAGCTTCGCCACCTTCCCGGACCAGACCTCGCAGCTGGCCGACCTGGTCCTCCCGGACCACCACTTCCTGGAGGCGTGGGGCGACTACGTCCCCTACGAGGGGGTGTACGAGATCGTCCAGCCCGCCATGCGCCCGGTGTTCAACACCAAGCAGGTGGGCGACGTGCTCCTGTCCGTGGCGCGCCAGCTGGGCGGCGCGGCTGCCGCGCTCTCGCCGGTGAACACCTACTACGAGTACCTGCGGGCCAACTTCCCCGGCGGGGCGGACGCCTGGCGCGCCGCGGTCCGGAACGGGGGCGTTTTCCCCGCGCCGGAGAGCGCGCGGCCCGGGGTGAGCCCCTCCGAGGCGGGCCTTCCCTCCGGCTTCGCGCCCACGGGCGTGGCCGCCGCGGCGGGAGCCCCGGCGCCCACCCCGCCGGCTCCGGTGGCCGCGCCGGTCGCGCCCCCCACGGCCACGGCCGCGCCCAGCTTCCAGCCGGTGCAGTTCGAGGGGCCCTCGGACGCCAACTTCCACCTCGTGGTCTACCCGTCGTACCGCTTCTTCGACGGGCGCACCGGCAACCGGCCCTGGCTGCTGGAGCTGCCGGACCCCATCACCAAGGTGTCGTGGCAGTCGTGGGTGGAGATCCACCCGCAGGCCGCCCGCGAGATGGGGGTGGAGCAGGGCGACGTGCTGGAGCTGGCGACGCAGTACGGGACCATCGAGACCTTCGCCTACGTCTACCCCGGCGTGCGCCCCGACACCCTGGCGGTGCAGATGGGGCTGGGGCACGACGCGTTCGGCCGCTTCACCGAGGGGCGTGGGGTGAACCCCAACCTCCTCCTGGGCGCCGCGATGGACCCCGCCACGGGCGGCTTCGCCCCGTACGGCGTGCGGGTCCGGGCGCGCAAGGCGGCGAGCGCCGACCGGCACACGGCCATCTTCAACCGCGTGCCGGAGGGGCTGTTCGAGGGCGGCGTCCGCGTCCAGCACGACCGCGCGCTGGCGCAGGCCGTCTCCTTCGCGGCGCTGCGAGGGGCGGACTCCCGCGGCCCGGGGATCATCCCCGGCACCGAGGAAGTCATCCGCCCGCTCAAGGGGAACGGCGGCTTCGCCCCCGTCCCGACGCACACCGACCCGGCGGCGTACCCGCCCCCGGGGACGCACTACGGCGAGTACATCGAGACGGAGCAGCGCTGGGCGATGACGGTGGACCTGTCGCGCTGCATCGGGTGCAGCGCGTGCGTGGTCGCCTGCTACGCCGAGAACAACATCCCGGTGGTCGGCCCCGAGGAGGTCAAGAAGGGCCGCATCCTCCACTGGCTCCGCATCGAGCGCTACTACGGCGTGGGGCGCGACGGCGCCGAGGCGATGGAGGACGACGCCACCGACGACGTGCGCTTCCTGCCGATGCTCTGCCAGCACTGCGGCAACGCCCCGTGCGAGCCGGTCTGCCCGGTGTACGCGGCGTACCACACGCCGGACGGGCTCAACGGCCAGGTCTACAACCGGTGCGTGGGGACCCGCTACTGCGCCAACAACTGCCCGTACAAGGTCCGCTACTTCAACTGGTTCACGTACGACTTCCCGGAGCCGCTGAACTGGCAGCTCAACCCGGACGTGACCGTGCGCGAGAAGGGCGTGATGGAGAAGTGCACCTTCTGCGTGCAGCGCATCCACGAGGCGCGGCGTGACGCGGCCAAGGAGCACCGCGAGATGCGGGACGGGGAGGTGGTCCCTGCGTGCGTGCAGACCTGCCCCACGCAGGTGTTCACCTTCGGGAACATCCAGGACCCGAACAGCGCCGTGGCCCGCGCGTCGAGGAGCAACCGCAGCTACCGCGTCCTGGACGCGCTGAACACGCAGCCGGCCATCGTCTACCTGAAGAAGGTGACGCTGCACGAGCCGAAGAACGGGGGACACGCGGACCACGCCGAGCATCCCGAGGCGGCCGAGGCCGGCGCGGGCGCGGCGGCACACTGAGGGGAGACGAGGGAAACGCGATGGCTAACGCACTGCGATCCATTTTCCACCCGCACGTCAGGGGGTACGCGGACGTAAACCGCGACTCCATGCGGCTGCTGACGAAGCCGGGCAAGGGGTACCTCGCCCTCCTCGGCACGGCGGTGGCGCTGGTGGGGCTGATGGTGTTCGCCGAGATCTACCAGATCGCCGTGGGGCTGGGGGCCTCCGGCCTCACCAACCCGGTGGGGTGGGGGACGTTCATCACCACCTTCGTGTTCTGGGTCGGCATCGGCCACGCGGGGACGCTGATCTCCGCGATCCTGTTCCTGTTCCGCGCGGGGTGGCGCCAGTCCATCTACCGCTTCGCGGAGGCCATGACGGTCTTCGCGGTGCTCACCGCGGGGCTCTTCCCGATCATCCACATCGGGCGGCCCTGGTTCTTCTACTGGCTGCTCCCGCTCCCCAGCCAGCGGCACATCTGGCCCAACTTCCGGTCGCCGCTGCTCTGGGACGTGTTCGCGGTCACCACGTACCTCACGGTCTCCTCCGTGTTCTTCTACGTGGGGCTGATCCCCGACATCGCGGCGGCCCGCGACGGCACCACGGTGCCGTGGCGCAAGAAGGCGTACACGGTGCTCGCCCTGGGCTGGCGGGGCACCGACCGCGAGTGGAAGCACTTCTCCCGCGCCTACCTGTTCCTGGCGGCGCTGGCCACCCCGCTGGTGCTCTCGGTGCACTCGGTGGTGTCGTGGGACTTCGCGGTCTCCATCGTCCCCGGGTGGCACACCACCATCTTCGCCCCGTACTTCGTCGCCGGCGCCATCCTCTCGGGCGTGGCGATGGTGGTGACGCTGATGGTGCCGGTGCGCAAGGTGTTCCACCTGGAGGCGTACTTCACGCAGCTGCACTTCGACCGCCTGGCCAAGCTCCTCCTGCTCACCTCGCTGATCGTGGGGTACGCGTACGGGATGGAGTACTTCATGGCCTGGTACTCGGGCGAGCTGTACGAGCGCGACGTGTTCCTGGACCGCGTCTCGGGCGACTACTGGTGGGCGGGGTGGTCCATGATCACCTTCAACGCCATCGTCCCGCAGCTGCTCTGGATCCCCAAGGTCAGGCAGAACCTGAACGCGTTCTTCATCATCTCGATCTTCGTCAACATCGGGATGTGGTACGAGCGCTTCGTGATCATCGTCCCCTCGCTCGCGCACTCGTACGAGCCGTGGGTGTTCATGAACTACCACATGTCGTGGACCGAGGCGTCCATCCTGATGGGGAGCTTCGGCTGGTTCTTCATGTGGTTCCTCCTCTTCCTGCGCTTCCTGCCCGGCCTCTCCATCGCGGAGATCAAGGAGGTGCTGCCGCCGCCCGCGCGGCACCACCACGACGTGGCGGAGGACGAGGCGATGAAGCTGGTGGAGGAGCTGCCCACCGGATACAAGGAATACGAGCGGCGATGAGAAAGTCACGTTCCGGCGTCCTCGGCGTCTTCGGCCACCTGGACGCCACCACCGACGCCATCCGGCGGCTCCGCTCCGCCGGCTTCGACCAGCTGACGGTGTACTCGCCGACGCTGCGCCACGAGATCGAGGAGGCGCTGGAGAGCGCGGAGAGCCCGGTGCGCATCTTCACCCTGGTGGGCGCCTTCACCGGCACCGCCGCGGGCGCCGCGCTGGCGATCTGGGCCTCGCTGGACTGGCCGCTGATCGTGGGCGGCAAGGAGATCGTCTCGCTGCCGGCGTTCAGCGTCATCATGTTCGAGGTGACCATCCTGCTGGGGGCGCTCTCCACGGTGGCGGGCCTCTTCATCAACGCGCGGCTGCCGCGCATCGGCCGGCCGGAGGCGCTGTACCACCCGTCGTTCACGGCGGGCAACTTCGGCGTCTTCGCCCACGTCCCGCGGGACCGCTACGACGCGGTGCGCAACATCCTGACGGAAAGCGGCTCCGAGGAGGTGCTCGTTGAGCAGTCGTAAGCTGAAGCGGTCCCCCGCGGCGCTGGCGCTGGGCTTCCTGGCGCTGGCCGGGTGTACCGACGCCGCCGGGTACGACTTGGACATGCTGATGGGCAAGGCGCCCTGGCTGGCCACCATGCGCAGCGGGGTGCAGTACGACCCGTACGAGGGCGGCCCCCGCCCGGGCCCGGTGGGCTCGGTGCCGGCGCGCAGCCCCAACGGCGAGCGCCCGCCCCTCTTCGCGCAGACGCAGCTGGACTCCGCGGCGGCCACGCTGCGGAACCCCTACCCGACCAGCGCGGCGCTGCTCGCGCGCGGCGAGCTGGCGTACCAGCGCAACTGCGCTTCCTGCCACGGCGCGGCCGGGGCGGGGAACGGGCCGGTGGTGGGCCCCAACAAGTTCCCGTTCGCGCCGGCCGTGAACAGCGCGCCCACGCAGGGCCGCTCCGACGGCTACATCTACGGGGTGATCCGGGTGGGCCGCGGCCTGATGCCGCCGTACGGCGACCGCATGACGGAGGCCGACATGTGGGCGACCGTGGCGTACCTGCGCCGCCTGCAGGGCGCGGGCGAGGTGGTGAACCCGCCCCCGCCGGTCTCCGGCGCGCCGCTGGCGACGCCCGCGGTGACGGACACCCTGATCGAGCCGGGCGCCGCGACCAGCCAGGGCGCGGCGCCGACGGACACCGCCTCGGCGCAGCCGCGCTGATTCGCACCGGAACAACCAACGATGTCAGCTCCTTCTCCGATTCCGAGGACGATCCCCTTCCGCACCCTCGACCGGGTGTCGGGCGCGGTTTGGGGACTCGTCGCAGTGCTGGTGCTGGTGGGCGCGGTCTCCGTGTTCCTGGGGGCCGGCCAGGCGCACGGCCGGGTATGGCAGGCGCTCCTCTTCAACTGGCTCTTCTGGTCGTCGGTGGCCATCGGCATGTTCATGCTGGCGGTGGCCTGGCAGGTGGTGGAGGCCGAGTGGCCCTGGTCCATCCGCCGCTTCGCCCTGGGCGGGGTGGCCTTCCTGCCGGTGTCGCTGCTCCTCTTCCCCGTCATCTTCTTCGGGGGGAGCGAGCACTTCTTCCACCACTGGCTGCACGTGGAGGGCGACCCGGTCATCGAGGCCAAGCGCGCCTGGCTCACACTGGGGGGGATGTTCACCCGCGACCTGATCGGGCTGCTGGTGCTCTTCGGGCTGGCGATCGTGATCGCCTACTACTCGCTGCGCCCGGACGTGTACGGCGCCGGCCGCACCAGCGGGCAGAAGTCCATGTACGCCCGCATGACGGGCGGGTGGCGCGGCGCGGCCGAGGAGGCCACCCGCTCCCGGGGCAGGCTGCTCACGCTGGGCGTCGTCATGGGGCTGGCGTACGCGATCATCTGGGGGATGATCGGCATCGACCTGGCGATGACGCTGACGCCCCACTGGTTCAGCACCATGTTCCCGGTGGCGTTCTTCATGGCCGCCTTCCACGCCGGGATCTGCGCCACGGCGATCGTGGTGACGGTGTTCCGCCGCCGCCTGGGGATCGAGCAGTTCGTGACGCCGACGCAGTACCACGACCTGGGCAAACTGATCTTCGCCTTCGCCGTGTTCTGGATGTACCTGAACTGGTCGCAGTACGTGGTGATCTGGTACGGCCTGCTCCCCTTCGAGCAGGAGTGGTTCGCCATGCGCTTCGCGGCGCCGTTCACCGGCCTGTCGCAGGCGGTACCGCTGCTGATCTTCGTGGTGCCGTTCCTGGGGCTGCTCTCGCGCACCCCCAAGCGGATCCCGGGGATCGTGGCCGGCTTCGCGACGCTGATCCTGGTGGGCAACTGGCTGGAGCGCTACATGCTCATCTACCCCTCGCTGTACGAGGCGGAAGAGGGCGTCGCGCACCACCTCCCCCTGGGGCTGACGGAGATCGGGATCGGGCTGGGCTTCCTGGGCCTCTTCCTGGCCTGCTACCTGTGGTACCTGCGCACCTTCCCGATCCTGCCCTCGCCGGCGACGCTGGCGGCGCGCAACCCCTCGGTGTTCGCGGTGGGCACCCGGGCGGCGCACGCCGACCACTGATGGCGGCGCCGGTGGCGTAGTCGCTGAGCGGGGAGCCCGAAGCGGGCTCCCCGCTTCGCTTTGGGACCCGGTGGGGTGGTGCGCCGGGCGGGTTCGGTTGTAGCTTTGGCGCAGGCAGCCCGACCCCGGCGCAGCCGGGGGCACGCCCGAACCCTGCTCTTCGAGCCGTCTTTTTGCCGTACGCTGGCGCGCCGGTTGCACGGCCGCCCGGGGCGACCCCGCCCCAACCAACCGATGGCACCACCGCAGGAAAGCATGATCCGAACCGCCACGCCGCACCTCGCGCGCGCCCTGTGCGCGGCCGCGCTCCTGGGAACGCTCGGCGCGTGCGCCATGCCGGGCGCGGGAAGCTCCGCCCCGCAGCCGCAGGCCGCCGCCGAGGAGGTCCACCCGGGGGGCTCCACCCTCCGCCCGGGGGGCAAGTACGTGCTCATCGACCTGGACCTGAACCAGCTCCGCTTCATGGACGGGGAGCGGGTGCTGTGGTGGGCGCACGTGGGGACGGGGACCGGCTTCCGGCTGACCACCGACGACCAGAAGTGGCACTTCTCCACGCCGGACGGGGTCATGCACGTGCAGTTCAAGGAGCTGGACCCGGTCTGGGTGATGCCGGACTGGTACTTCATCGAGAACAAGCTCCCCATCCCGCCGGCGGACTCGCCCCGCCGCAAGCAGCCCAACGGGCTGGGGGCGGCGGCCATCTACCTGGGGAACGAGATCGCCATCCACGGCACCGACAAGCCGGAGCTGCTGGGGCTGCGCGTCTCGCACGGGTGCATCCGCCTGGCGAACGCCAACGCGCTGCGCCTCTTCCACAACGTGCAGGTGGGGACGCCGGTGGTGATCCAGGGCGGGCCCAAGGAGGTGGCGCGGGAGCAGCCCGACAGCGTCGCCGCCTTCACCCGCCAGCGCCGCGGAGCCCCGACCCGCAGGTACGTGAGCCCGGTCGCCTCGCTGTCCACCCAGCGCCTGCTGGCGCGCCTGGCGCAGCAGATGAAGGCGGACACCACCACGCGCTGGCCGGAGACCGCGGCGGAGCTGATCGCCCGCGGGCTCAAGGAGGACAACGAGGCGCTGCGCGGGCTGCTGTCGCTGGCCGGCACCGCCCCGGGCGTGATCCGCAACGAGGAGTACGCCACCTTCCTGGCGGACGCCTTCTCGCGCGGGTCGCTGCGGGCGGCGGTGTCGCTGGCGCGCATCGAAAAGGCGGCGCGCGACCGCGCGGCGGACGCGATCGTGCGGGCCACCATGTCGCTGTACCACGGCTCGCCCGACGATGCCACGGCGCCCTGGCCCACCCGGCGGGTCCCCAAGTGGCGGCTGGGGCCCAGCGGCCAGGCGGGGTGGACGGCGCTGGAGGAGGCGGAGCAGGCCTTCCGGGCGCGGAACGGGCTGCGCTCCGTGGCCGCGAAGTCGGGGCGATGACGGCGGCGAACGGCGGCGGCGGGGTGCTGGGGCGGCAGGACCTGCACGCCCACACCACCATGTCGGACGGGAGCCTGACGCTGGAGCGGGTGGTGGAGGTGGCGCGGGAGCGGGGGGTGCAGATCGGGATCGCGGACCACGTCTCCACGCGCAACGTGGACATGTTCGTGGCCGACGAGGCGGAGGTGCGCCGCTACCTGGACGCGCTGGAGGGGGCGCCGGTGTTCCGCTCGGGCGAGTTCTGCTGGTGCGACGACCTGTGGCGCACGCTCCCGGCCGAGGTGATGGAGCGCTTCGACTACCGCATCGGCTCCAACCACGGCTTCTGGCTCCCCGACGGCACCCTGGGCTCGCCCTGGTGGCAGAGCGTCCCGGAGCCCTGGCGCGGCCGCGAGGACGAGGTGATGGAGGCCATGGTCGCCAACCTGTGCGACATGGTCCGGACCATGCCCATCCACATCGCCGCGCACTCCACGCTGACCCCGCCGGCGCTCTACGGCCTGGAGGACGACGTGGACGCCTGGTGGACGGGGGAGCGGGAGGACCGCTGGGTGGACGCGCTGGCGGAGAGCGGGGTGGCCATGGAGATCTCCAACCGCTACCGGCTGCCGCACGACCGCCTGCTGCGCAAGGCGCACCAGGCCGGGGTGCGCTTCACGCTGGGGAGCGACGGGCACACGGAGGCGCAGGTGGCGCGGCTGGACTGGGCGGCGGAGACCGCCCGCCGCGTGGGGATCACGGACGCGGACCTGTTCGTCCCGGAGCGGCGCGGCTGAGGCCGTGCTCGCCGCGGGCGCGTTCGTTGCTGTGGGGCGCGGGAGGGTGCGACACTCTCATGGCGGAGGAGGAACGGCGATGGAACGCGACAACGACCCGGTGCGGCGGGATCTCGCGGGCGAGGAGCGGGTGAGGGAGGGGGGATTCGTCCCGGAGCACGCCGGGACCGGGCCGGACGGCCTGCAGCGGGCCGGGGGCGACGACCCGGACAAGCCGGACGTGCGGCGCGACCCCTGGGCGATCCGCGCGGAGGACACGGAGCCGTACGTCGCCCTGCAGTACGTGGCGCGGCTGTTCAAGATCGTGGCGATGGTGGTGGTGGTGGCGCTCACGGCCGAGATCGTGGCCGGGGTGGCGCTGGAGGGGGCGGACGCCCTGCTCCCGCTCACCTTCGACGTGATCCGCGGGATCGTGCTGGCGGCGATCCTCTGGGGCGCCGGCGACCTGACGCTCCTGCTCATCGACGTGGGCCACGACGTGCGCGCCGCGCGCGTGCTGCTGGGGCGGCTCACCGCGCGCAGCGCCGGGGACTACGTGGACCGCCGCGAGCGCCGGGAGGATGGCTCGCCGGTCTGAACGGCGAGTGCGAAAGTGCGAAGTGCGGGAGTGCGGGAGTGCGGGAGTGCGGGAGTGCGGGAGTGCGGGAGTAAACGGCGGTACGGAGTACGGAGTACGCAGCACGCTGAACGGCGGTCCCGCCGGGGCACGGCCCGGGGGGAGCGCCGTTCGGCATTCCACGGAACCGACACGGACTTCAACAGACTGGCTTCAGCATGACGGAACTTCCGGAGGGGCCCTCGTACGGGCGCGAAGCGCTGGACGGGATCGTGGTCGTGCTCTGGCAGACGCAGGACCGCGTCAACGTGGCCGGCACCATCCGCGCGATGAAGAACTTCGGCCTCAAGCACCTGCGGCTGGTCGCGCCGGCGGAGTGGGACCCGTGGCGCATCGAGGGGATCGCGCACGACACGCACGACGTGATCGAGGGGACGCGCATCTTCGACACGCTGGAAGAGGCCGTCGCCGACTGCTCGCACGTGGTGGGGATGACGGCGCGCTCGCGGCGGGCGAAGCGGGCCATGGCCCGGCCGCGGGAGGCGGCGCCGGAGCTGCTGGAGCGCGCCGCGGACGCCGCGCGCGGCGCGGCGGGCCCGGTGGCCGTGCTCTTCGGGCGGGAGGACAAGGGGCTCTCCAACGAGGCGCTGGACCTGTGCCACCGCACGGTGATGATCCCCACCAACCCGGACTACTCGTCGCTGAACCTGGCGCAGGCGGCGATCGTCGTGGCCTACGAGCTGTGGATGGCGGCCGAGGGGCGGACGCAGCCCTTCCGCGACCCCCGCCACGCGGCGCCGCCGCCCACCGTGGGGCAGCTGGAGGAGCTGTTCGCCGACGCGGAGGCGGCGCTCTGGGCCGTGGAGTTCTTCAAGAGCCGCCAGACGGAAACGGTGATGCGCACCGTGCGCGAGCTGACGCGGCGGGCGGACCCGGACGCCCGGGAGGCGGCCTTCCTGCGCGCCATCGCCATCGAGGTGAGGAAGTTCGTCCGCAGACGACTGGGTGAGCCGGGCGAAGCTCCGCCCGCGCAGGGAGGCGCGCCACCGGAGGACTGACGGGCCGAGCACGGGCTGGAGGAAATGGCGAGCGGCCGCAAGGGGCTTCCCTTGCGGCCTTTTTTCATGCTTATTGTGTTAATCAGAGGCTCAATAGGCGCGTATGTTTCCTCTCTCGTTTTTGGAGGTGCCATGGGGTTCCTGCGCATCGCGATCACCGCCGCGGTCCTTCTCGCCGCGTGCAGTGCCCCCGCTCCTTCGGAGCCACGACCGCCCGTCCCTTCGACGGAGCCCGGCCCGAACCCTGAAAGCGCTCCCGAGAACTGCGACACCACCTGCGCGCGGAGCCCGTTCCTGGGTGGATCGAACGGATGACCCGGAGCGGCGGCACCGCCTGGACCTCGCGGAGCGGACGGGCTCCCGGCGGGGGTGGAGACGAGGCGCCCCCCTGGCACCGGACGAAGCACCGGCGGCCGTGATCTTCTCGATCACGGCCGCCGGTGCGCGGGCCCTGCTCGCCCTGCCGATCCGGCTTCGGCCCTACTCTCCGACGGCGCTCAACCCCCGGATGATCTCGGCCGCCAGCGCGTCTCCGGCCTCGTCCCGGAACGGGGCCTCCACCGCGGCCCCGGCCGCGCCGGCGTCCCTGGCCGTGCGGAGCGACTCCAGGAGCGCTTCCGCCTCCAGCCGGGACTTCGCCTCCTCCCGGCCGCTGGCGGCGTCGATGCAGCGCCGTGCGGCCTCCACGGCCAGCGCGTGCTCCCCGGCGAGCACGGCGCCGCGCGCCATGTCGAGCATGGCCCGGGCGCAGCCGTCCGCCGCGGCGGGGGTGCCGGCGAGCTCCCAGGCCTGGCCCCACGCTGCGGCGAACGCGCGCCGGTCTCCTGCGGCGCCCGCGGCGCGCACGATGCTGGACAGCACGTACAGGCGGTCGATGGGGTCGTCGAAGTGGGGGAGCAGCGCCTGGAGCACCGCCTGGGCGCGCTTGCTGAACCCCTGCATGGACCAGATGTGCGCCAGGTCGTGTGCCACCCGGGGCACGAGTGCGTGCTCCGGCCCCCACACCCGGTAGGCTTCCCTGGCCCACGCCTCGGCGCCGGCGAGGTCTCCCGCTTCCCCGTCGGCGCTGCACAGGTGCTGGAGAACCTGCCCCTCGGCCTCGCGGAGACCGTGCCGGCGCGCGGCGCGGAGAGCGCGCAGGAAGTGCCGCCGCGCCCGCGGAAGGCTCCCCTTCTGCAGCTGGATGCGGCCCATCCCCACCCACGCCGCGGAGTACGTCTCCCACCCGCCGCTGCGCCGCCCCAGCCCCGCCGCCCGCAGGAACCAGGTCTCCGCGCGCCCGTGCTCCGCCCGCCTCCGGGCCAGCCGCCCCGCGGCGTAGGCGAGCGCCGCGTCCTCGGGCACCGCGGCGGCCGCCGCCTCGGCGAAGGCCATGGCCGTGGCGACGGCGCCCCGGGCCTCCGCCCAGCGGGAGATCGCCGCGCAGGCCGCGGCGACGTCCTCCACGCGGGTGGTCGTGGGGCGCTCCACCATCCCCAGGAGCACGCGGAGGGGGGCGCGCAGCTCCGGGTCGTCCAGCGCCACCGCCCGGGCCGCAGCGGCCCCGGGGGCGAAGAGCTGCGACCGCTCGCGCGGCGGCGCGAGCGACCAGAGCTGCACGTCGCGGAAGGCCTGCCAGAGCGCGAACCCGGCCGGTCCGGACAGCTCCTCCAGGACCACGGCCCCGGCGAAGGAGTGCGACGCGTGCGCCGGAACCGGCGGGATCCGCCAGCGGCGGTCGGGGTGGGGGCGGCGGTCTCTGGACATGGTTTTTGACGGCAAACGGACGTTGGCCGGAGTCGAAGGGCGCGTTAGGGGAGGCACGGTAGGGACATTAAGAGAGTTTCGGCATCCGCGCCAGGTTCTTGAGTCGTATCCGGCCACACGGGTGAAACCACGGTGAATGCTGCCGAGCACGCAACCGGGGCGGCGGCGGAGACGGGGGCGCTGAGGTGGAGCGGGGGTGCCGGGAAGATGCCGGGGCGCACCGGGCGGGGTCAACCCGGTGCGCCGGCGGGGTCACACGTTTCCTGACGCAACCTGAAGGAGGCGCCATGCGCCCGCGACGTTCCGCTGCGTGGTGCGGAGGTTTCCCACGGCGAGGCGGAGCGCGAACCGCCCGCGGACGCGGGTGTGGGAAAGGAACGCCTCGCCGGTGGCGTTGACCCGCTCCAGGATCCGCTCGTTGAGCCGGTCGGCCTCCTCGTCCGGGGCGCCGTCCGGGCGGAAGCGGAACACCACCGTGCTGAACGGCACCGGCGCGAGCAGCTCCCACCCGGGCGCCTCCTCGACCCACCCGGCGAACTCCCGCGCCAGCCGGCAGTGCTCGCGGATGCGGGCGGCGATCCCCTCGCGCCCGAACCAGCGCAGCACCATCCACAGCTTGAGCGCGCGGAAGCGGCGCCCCAGCGCGGGGCCCAGGTCCATCAGGTTGGTGGCGGCGCCGCCCTCGGGGGTGATCAGGTACTCGGGGAGGATGGAGAAGGCGTGCGCCACCCGCTCGGGCCGGCGGACGAACAGGGCGGAGCAGTCCACCGGGACGAAGAGCCACTTGTGCGGGTTGACCACCAGCGAGTCGGCCCGCTCGCAGCCGTCCAGGATCCAGCGCATCTCCGGGGCGAGCGCGGCGGAGCCGGCGTACGCGGCGTCCACGTGCAGCCAGAGCCCGTGCCGCTCGGCGACCCCGGCGATCTCCCGCACCGGGTCCACGCTGGTGGTTGAGGTGGTGCCCACGGTGGCCACCACGCAGAACGGCTTCCACCCGGCCGCCAGGTCCTCGGCGACGGCGGCCTCCAGCGCCGCCGGGTCCATGCGGAACCCGGCGTCCGTGGGGATGCGGCGGGTGCCCTCGCGCCCGATCCCCAGCGTGATCCCCGCCTTCTCGATGGAGGAGTGGGCCTCCTCGGAGCAGTACAGGCGCAGCCGGGGGACGCCGCGCCCGCTCATCCCCTCCTCGCGGATCCCCAGCCCGGCCTCCTCGCGCGCGGTGGCGATGGCGGTGAGCGAGGAGATGGAGGCGGTGTCCTGGATGTGCCCCCGGAAGTCGGCCGGGAGCCCCATCATCTGCCGCAGCCAGTCGAGCGCGCGCTCCTCCAGCTCCGTGGGCGAGGGCCCGGTGCGCCAGAGCATGGCGTTGACGTTGAGCGCCGCGGCCAGCATCTCGCCCAGCACGCCGGGGGCTGAGCCGCTGATGGCGAAGTAGGCGAAGAAGTCCGGGTGGTTCCAGTGCGTGATCCCCGGCACGACCGTCGTGTCGAAGTCCCGGAGGATGTCCTCCATGGGCTCCGGCAGCTCGGGCGCTTCGGCGGGGAGCTTCGCGGCGGTCTCGCCGGGCTGCACCCGCGCCAGCACCGGGTACTTCTCTACGTCGCGGAAGTAGTCGGCCATCCAGTCCACCACGGCGTGGGCGTGGCGGCGGAACTCCTCCGGGTCCATGTCGCCGAGTCTGTTGTCGGCTGCGCTTTCTGTGTCGCTCATTCGTCCGTTTCGGCTTCGGATGGTTCTGTCGTTGGGCCGCTCCGGAACCAGGCCAAACTGCCGGCCTGTTTCCTACGCGGGTCGCGGAGCCCCGCCAAACTGCCGGCGGGTCTCCGCTCCGGCTCCGGGAGCCTCGCGCAAACAGCCGCGCGAGTCTCCCTCCGCAGAAGATTCGGGGGGTACCGCGAACGGCGGGCCCCCGCCCCCCGGCCCCCTCCCCCGCAAGCG
>JBFMFL010000580.1:0-2046 GCA_040752145.1 Gemmatimonadota bacterium
AGGCGGGCAGCGGCTGGAGGAGGGCCGCCAGGGCGCCGGAGCGGGACACGGAGCCGGCCAGGACGGCGGCGAGCAGCGCGAAGCCGAGACCGTTGGCGACCTCGCCCGCACTCCGGAAGCGGAGGGCGGGCGTCGTGTTTTCGGGACGCGCGGAGCGGCCCATGCGGGCGGGGGCGTCCCGCGGATCCGCGCTCGCGCGAGCCGCCCTGGCGGCGGCTTCGAGGCGCCCGTGCAGCTCGATCAGCGACCGGAAGGCCCGGCCCGCGGGGCCGGCGACGAGCGCGTCCGCGTCCGCCTCCGCGGCGGTCGGCAGGTACGCGGCGGCGAGCGGGACCCCGTCGGCGTCCTGGATCTCCACCCGGACGGAGAGCGGCGCCGCGGCTTCCCAGCCGGAGCCGCGCAGCGGGCCGATGGCCACCACGACCCGGAGGGGGAGCGGGTGCGGGGCCCCGGCGACCACGACGAGGTCGGGGCGCCGGAGCGCCGCGGGCCACTCGAGCGAGGCCACGTGGCCGCCGAGCTCGGCGCGGACGGCGTCCAGCGCGTCGTCCCACGCGGCCGACCACCGGGTCCGTGCCGCGTGGGCACGGGCGAAGGCGTCCGCTTCCGGGGTCCCGGGGAGGGCGTCGCCGGCCCGGAGGGGTGCCGGGCGAAAGGGATGGAGGATGCGCCCGGCGGAGTCGAGGAGGCGGGCGGCTGCCGCCGCGCCCGGCGTGTCGTGCGGGTCGTCCACGGGGAGGATCGGCGGCTCGACGCGCAGCGGCGGGGCGAAGACGAGCGCGCCGTCGCGCAGCTCCACCAGGACCGCGGCGAGCAGGGGCTGCCGGGGACGCGCGAGCCGCAGCGCGACGGGTCCGCCGATCGGCTCTTCGGCGGCGGGCGCGGAGGCCGGCGGAGCGGCGGGTTCCTCGGGCGACACGGTTCCCTCGGCGGGGGCGGTCAGGCGTCCTGGGCCGCGGCCGCGGGCTGCGCGGGCTCGGCGAGGGTGGCGAGGGAGGTCTTCAGCTCGCGGATCGAGAGGACGTCGGCGATCGGCTCCCAGAGGGTGTCGACGAAGTCGTCGTCCGCGATGTCGACGACGAGGAGCGCCTCGACGGCGAAGCCGATCGCGTCGAGCCAGTCGCGCATCCGGGCTGCGCGGTCTTCGGACTCGCTCCAGGGCCCCTCGACGGCGATGCGCTCCGAGACGCGGCGGGCGATCTCCATGGCCTCCCCGCTCTGCAGCGCGTCCTTGGCCCAGCGGGTGGCGGCCGTTCGCACCATCTCCCGGGACTCGCGGGTCCAGAGGGAATCACGGACGGCGTCGATGCGGCCGGGGACGGGCCCCCAGCGGTGCAGGGGGACGTAGCGCATGCGCGTGGCGGCCAGGACGATGAGCTGCTGGTTGCGCAGCACGAACTCGTACGCCTGCTGCATCTCCTCCCGGAGCGGCATCATGTAGAACGTCGCCGCGCGCGCCTGCCAGTTCTGGCTGGCGAGGCGGATCAGCTCCGCGGCCGGCAGCTGCCCGGCGCGGTGGTTGAGGCAGGTGGGGTCGGAGCACGCGCACGCGAACAGGTCCACCTGGTCGCCGAAGGCGAGCAGGGCGGTCCGGAGCATCCCGGCGCGCTCGCCGGCCGGGTCCGCGGCGGCCTGGACGAGATCCGCGTCCGGATCCCAGAAGGTGAACGCGGCGCCGAGGAGGTGGTCCACGCTGAACACGGCGTCGCTGGCCCGGAGGCACGACGGGCTGCCGCACTTGCAGACCCACCGCTCGAAGACGCCGAGCGGCCGGCCCCACGCGAGGAGCGCGTCGCGCACGTCCGCGAGCGCCGCCTCGCGGGCGAGGAAGCGGGCGGACGGCGCGTAGGGGTCGGGGATGGAAAGGTCTTCGGCGGGGTCGGCGGGGAGGGGCAGGAGCTCGGGCATGCTGGGTTCGGGCTCGGCGTGGCTCACGGACCGGGCCGGGGCTTCCGGCGATCCGATCCGCCGTACCCCGGTGGATCCGCGTTTGGCGACGAGGAGCGCGACGAAGCGGACCGGCCCGGGAATGATTCCCGGGCCGGT
>JBFMFL010000581.1:0-2027 GCA_040752145.1 Gemmatimonadota bacterium
GCGCTGGGCGCCTACGCGCACCAGGAGCTGCCCTTCGAGCGCCTGGTCGACGAGCTGGGCGCCGAGCGCAGCCTGCTCCACACCCCCGTCTTCCAGGCCATCTTCGCCCTCGACCGCTCCGCCGGCGGCGACGCGCTGCCGCGGCTGGGCGGCGTCGCGGCGGAGCCGTTCGCGGCCGGCGAGGGTGTGGCCAAGTTCGACCTCGGCCTGGCGGTCGTGGACGCCGGCCCGGCGCTCGGCGCCGAGCTGCACTTCCGCGCCGCCCTGTTCGACGCGGCGACGGCCGCGCGCATGGCGGGGCACCTCCGGGTGCTGCTGGAGGCGCTGGCGGCCGATCCCCGGCGGCCCCTGTCGCGCCTGCCGCTCATGGCCGCGGCCGAGCGCGCGCAGGTACTGGAGGAGTGGAACGACACCGCGCGCGGCTACCCCCGCGGGTGCGTACACGAGCTGTTCGCCGCGCAGGCGGCGCGCACGCCGGACGCGCCGGCGCTGGCTGCCCGCGGCGAGGCCCTGACGTACGCGGAGCTGGACCGGCGCTCCGCCCGGCTGGCCAACCACCTGCGCCGCCTGGGCGTGGGGCCGGAGACGCGGGTGGGCGTGTGCCTGGAGCGCACCCCGGAGCTGGTGGTCGCCCTGCTGGCCGTGCTCCGCGCGGGCGGCGCCTACGTGCCGCTGGACCCGGCGTACCCGCGCGAGCGCCTGGGCTGGATGCTGGAGGACGCCCGGGTCTCGCTGGTGCTCACTTCGAGCCGGCTGGCGGACGTGATCCCCGCCGGCACGCGCGCCCTCCTCCTGGACGCCGTCCGCGCCGACGTCGAGGCGGAGCCCGACCGGGCGCCGGACGCGGGCGCCCTGCCGGAGAACCTGTCGCACGTCATCTTCACCTCGGGCTCCACCGGCCGCCCCAAGGGGGTGATGATCCGCCACTCGTCCACGGTCGTCCTGCTGCACTGGCTGCGGGAGAACCTGTCGGACGAGGAGCGCAGCGCCTCGCTGTTCTCGACCTCCATCAACTTCGACGTCTCCGTCGCGGAGATCTTCGGAGTGCTGTGCTGGGGCGGGAAAGTGGTCCTGGTGGAGAACGCGCTGGAGCTGGCGAGCGTGGCCGAGCCGGTGGTCCACGCCAGCATGGTGCCCACCGCCGCGGCGGAGCTGCTGCGCGCGGGCGGCATCCCGGCCTCCGTGCGGACGCTGAACCTGGGCGGCGAGCCGCTGCCCAACGACCTCGCGCAGGCGCTGTACGGGCTGCCGCACGTCGAGAAGGTGGGCAACCTCTACGGACCGACCGAGGACACCACCTACTCCACCTACTCGCGGGTGGAGCGGGGCGCGGACCGGGTGCTCGTCGGGCGCCCCGTCGCCGACACGCGGGCGCTGGTGCTCGACGCGGCGCTCGATCCCGTCCCGGTCGGCGTGGTGGGCGAGCTGTACCTGGCCGGGGCGGGGCTCGCCCGCGGCTACGCGAGCCGGCCGGACCTCACCGCGGAGCGCTTCCTCCCCGACCCGTTCGGCCCGGCCGGCTCGCGGATGTACCGGGTGATGGACCGGGTGCGCTGGCGGGCGGACGGCGAGCTGGAGTACTTCGGGCGCACGGACTTCCAGGTCAAGGTGCGCGGCTTCCGCATCGAGCTGGGGGAGGTCGAGAGCGCCCTGCGCGCGCTCCCCGGGGTGGGGGAGACGGTGGCCGTGGTGCGCGAGGACGCGCCCGGGGAGCGAAGGATCGTCGCCTACCTGGTCCCCGCGGCGGGGGAGGAGGCGCCGTCCTCGGCGCGGCTCCGCGACGCGCTGCGGGAGCGCCTGCCGGAGTACATGGTGCCTTCGGCCTTCGTGGTGCTTGAGACGCTGCCGCTGACCCCCAACGGCAAGCTCGACCGCCGGGCGCTCCCGGCGCCGGAGCACGTGGAGGCGGAGGGCTTCGCCGCGCCGAGGACGCCGGTGGAGGAGGTGCTGGCGGGGATCTTCGGCGAGGTGCTGGGCGTGGAGCGGGTGGGGGCGCACGACGACTTCTTCGAGCTGGGCGGGCAGTC
>JBFMFL010000582.1:0-1976 GCA_040752145.1 Gemmatimonadota bacterium
CGGGACGGCGGCGGCGGGAGCGGGAGCCGGCGCCGGGGCGGCGGAGGGGCCGGCACCGGGAGTGCATGCGACGGCGCAGGCGAGCAGGAGCGGCGGGGCGAGGCGGAGCATGGGCGCGGCGGGTGGGCGTGGACGGAGGCTCGTCCCGATCATCGTCCGGCGGCCCGCCCCGCGCAAGGGCCCGGCGGGCGGACGGACACGTGACGAGCGAGACGATGAGCGACAGCAGAGCGAAGGACGGATCCGGCGGGGCGCCGCGCCGCTGGGCGGAGCACACCGTGGCGGCGGACGAGGCGGGGCGCACCGTGGAGGAGATCCTCACCGGGCCGATGGGGATCTCGCGGCGGATGATCCAGCGGCTCACCCGCAGCCGCGGCGTCCAGCTCAACCGCCGGCCGGCGTACCTGGCGGGCAAGGTCAAGAAGGGCGACGTGGTGACCGCCCGGGTGGCGCCGGAGGAGGATGCCGGTCTCCCGGCGGTGCCCATGGAGCTGGCCGTGGTGCACGAGGACGCCGAGGTGCTGGTGCTGGACAAGCCGCCCTTCCTGCTGGTGCACCCCACCTCGCCGGAGCAGACGCGCACGCTGGCGCACGGCGTGGCGCACCGCTTCGCCCAGCAGGGGCTGCGCGCGAAGGTGCGGCCGGTGCACCGCATCGACCGGGACACCTCGGGGCTGGTGCTCTTCGCGAAGACGGCGCTCGCCCACGCGCACCTGGACGCGCAGCTGCGCGAGCGGGAGATGGGCCGCAGCTACCTGGCCTTTGTGCGCGGCGCCGTGGCGGACGACGCGGGCGTGGTGGACGCGCCCATCGGGCGCGACCGCAAGAACCCCAGCCTGCGCGCCGTGCGCCCCGGCGGGGAGCCCGCGCTCACCCGCTGGCGCGTGGCCGAGCGCTTCCCCGACGCCACCCTGCTGGAGCTGGAGCTGGAGACCGGCCGCACCCACCAGATCCGCGTCCACATGGCGCACCTGGGCCACCCGGTGCTCGGCGACCGCCCGTACGGCGGCGCCGCCCGCGGCGACACCGTGAAGAGGCAGGCGCTCCACGCGGCGCGCCTCGCCTTCGCGCACCCGCGCACCGGCGAGCGCATGAGCTTCGAGGCGCCGCTCCCGGCGGACCTGGCGGAGCTGCGGGAGAGGCTGGGGAACAGGGAATAGCGAACAGCCTGCAACGGCGGCCTCCTCCAGGACCGTGCCGGGGGAGGGTGGCGAGCCTCAAGCGAGCCGGGTGGGGGCCCCTCGCGGACGCCAGCACCAGCCCCGCGTGAGGGATGCGAGCGCGCAGCGGCGAAACCCAACAGCAGTACCGTTGGGGTTCGCCTCCGTTGCAGACGGTCGTTTCGTCTGCTACGGAGCCGAAGCCCGACCCCGGCGCCAGCCGGGGGCACGCCCGAACCCGCAGTGCCGTGCAGTTGGTACAAGAGCATGGGAAAGGACCCTTGCTGAGCGCCGCTCACCCGCGCACTTGCGGGATTTCCGGCGTGCCGCTATACTTTGTCTTGCGAGTGAACACGGCCGAAATGGCCGGCCCATCCAGTGTGCGGACAGGACCTGGACCTTCGCGTCCCGGTCCTTTTTTGTTTGCTCGCGGCGCCCGTGGCGGGGGGCGTGATCACCCGCTGAATAGAAAGGCGGTCGGCTGGTACGGATCTACCGGACCTCTGACAAGACCAACACCCAAGGAGTGCGGTATGCGTACCACCGGAACCGTGAAGTGGTTCAACGACGAGAAGGGCTACGGGTTCATCACGCCGGACAACGGCTCGAAGGACTGCTTCGTGCACCACTCGGCGATCCAGGGCAGCGGCTTCAAGTCCCTCAAGGAGGGGCAGGCCGTGGAGTTCGACATCGTCCAGGGGACCAAGGGCCCCGCGGCCGAGAACGTCGCCCCCGTCGGCTGAACCAGCCCGGCGAATGCCTGAAAGGGCCCTCCCGACACACGTCGGGAGGGCCCTTTTCGCGCTCCCCCGCGGG
>JBFMFL010000583.1:0-1958 GCA_040752145.1 Gemmatimonadota bacterium
CTGTCCGTGGCCGGCGCCGTCTTCCCCCGCATCTTCGCCTGGCCGCTGGCGCTGCTGGTGTTCTGGCTGGGCGTCGCCTCGCTGGTCCGCGCCGCCACCCCGGGCGAGCGGCGCAGGCGCAGGTAGCGCGCGCGTTCCCGTCCGGGAACGCCGCGCCGTCCGCGCAGATCCTTTGGCGCGAATACCTCGCAACGCGTTTCTTCCCAAGAGATGGAACCATCCGCGCCGCCGGCAGGTATCCCCGTGCAAGGTTGCAGGCGCGGCGCGGGTTTCCGGGGGGCGCGGGCGGAAACAGATGGCGTGCATCCGGGCTTTGTGTTTCCGTATCTGCAATCACCGCATTGCCTTCGGTGGGAAGAAGGCGTATATTCAGGGCGTCTCGAAGACATCTGCCCGTTGTCCAGAGCGCTGGAACCCCCCTCGGCGCGCGATCGTCTGTTAAGATCCACCCCAGGAGGTACGAATATGGAGTTCAGGTCCGCCCTCCCCGTCGCGGTCCTCTTCGGCAGCGTCATCGGCGCCGCCGTCGTGGGAATCAGCGATCCCCGCACCGGGGTCGCGCCTTCCGCGCAGGTTTCCGCCGTCACCCGCTCGTCCCTGGTCGCCGAGGCCGCCGCGGCCACCGTGGAGTCCGCGAGCTGGGACATCCCCGTGGTGCGCAACGCACCGGTCGAGCGCTTCATCGACATCTTCCAGAACAAGCAGTCCGACCGCATGGCGCTGTACCTGAAGCGCTCGGGCCGCTACGAGGGGATGATCCGCAGCAAGCTGCGCGAGCGGGGGATGCCGGAGGACCTGGTGTACCTCTCCATGATCGAGTCCGGCTTCAACCCCACGGCGCGCTCGCACGCCCAGGCGGTGGGGCTCTGGCAGTTCATCGAGGGGACGGGCGAGCGGTACGGCCTGCGCATCGACGGGTACGTGGACGAGCGCAAGGACCCGGAGAAGTCCACCGACGCCGCGCTGCGCTACCTCAAGGACCTCCACGACCAGTTCGGGTCCTGGTACCTGGCCGCCGCCGCGTACAACACCGGCGAGAACCGGGTCGCCCGCGTGATGCGGGAGGTCACCGGCTCCGAGAAGGGCGAGGAGTCGGACTTCTGGCGTATCCGCCGGCGCCTCCCGGCCGAGACCCGCGAGTACGTGCCGCTCATGCTGGCCGCCGCGCTGATCGGCAAGGAGCCGCACAAGTACGGGCTGGGCGACGTGGAGCGCTACCTCCCCGTCCCCACCGAGTCGGTGGAGGTTCCGGCCGGCACCCGGCTGGAGGTGGTCGCCAGGGCCGTGGGCGTCGCCGAGAAGGAGCTGCGCACGCTGAACCCGCAGCTGGTCAAGGGCGTGACGCCCCCGGGGAAGAAGCCGTACGCCGTGCGCATCCCCGAAGGCCGCAGGGTGCAGTTCGCCGCCAACTTCGCCGAGGCGCGCGAGAAGGCCGCGGCCGAGGCCAAGGTGGAGGCCGCCCGCGCCACGCGGGTCGCCAAGGCGGCGCGGGCCAAGCGCCCCACCGCGCGGACGCACAAGGTGCGCAGCGGCGAGTCGCTCTGGACCATCGCCCGCCGCAACGACACCAGCGTCAACACGCTGAAGCGGCTGAACGGCCTGCGCAGCAACAAGATCAAGCCCGGCATGTCGCTGCGGGTGCCCGCGTAAAGCGGTTCGTCTTCTTTCGAGATCGGAAGCGGGGTCGTCGCCTTCACCGGCGGCGGCCCCGTTTGCTTTCGTCCGGGTTCGGTGCGGGGGACCGCTCCGGAACCAGGCCAAACTGCCGGCCTGTTTCCTACGCGGGCTCCGGGAACCCCGCCAAACTGCCGGCGGGTTTCCCTCCGCCGGGGTGAGCCTCACGCAAACCGCCGCGTGAGTCTCTCCCCGTACAGCATGTGGGAACTATGGGAACGGCAACGGCGCCCGCGCCGCGGGCAAGAGGCGGGGGGGCCGGCCCCAATCGCACAACCCCACAA
>JBFMFL010000584.1:0-1958 GCA_040752145.1 Gemmatimonadota bacterium
GCAGGCCGACGGGCTGGAGCGCTTCCCGACGGGGCAGCTGCTGGCCACGGGCATCAGCATCGGGCAGTACGCGGCGCCGGGGGCGACGACCAACCTGGCGTTCCAGGCGCTGCCGCCCGCCGGGGGCAACCAGCCGCACAACAACATGATGCCCTACCTCACCTTCTACTTCAACATCGCCCTCCAGGGCGTGTTCCCCCCGCGCACCTGAGCGGCGAGCCGCCGGGGGAGCGCCGCCCGCGGCGCTCCCCTAGATCCTTTCGAGTCTGGAAAGACACGACACCACCGGGACAGTAGCGTTTTTCGTGCTCCAGCAGGGAGGGGCCCTCCGATACGCCGGAGGGCCCCTCTCTCTTGATTCCTTTCTTGAGGCCCGCTCAGCGCCGCCGGGACCGCGACAGCGCCCCCACCGCCAGCCCGGCCGCCAGCACGGTCCCCAGGCCGGCCACCAGCGGGTTCTGCAGGATGGAGGTGGTGGGCGGCACCGACACCACGCCGTTCCGGTCCGCCACGGCCGGCGCGTCCACATACCGGCCGCTCTCCGGCATGGCCAGCGCGCGGAAATCCGTCGCCAGCCGGTGAAGCTCCGCCCGCATCTCCGGGCCGCGGAGCGGAACCCCGTGGCCGGTGGCGGCGACCTCCGGCTCCAGCGCGGCCAGCGCCTGCACCGAGCGCGCGGCCGAGCCCCAGTCCGGCGTGAAGTAGGCCGGGGGGCCGTGCACCCCCGGCCGCTGCGCCATCACCGCCGTCGCGGACTCCTGCTTGGTGGTGACGAAGGCGTCCCCGGCGATCAGGGTGCGGTCCGCGTCGCGGAACAGCGCCACGTGCCCGGCCGTGTGTCCCGGCGTGTGGATCCACCGCCACCCCGGCATCCCCGGCACCGAGCCGTCGGCGGGGAGGAGCCGCGCCCGCTCGCCCAGGTCGATGGGCCCGCGCGGGTACGCCCAGGAGAGCGCCGCCATGGCGCCGCCCCCCACGGTGGGGTCGGGGGGCGGGTACGACGAGCGCCCGGTGACGTACGGGAGCTCCAGCTCGTGCACGTACACCGGCACGTCCCACAGCGCCGCCAGCTGCCGCACCGCCCCCACGTGGTCGAAGTGCCCGTGCGTCAGGACGATGGCCGAGGGGCGGGCGCCGGGCCCGAAGCGCTCCTCCGCGGCCTCGACGATGCGCTCCGTGTAGCCGTACATCCCCGTGTCCACCAGCACCCATCCCCGGTCGCCGGCCCCGGGCGCGCCGAAGAAGAACAGGTTGACGATGGCCGTGCGCATGTAGGCCAGGTCCGTGGTGACCGCGTGGAGGGAGCCGGACGAGGCCCCGGTCGCGGCGGCCCCCGGAGCGTCGAGCAGTTCGATTGCCATGTCGTGGTCCTCGTGCGAGCGGTGGATCCCGTGCGATGGGCCGTGCCCCGGGTGCAATCTTCAAGCCATTGCGGACAACAGACTTAACGGCACGGCACTGCGGGTTTGGGCGTGCCCCTCGCTGTCGCTCGGGTCGGGCTGCGCGCTGCGTAGGCGAGCAAACAACGCTCGCCAACGCAGCCGAGCCCCCGCGGAAACTGCCCCGCGGGGTCTCGGCCCTCCGGGCGCGCATCCCTCACGCGGGGCAACCGCGCTCGGTCGGGATCGTACTGCGGGAGCAAGCGAAGGGGGAGGGCGGCCGGCGGCCTCCCTCCCCCTTCGCCTCCTCTTACTTGTGCTCGGCCTCGTCCTCCCTCACCTCCGAGGGCGGCCGCTGCCCTGTGTTCTGGCGGACCTGGACGGAGCCGGGTCCGTTTTCGTTCTCGACGCTGAGCTCCCGGAACTCCTCCGCGCCCACCGTGCGTCCGCCGGTGGGCGCGGCGGGCTCGTGCATCTGGCGGTGCGGCTCGCTGGAACGTGGCTCCACGGTGCCTCCTTGGCTGGGTGATCGCTGGGGAGGCAAACCCCACGCAAGCCGCATTCCCGCAGCGGATTACG
>JBFMFL010000585.1:0-1938 GCA_040752145.1 Gemmatimonadota bacterium
GCGTCAGCAGCAGGGCGCCCAGCCAGGCCCAGCGAGTGGGGAGGGCGCAGGCCCGCAGCGCCCGCTCCAGCGCCAGCGCGCCGCCGCAGAGAAGCAGCCCCACGGCCGCGCAGTACAACATCCAGGGGGCGATCATGGGCGCTCCTCCTCGCCTTCCAGGCGCTCGTCCAGCAGCCGGCGCATGCGGCGCAGCTCCTCGTCCGAGACGCGGCGGTCGGACACCAGGTGGGTGAGCAGCATCTCCGGCGAGTCCTTGAACAGCTTGTGGAGCATGCGGCTGAGCGCGCTCCTCCCCGCGGCCTGCCGCTCCACGCGCGGGAAGTAGCGGTGGGCCCGGCCCTCCTCCTCGTGGCCCACGTACCCCTTCTCCTCCAGGGTGCGCAGCACGGTGAGCACGGTGGTGTAGGCCAGGTCGTCGGCCAGGCGCTCGCGGACCTCCGCCACGGTGGCGGTGCGCGCCTCCCAGAGCACGTCCATCACGTCCAGCTCCCGTTCGGTGAACGAGACTTCCATCGGGGCCTCTCTCTTTGCGTTGCGATCGTCAGCGGCGCGCGGCTCCGGGCGGGCGGCTCTCCGGAGCCGGCCGCCCGCCCGAGCCGATGGCCGGGCTCACGTCCCCCGCGGCGGCGCGGCGGGCGTCGTCGCGGCGGGCTCGGTCTTCTCCAGCGTGAACTCCACCGGGACCTGCACGCGGGCCGCGGTGGCGCGCCCGCTCAGCCGGCCGGGGGTGAAGCGCATGGCGCGCACGGCGGTCAGCGCGGGCTCGCCCAGCGCCTGGTGCGTGACGTCCACCAGCCTGGCCTCGCGCGTCGCGCCGTCGGCGCCCACGACGAAGGCCACCGTGGCCCTGCCGGTGACGCCCGCGTCGCGCAGGGTCGGCGGATACGCGGCCACCAGCGTCCGCTGCACCTCGGTCGCGTTGACGAGCCTGGGCTTGACCTCCAGCGCGCTCACGTCCACGATCCCCTGCCCCGCCGCGGCGGCCCCGGCCGGCGGCGTAACCGAGGGGACCCCCGGCACCGGCGCCGTATCACGCTCCAGCGTGAAGGCGACGGGCAGCTGCAGGCGGACCGCCACCGCCCTCCCGTCGCGCTTCGCGGGGGCGAAGCGGGCCTGGCGCATGACGACGGCCGCGGCCTCGGCGAACTCCGGGCGCGTGGCCTCCAGCACGCGGACCTCGGTCGGGGCGCCCCCCGCGGTGACCACCATCGCCACCTCGGCGCGGCCGGTGATGCCGGCGTCGCGCAGCACGGGCGGGTAGGTGCGCGCCAGGAGCCGCTGCACCTGGGCGCCGTTGACCAGGCGCGGCTTGTCGGTGGCGTCGCGCACGTCGATCACCCCCGCCGGGAGCGGGACGGTGTCCGCCGCGGCGGGCTGCCGCTCGATCCCCCACGCCACCGGGGCGGCGGGCGCGGGGAGCGCCGCGGCGAGGAGCACGGAGCCGGCGCACAGGGCGGCGGCGAGGGCGGCGCGGCGGACGCGGCGCCGGGCGGTGCGTGAGGTCATGGTGCGGATCCTCCTTTCCAGGAACGAGGGGGGCTCGGTGAGGGCGAGCACGGGGACGCGGGGGGAGGCGGCGACCCGCCCCACCTCCAGCAGCAGGAGCCCGTAGGCGCGGACGTCGGGACGGCGGCGGAGCACGCGGGCGTCGCAGTCCACCTCCATGGCGAGCCGCAGGCGGCGCAGCTGCCACCACAGGGCGGCGTTCCAGGGGACCGCGGCGGCGGCGGCGAGGGCGAGCAGGAGGAGGAGCGGGTCGCGGGCGCGCAGGTGCTCGCGCTCGTGCTCCACCATCAGCCGCTGGCTCTCGTCGTCCCACTCCAGCGCCCACGCCGGCAGGACGATGCGTCCGCGGAGGAAGCCCACCACCGCCGGCCCCGTGGCCGGCGACACCAGCACCGGCTCCCCGGCGACCACGGCCCGCCGCCACCCGCGCCG
>JBFMFL010000586.1:0-1924 GCA_040752145.1 Gemmatimonadota bacterium
CGGTGGCGGCGGGCGTCCTCCTTGCGGGGGGCGGGGCCGTCGCCGTGGAGCTGGCCGGCGGCGCGGACCCCGCGCCCGCGGCGCGCGAGGCGGCCGCGCCGCGGCGCCCCCCCGCGGCCGAGGCGCGCGACGCCAACCGCGAGGGACTGAGGCACTTCCAGCGGCGCGAGTACGGCGAGGCGCTGGCCGCCTTCCGCCGGGCCGGCAGCCTGGTGCCGGCCGAGGCGGAGTACCGCAACAACGAGGGCTACGCGCTCTTCCGGCTGGGCCGCAACGACGAGGCGGTGCGGGTGCTGGAGGAGGTGGTGGAGCGCTACCCGGACCGCCACGTGGCCTACGCCAACCTGGCCGACGTGTACCTGGCGCAGGGCGACACCGCCGCCGCCGTGGCGACGCTGGAGCGCCTGCTGGAGCGCGACCCGCCGCGGACGCGGGCCCGCCTGGCGCAGCAGGTGCTGGAGCGCATCCGCCCGGAGGACGAGGAGGAGGTCGTGGTGGAGCCGGACCCGATGCTCGCCGTGCCGGCGATCGCCGGGGCGCGCCCGGACCTGGAGATCGCGGCCGAGGGGGGCGAGACGGAAATCGTGGAGGTGGACACCTTCCGCGCCGGCCACCCCTGACGCGCTGAAGCCGGCCCTCGCGACGGGGCCCGCGTGAGGGATGCGCGCCCGGAGGGGCCCTCACCCGGCGGCCTTAGAGCCGCCACCCTCTCCCAATTCTGGGAGAGGGGACAGGGATCCCGAGGGATGCTCGGGCGTCTGCGTGAGGGATGCGCGCCCGGAGGGCCGAGACCCGCGGCAGTTTGCGGGGCTCGGCTGCGTTGGACACGGTAGTTTCGTGTCCTACGCAGCGCGCAGCCCGACCCGAGCGACAGCGAGGGGCACGCCCAAAGCCGCCGTTCCGGGCCGTTGAAGTGCCGGATCCGGCCAAACAACCTGGGAATCGAAAGACGAATGTCGGGGTTCGAGTCGCTGCTCACGGGGCGGGTGCTGGTGGACCGCTACCGCATCGAGGAGGTGATCGGGCGGGGGGGCATGGGTGCGGTGTACCGCGCCACGGACGAGCGGCTGGGGCGCCACGTCGCGGTGAAGGTGATCACCGTGATGGGCGCCGCCGACCCCGCCGCCCGCGAGCGGATCCGCGCCCGCTTCCGCCACGAGGCCGCCGCCGCCGCGCGCCTGCCGCACCACCCCAACGTGGTCCCCGTGTACGACTACGGCACGGACCCCGCGCTCGGGCTGGACTTCATCGTCATGGAGCTGCTGCGAGGCGACGACCTGGCCACGCGGCTGGCGGTGGGCCCGCCCCCGCTCCCGCAGACGCTGGAGATCCTGCGCCAGGCCGCGCGCGGGCTGCACGTGGGGCACCGCTCCGGCGTCATCCACCGCGACGTCAAGCCGGGGAACATCTTCATCGTCCGCACCGACGAGGGCGACGAGATGCAGGTGCGGGTGCTGGACTTCGGCATCGCCAAGGTGATCGCCGACGAGGACACCTTCACCCAGCTCACCCAGGACGGCCGCGCCCCGCTGTCGCCCACCTACGCCTCGCCCGAGCAGCTGCGCGGTGAGGCGCGGCTGACGCCGGCCTCGGACGTGTTCTCGCTGGGGGCGGTGGCCTTCCAGCTGCTCACCGGCGACCGCCCCTTCAACGAGGCGGACCGCAGCCGCATGGGGATCGGGCTCCCCGTCCCCGCCCCGTCCATCCGCGCGCGCAACCCCGCCATTCCCCCGGAGGTGGAGGCGGTGGTGATGCGCGCCATGGCCAGCGACCCGGAGGAGCGCTACCCGCACGCGGGCGCCTTCGCCGAGGCGCTGGACCGCGCCCGCCGCACCATGGGCGAGAGCACGCTCCCCCCGGACGCGCCGCCCGGGTTCATCCCCCCGGGCGAGGACCGCACCCGGGTGGACGACGCCGACGACCG
>JBFMFL010000587.1:0-1912 GCA_040752145.1 Gemmatimonadota bacterium
ACGATACGACCGTGCGTAACGGAGGCGAGCCCCGCAAACTGCCGCGGGTCTCGCCGCTTCGCGCTCGCATCCCTCACGCGGGGCTGGTGCTGGCGTCCGCGAGGGACGGAAAAAGACGGCGGCCCCGTGCTCGCGCACGGGGCCGCTTTTCGTCTTGCCGACGGGACTACTTCGCGCGCTACGCCGCTTCTTCCGTGGAGGTGATCTCCATGGAGCGCACGGGGATGGCGCGCTTCAGGTGCTTCTCGATGCGGTCGCCGCAGGTGGTGCACAGGTGCATCTCCAGGCGCACGCGCTCGCCGGGGCGCTCGTGCTCGAAGCGCAGCGAGGTGCCGCGGCTCCAGCCGCCGCACAGCGCGCACACCTCCGGCGCGGCGCGGATCTCCGCCGCGCTGGGGATCCGCCGCTGCTGTCCTCTCCCTCCCAGCACACCCGCCGCGGTCTCCGCCATCTTCCGGCCCGTCATGGTGGTGTTCTTCATCGGTCCGCCCGGGATGCGAGCGTGAACGGATTTGGTTGGCGAGGCGCAGGTTGCAAATCCGCGTCCCCGCTCACGCCGCCCGCCGCCTCCCCCGGCGAACCCGTTGCACCACCGGGATTTCCCGCGCGGGCCACGAGAACCCATACGGAGCCGGCGGCCGCCGGCCCGCGTGCAGAATGCAAAGCGCGCGGCAAAAGCCCGTTTCCGCCGCGGACCCGGACGGGTCAGCGGGCGGAGCGCGGGCCGTCCGCCGGGGGCGCCGGCTCCGCCAGCCACACCGGGTACCAGTTGGGGCCGGGCCCGTGGGTGACGCGCGTGGGGCGGGCGCCGTCGGCGCGGGCCACGTACACCTGCACGCTGTCGCCGCGGGTGAGCGTGAAGGCCAGGTAGCGCCCGTCCGGCGACCACGCGGGGTCGTCCAGCGCCCCCAGCCCCCGGGCGCGCACCTCGCCGCGGAAGCCGTTGGCGACGTCGCGGATCAGGATGCGCGAGGGCTCGTCGCGCGTCCGGCGCACCCACGCGACCGCGAAGCCCCGCGGCGCCCACACCGGCTTGTCCTCCATCACGTGCGGGTCGTGCGGCTCGTCCGAGAGCCGGCGCACCTCCCGGCCGTCCGGGTAGCTCAGGTACACCCGGTCGCTCCCGTCGCGGTCGCTCAGGAAGGCGAGCAGCCCGCCGTCCGAGGACCAGCGCGCCCCCCACTCGTCGCGCGGGGTGTGGGTGATCCGCTCCTGGGCGCTCCCGTCGGGGCGCATCCGGTACAGCTCCGACACGCTGTCGCGGCTGGAGCCGAACACCACCCAGTCGCCGTTCGGAGACACCACCGGCCGGAAGTTGCCCTCCGGGTTCTGCGTGAGCGCGCGCACCCGCCCCGTGGCCCGGTCCAGGCGGTAGATGTCGCGGTACCCGTCCCGGGTGTTGGACTCGTAGACCAGCCACCGGCCGTCCGGCCCCCAGCTGGGATTGCGCATCAGCGCGCCGCGCGGGCCCAGGGGGCGCAGCGGGCCGCCCCCGCCCTGCGCCACCCAGAAGCGCTCCACGCGGGTGGGCCCCTCTCCCTCCAGCGAGATCACCAGGAGCCCGGAGCCGTCGCGGAGGACGTCGCCCGGGAAGTCCTCCTCCGGGCGCTCCGTCAGGCGCCGCTCGCCGCCGCCGGTGGGCCGCACGGAGTACAGCTCCTTGTTGCCGTCGCGCTCGGCGATGAAGGCGATGCTCCCGGGGATGGAGTCGCGCTCGGCGAGCGAGAGCGTGTCCGCGGGATCCGCGGCGGGGAGGGCGGCCGGGGGCGGCGGCGCGGCGGGGCGGCCGGGGACGGCGCCCGCGTCCTCGCCGCACCCCGCCAGCGCCGCGGTCAGCACGAACCACGGGAGAGCTCGGAAGAGGTTGGGCATCGGAACTCGTCAGAGGACTTCGCGGGGGCTCCCTCCCCCG
>JBFMFL010000588.1:0-1904 GCA_040752145.1 Gemmatimonadota bacterium
GTGGCCTACGTGGTCCCCGCGGAGGGAGCGGAGGTGTCTGCGGCGGAGCTGCGGGCGCGCCTGGGGGAGCGCCTGCCGGAGCACATGGTGCCGGCGGCGTTCGTGCTGCTGGAGAAGCTGCCGCTGAGCGTCAACGGCAAGCTGGACCGGCGCGCGCTGCCGGCCCCGGAGCGGGGGAGCACACGGGTGGGCCGCACGGCGCCGCGCACGGAGAAGGAGGAGATCCTGTGCGGCGTCTGGGCGGGGGTGCTGAAGCTGGAGCGGGTGGGGGTGGAGGAGAGCTTCTTCGAGTTGGGGGGTGACAGCATCCTCTCGATCCAGGTGGTCTCCCGGGCGCGGCAGCGGGGGCTGAAGCTGACGCCGCGGCAGGTCTTCGAGCTGCAGACGGTCGAGCGGCTGGCCGAGGCGGCGCAGCGGGTCGACTCGGAGACCGGCGGAGCGGCGCAGGGGCTGGTCGCGGGGGAGGCGCCGCTGACGCCGGTGCAGCATCGCTTCTTCGCGGAGGAGCACGCGGCGCGGCACCATTTCAACCAGGCGCTGCTGCTGCGCCCGCGCGACGCCCTGCGGGGCGGGGTGCTGGCGCGGGCGGCGGCTGCGCTGGAGGCGCACCACGACGCGCTGCGGCTGCGCTTCCGCCAGGCGGAGGACGGGAGCTGGACGCAATCGCACGCGGAGCCGGGTGCCCGCGGGCCGCTGACGGTGCTCGACCTCTCGGCCTTGCGCGAGGGCGGGCGGCGGGAGGTGATCGAGGCGGCGGCGGAGCAGGTGCAGCGGAGCCTGGACCTGGCGCAAGGGCCGCTGCTGCGGATGGTCTCGATCGAGCCGGGCGGCGGGGAGCCGGGGCGGCTGCTGGCGGTTGCGCACCACCTGTTGGTGGACGGGGTGAGCTGGCGGGTGCTGCTGGAGGATCTGGAGAGCGCCTACGCGCAGCTCTCGCGCGGGGAACCGGTCGCGCTGCCGGCGAAGACCACCTCGTGGAAGGCATGGGCCGAGCGGCTGGCCGGGCACGCCCGGTCCGGGGCGCTGGATGCGGAGGCGGCGTACTGGTCGGAGCAGGCGCGGAGGGAAGTCGCCCCGCTGCCAGCGGACGACGCCGCGGCGGAAAACACGGTGGCGCGTGCGCGCGGCGTGGAGGTGCGGCTGACCGGGGAGGAGACCGCTGCCCTGCTGCGCGAGGTGCCGGCGGCGTACCGCACGCAGGTGGACGAGGTGCTGCTGTGCGCGCTGGCGGGGGCGCTGCGGCGCTGGACGGGGCAGCGGCGGGTGCGCGTGGAGCTGGAGGGGCACGGGCGCGAGGAGGAGGTCGTCGGCGGGGGGGTGGACCTGTCCCGCACCGTGGGGTGGTTCACCACCGTGTACCCGGTGGTGCTGGAGCTGCCCGACGGCGGCGATGCCGGCGCGGCGCTCAGGGCGGTCAAGGAGCAGCTGCGCGCGGTGCCCGGCCACGGCATCGGCTACGGACTGCTGCGCTTCCCCGGCGGGAGCGTGGGCGGTACGGAGGCCGCGGCCGCGGAGGTGGGCTTCAACTACCTGGGACAGTTCGACCAGGCGGTCTCGGACGAGGGGTTCTTCGCCTTCGCGCCGGAGTCGGCCGGGGCGCCGGTCGACGCGCGGAGCCCGCGACCGCACCTGCTCGACGTGTCCGGGTCGGTGCAGGCGGGCCGCCTTGAGCTGCGAATCGGCTACGCGGGGGGGGTGCACCGCCGCGAGACCGTCGAGCGCCTTGCCGGCTGGTACGTGGAGGAGCTGCGCGGTCTGGTCGCGCACTGCACCTCGTCCGCGGCGGGGGGCTACACGCCCAGCGACTTCCCGCTGGCGGGGCTGGACCAGCCGGCGCTGGACGCGCTGCTGGGGAGCGAGCGCGGGGTGGAGGACGTCTACCCGCTCACGCCGCTCCAGGAGGG
>JBFMFL010000589.1:0-1873 GCA_040752145.1 Gemmatimonadota bacterium
CAGCGAGCCCAGCATGGCGGCGGCCCAGACGGCGCGCCGCGGCACGCCGAACCACCCCGCCACCCGCTCCGCCGCGAGCGCCCCGACGCCCAGGAGCGCAGCCGCGAGCGCGGCCTGGAGCATCCACGCGGCGCTCATTCCCCCTCCTCCTCGGCGAGGCGCCGGTCCAGCAGGTCGCGCATGCGCTCCAGCTCCGCCGCGGGCACCTTGCGCTCCCCGACCAGCTGCGCGAGCAGCATCTCGGCGGACCCGTGGAACACCTTGTCCACGATGCGGTCCAGCGCGCTCCCTCCCGCCTCCTCCTGCTCGATGGTGGGATAGTAGCGGTAGGCGCGGCCCTCCTTCTCGTGGCGCACGAACCCCTTCTCCTCCAGCGTCTGGAGGACCCACAGCACGGTGGTGTACGCCAGGTCGTCGGCGAGGCGCTCGCGCACCTCGGCGACGGTGCCGGAGCCGTGGCGCCACAGGATGCTCATGGCGTCCAGCTCGCGGTCGGTGAGTCGGGTCTCTTCGGGCACGCGCGGCTCCTTTCTACGGGTCTGCCCGTAGATTAATCCGCGGGTGCGGCGTTGTCAACGAGCTTCGCCCGGCAGTGTTCAGTAGTAGCGCGGCTGCCCCTCCCGATGCGGTCGAGCGAGGCGACGAGGTCGCGCTCCAGTTTCCCCCGACGGGCGCGGAGGGCGTACCGGGTGCCGGGCTCCCGGAACAGGAGCCCGAACATGCGGCCGTCCATGCGGGCGTCCTCGCCAATGACTGCAACGATCCTGTGCGATGCTGGCTGCTGCACGTCCGCTGCAGCGCTTTGTTAGGCAGCCGGCGGGAGCTTTCCCACAACCCAATCCTTAACCTACCTGCCGCGCAGCGCGTAGACGAGGGCGAAGAACGTCGTCAGCACGACGTCCCCGATCCCCTGCGCGCGTGTCGTCACCTTTTAGTATCGGGCCCGGGACTCGGCGCGATGGAAGGAGGGAGAACCGCCCTGCCGCTCGCGCGGCTGGACTCAGCGCGGCACGATGAGCCGGGCGCGGCGCGTGGCCGTCATCGGAAGGCGCGCGCCGCCGTGGTAGTCCACGATGCCTTCCATCGTGCGCCCGTTGTCGGTCAACTGCCCCTGAAATACCACATCGCCCTCCCGCGAGGCAACGACCATCCGGACCGAGTCCCCATCCACGGTGAGCACGCGGATCGCCAGCGTGTTCGTCAAGTACAGCGTGAGCGAGCCAGCCCATCCCGCTTCGACTGGACCGAGCGCGAAGAAGCCGGGGGAAGACCGCTCACCCACGCGCATCGTGAAGTCCCAGAGCCCCTGTAGGTCGGGGCCGCCCTCGGGAGTGGTCGCATTTGCGGCGCCTTCCACGGGGGGCGTAGCGGCGGTTGACCGCGTCGACTGTGCGCTGGCCGTCGTGGAGGCCAACAGGGTGGCGGCCAGCGCCGCAACGGCTACCGCCGCGAGCCTCGCAGGGCGCCGGCGGTGACGATCCATAGCATTGGACATGGTGATGCGCTCCTGTTCGAGAGGGCCGGAGAAGACGAAGGGCCGCCTAACGCCACAAGGGTCAGTGGGGCGGGGCCGACGCGCAAGCCTCTCCCTCGTCCCAAAAACATGCTCGGCCCCGCATCCACTGCAGCCGATTGTTAGGCCGCGTCGAGCTGCTTGGCCGCTTCCGGCTGTCGGATGTGATGCTGACGAAGGAACTCGCACCATCGCTGGAGTAACCGGCGCAGATCCTGAGGTGAGGCACGGAGTCAGTAGTGTCCGGTTTAGCTTCCACAATGCTGCTGTAACCGCATGATCTGGCCCATCTTACAGCGTGCTCGCAGGTGAAACGATTTGAGCCCGGGCCTTCCGGGTGCCACACTCCCGTGACCTCAT
>JBFMFL010000059.1:0-6759 GCA_040752145.1 Gemmatimonadota bacterium
CGCCGATGCCGGCGCGGGGCCCCTCGCGTACCCGGCACTCCGTGCTCCCCTCACTTTCGCACTCACGCACTTTCGCACTTCCGTCACTCCTCCGCCTCCGGCTCCAGCCCGAGCAGCGGCATCTCCGCGCCGCGCCGCGCCCGCTTCTTCGGCCGGGCGGGCGGCACCGGCGTCTCCGGGAACGCCACCTCCGCGGCGGCGTCGGAGAGCCCGCGGTACACGGCCTCGCCCGTGCGCTTGAGCACGGCCATGGCGCGGCGCACCTCGTCCGGCGTCAGGTCGGTGTCCGCCAGCCCGGCGACCACCTCGCCGTACGCCACCGTGCGCCCGCGGAAGCGCTCCCGCAGCGTGCGCGACAGCAGCGCCAGGTCCGCCGGCAGCTCGCCGGGGGCGCCGGGGAGCGGCTCCGGATCGTCCAGCGCGAACAGCTCCAGCGTTCCGGCCTCCTCCGGCTCGGCGGGCGTGTCGGCGCGGAAGGTGCGGTCCAGCCCGGCGCGGTCGTCCACCCCGGCGCCGCGCAGCCCCTGGTTGAGCGCCAGCGCCCGCAGCGGGTCGCGCGCCGCCAGGAACAGGTACAGCGAGTCCGCCGCCTCGTCGGAGAGGCGCACGTCCACGCGGCGGACCGCCCGGCCGCCCGCGGTCAATCGTTCGGCGTAGCGCTCCACCAGCCGCGCCTCGGCGGCCCGGCCGCCGCCGGCGCGCTCCGCGTCGCGCCACAGCGACAGCCACTCGTAGCGCGCGTCGCCGAAGAGCGCCGAGTACCCTTCCACGAGCTGCCGGGCGTGCGCCGGGAGGTCCGCGATGGTGCTGCCGCGGTAGCGCGCCTGCTTCTGGAGGTCCGCGTGGGGAAAGGTGAGCAGCACGTCGGCGGCGGGGACGGCCAGCAGCGGACGCAGCGAGGCGAGCGGCAGCTTCCCCGGCGCGGGGGGCGCCAGGTAGCAGAGCGCGTGGTCGGCGGCGGCGGCCAGGCGGGCGACGCGCTCCGCGGCGTCGGCCCACTCCATGTGCAGCAGCGCCACGTCGCCGGGGGCCAGGGCGGAGGGGTCGTCCGTGCGGCGCACGCGGTGCCCCGCCCCGGTGCGCTCCAGCTCGCGCTCCAGGCGGTCCAGCTCCGCCGGGTCCGCCTCCACCAGCACCGCCGCTGCGTGCAGCGGCACCCGCGCGCCCGGCGCCCGCGCGGCGAGCCGGTCCAGCGCCCGCACCCCGCGCGCCGCCGAGCCCGGCGCGGCGCTCCGCCCCGGCCCCACCAGCACGTGCCGCCCGCCGGAGTTGCAGAAGGCGTCCACGTACAGCACCCGGAAGGGCGCCGGCTCCGCGGACTCCTCCGGCGGGCGCGCGGCGCGCAATTCGCGCGCGACGGCCTCCGTCCACTCCGCCAGGAAGTGCTCCAGCACCTCGTGGGCGACCTGCGTGGAGGGGTGCGGGGTTACGGGGCTCACGGGGTCGGGGCGCGGGTGGGAGTGGACGCGGGGAAGACTATCCCCCGGGGGTACCCGGAACAAGCCCGAAACCGGCCCGCGGGTACCGCCTCCGGGGCCGCGCTGTAGATTCCGTTGCACGTCCCGTGCGGTGAGACCCGCGGGACGAGTCGACGAAGCCCGCTCAGACGGAGGGACACGATGCCCGAGACGACCCGGAGCAGCCGCAAGGCCACGGTGCGCTGCGCCTCCTGCGGCAAGCTGAACCGCGTGGACATGGCGCGCGCCGCCGACGGGCCCAGGTGCGGCCAGTGCGGCAACGCGATCCGGCTGGACCGCCCGCTCCCGCTCACCGACGCCGAGTTCGCGCGAGTGGTGAGGGACGCGGAGGTGCCGGTGCTGGTGGACTTCTACGCCGACTGGTGCGGCCCCTGCAAGACGATGGCGCCCGTGCTGGACCAGCTCGCCCACGAGCGCGTGGGCGAGGTGCTGGTCGCCAAGCTGGACACCGACCGCAACCCGTCCACCTCCATGCAGTTCGGCATCCGCTCCATCCCCACGCTGATCGCCTTCCGCGGCGGCCGCGAGGTGGCGCGGGAGATGGGGGCCGTGCCGCGCCCGCGGCTGGACGCGCTGGTGAGCGCCGCGGCGGCCGGCTGACGCGTGGCGGCGGAGGGGGGCGCGGGGACGCGCGTGGCGGGGACCGGCAGGTGGCTCCCCGCCCACGTGCTGGGGAACGCGGAGATCGCCGGGCTGGCGGGGGTGACGGAAGACTGGATCGTGCGGCGCACCGGGATCCGCGAGCGCCGCGTGGCCGCGGACGACGAGGGCGCCGCGGTGATGGCGGCCCGCGCCGCGCTCCCCGCGCTGGAGGCCGCCGGGATCGGCGCGGAGGAGCTGGGGGTGGTGGTGGTCGCCACCTCCACGCCGGACCACCTGACGCCGCCCACCGCCTGCGAGCTGCAGGCTGCGGTGGGGGCGTGGGGCGCGGCCTGCTTCGACGTGGAGGCCGGGTTCGCGGGGTGGATCTACGCGCTCGTCGTGGCCGACGCGCTGCTGCGCTGCGGGGCCGGGCGCTTCGGGCTGGTGGTGGGCGTGGAGAAGCTGTCCACCGTCACCGACCGCGCCGACCCGGCCACCGGCCCGCTCTTCGGCGACGGCGCGGGCGCCGTGGTGCTGGCCGCGGGGGACGGCCCGCTGGCGCTGCGGGCGACCAGCTGGTGGGCGGACGGGCGCCTGGCGGACGCGCTGCTGCGGCCGGGCGGGGGCTCGCGCCGCCCCTTCGACGCGCGGGTGCTTGAGGAGCGCACCCACCTGCTGCGCATGGAGGGGACGCGCCTGTTCAAGGCCGCGGTGAGGACCATGGCCGTGCAGGCCGGCGCCGCGCTGGACCGCGCCGGCGTCGCTCTCGCCGACGTGGGGCTGGTGGTGCCGCACCAGGCCAACCTGCGCATCATCGAGGGGCTGGAGAAGGAGATGGGCCTCCCGCCCGGGCGCGTCTTCGTCAACATCGATCGCTTCGGCAACACCGGCGCGGCCACCATCCCCGTCGCGCTGGACGAGGCGCTGCGCGGCGGCCGCCTCCCCGCGGACGCGCCGACGCTGCTGGTGTCGTTCGGGGCGGGCGCCACGGCGGGGGCGGCGGTGCTCGGGCCGGCCGGTCCACGAGAAGCTTGACTGCACGAACGGTCGTACTATTTTGCGGGCTATGAGCAAGGGAGACACTACCCGGCGCACGATCCTGGAGCACGCGTTCAGCCTCGCCACGCAGGTAGGGCTGGAGGGGCTGAGCATCGGCCGGCTGGCGCAGGAGCTGGGGCTGTCCAAGAGCGGGCTGTTCGCGCACTTCCAGTCCAAGGAAGCGCTCCAGCTCCAGGTGATCGACTTCGCGGCCGAGAGCTTCGCGGAGAGCGTGGCCACGCCCACGCTGCGGGCGGAGCGCGGCGAGCCCCGGGTCCGCGCGCTGCTGGAGAACTGGATGCGCTGGCCGGAGACCTCCGGCGCGCGGGGCGGCTGCTTCTTCGTGGCGGCTTCCGTGGAGCTGGACGACCGGCCGGGAGCTCCCCGCGACCGTCTGGTCGAGCTGCAGCGCGAGTGGATCGGCTTCCTCGCCCGCGTCGCGCGCGGCGGCGTCACGGCCGGCCACTTCCGCGAGGACCTGGACGCGGAGCAGTTCGCGTACGACCTGTACGGCATCCTGCTGGTGACCCACCAGTACCGGCGGCTCCTCGGCGACCCGGGCGCGGAGGCACGCGCGCGGACCGCCGTCGATGCCCTGATCCGGGACGCGGCCGCGATCCCCGCGGCCCAGGCGTAGCCCCACCCCGTCCGGAGGACAAGGACCATGGACGCAGTCGCACCTCCAAAAAGCACGAACGTTCGTATCGAAGCACCCGCGGCGATCACCACGACCGTCCGCCTGCTCCACCGCGTCTCCCCCGCCCTGGCCCGCCGCTTCGCGCGGCGGCTCTTCTTCACTCCGCCGCGGCGGCGGCCCTCCGCGCGCACGCTGGGCCTGCTCGCCACCGGGGAGCCCTTCGTGCTGCACGTGCGCGGCGGGCGCGTCCGGGGCTGGCGCTGGGGAAGCGGCCCGGCGGTGTACCTGCTGCACGGCTGGGGCGGGCGCGCCGCGAGCCTGGCGCCCTTCGTCGGACCGCTGGTGGAGCGGGGGTTCTCCGCCGTCGCCTTCGACGCGCCGGGGCACGGCAGTTCGGACGGGCGGATCTCCACGCTGCTTCACTTCGCCGCCGCGCTCAGGGCGGCCGCGGCGGAGGTGGCGCCGGCGCACGCGCTGGTGGCGCACTCCATGGGCGCGGCGGCGGCGGCGTACGCGCTGCGCGGGGGGCTGGCGGCGGAGCGCGCGGTGTTCGTGGGCGCGGCGGCCGATCCGTTCCGCTTCCACGACACCTTCATGGAGGCGGTCGGCCTGCCGCGCACCGAGTGGGGCGTGTCCGTGCGCGAGATCGAGGCGTGGCTGGGGATCCCGGCGGGCGACGTGTCCGTCCCCGCCTCCGCGCCGCTCATGACGGTGCCGCTGCTGGCCTTCCACGACCGCGGCGACCCGGAGGTCCCCTGCTCCGAGAGCGAGGAGATCGTGGCCGCCTGGCCGGGGGCGCGGCTGGTCGCCACCACGGGGCTGGGACACCGGGAGATCCTGCGCGACCCGGAGGTGATCCGGGCGGCGGTGGACTTCCTGGCCGGCGGCGCGGTCCGCGAACCGGAGCGCCTGCGCGCCTGACCGGCGGAACGGCGCGGCGGGAGGACGGTACCAGCGCCGTCCACCCGTCCCGCGCCGACACCCGAGGTCCATGCAGCCGCCGCGCACCGCCTGCCCCGCCACCGAGAGCGCCCTGCGTGCCATGCTCGCCGGCGCGCCGCTCGACCGGGCGTCGTTCGAGCGGCCGCTCCTGCCGTGCGCGCTGAGGCGCTGCCACGGCACCTGCTGCTCGGAGGGGGTCTACCTGAACGCGGAGGGCGCGCTGGTGATCCGCAACCTGCTGCGGCGGGAGGCGGAGCTGTTCCGCGCGCTGGGGATGGAGCGGCCCGAGGAGGCGCTGGTGGAGGAGACGGAGGCCGGCGTTCGCTCCGTCCGCACCGCGCGCCGGCCGAAGCCGTTCCGCGCGCTGGTCCCCGACTACCCGGCGCACTTCGCGGAGACCGCGTGCGCCTTCCTGCTCCCCGACGCCCGCTGCGCCCTCCAGGCCGCGGCGGAGGCGAAGGGGCTGCACCCCTGGCACTACAAGCCGCTCGCCTGCTGGCTGCACCCCGTCTCCATCTCGCCCGGGGGGATCCGCCTGCACGACGCCGTCAGCGACCCGCACGAGGGCGGCTGGACGACGGAGACGCACTGCGGCCGGACCGAGCCGTGCGGCCGGCCCGCGCGGGAAGTGCTGGCGGTCGAGCTGGAGTTCCTGGGCGAGATCCTGGGGCGCGACGGGCTCGCGGCGGCGGCCGAAGCCGCCGCCGCGGACGCCCGGCGGCCCTGAGGGCACGCCGGGCGTCCGGTCCGGTCTCGAAGCGGCGACGGCGGACGGGCTACATCAGCCCGTCCAGGTACAGGTCCACCCGCCACCCGACCGGCTCGCGGAGGGCGCGGGCCAGGTCCACGCGCACCAGGCCGTCCAGGAAGCTCGCGCCGACCCCGGCGGCGAGGAGCGGCGGATCCAGCTCCCAGGCGTCGCGCCCCCCGGCCCACCCCGCGTCCGAGAAGAGGACGATCCGGGCCCCCGGGGCGGCCCGGCCCACCTCCGCCCGCGCCCGCCAGAACGCCTCGCCCGCCGTGGCCGCGCCCGCGTAGCCGCGCACCGTCCCCGGGCCGCCCAGGTACCACAAGCTCTGCACCGGCACGTCGCCCAGCGAGGCGCCCGCGCCCACCTCCACCGAGCCGGCCAGCCCCGCGGGGAGCGGCGCCGCTCCGAAGAGCGTCGCCATGGGGCGGGCGAAGGTGAAGGTGCCCGCGGAGCCCTCCAGCCCCAGCTCCATCCCCCCGCGCCACCCGGCCGGGTCCCCGCCGCGCAGGGCCCGCCAGGAGACCGCCGCCCCCGCCTGGTCGGCGACCGTGGCGGCGATGTTGTCGCGGAAGCCTTCGTCGCTCCACAGCCCGGGCACGCTCCAGTCGGTGCTCTTCTCCGCCTCCGTCTGGCGCTCCGCGAACAGGCGCCAGCTCAGCCCCTGCCCGGCGACGGGGGTGCGCAGCAGCTCCACCCCCAGGCTGCGATGGTACGAGCCGTCGTCGCGCCCGAAGAGCAGCGCCGAGAGCGAGTTCCCCAGCTCCAGCGCCCGCGGCGCGAAGTCCACCGCGTCCAGCCGCCGGTACACGGCGACGCGCTGCCGCGACGCCACCCCGGTCCGCGTCGCGCCCACCTGCACGTCCGGCTGCCGGTCGGCGGTGCCCAGGCGCAGCGTGGCGTCCGCGGTGGCGCGGCCCAGCTCCCACTCGGCGCGGGCGCCCACGGACAGCCCCTCCACCCGGTTGTATCGCAGCAGGTCCGGCGAGCTCCCCGCCCAGGCGAGCCGCGGCCGGGCCATCTGCCAGGGCGCCGGCGGCGCCATCTTCGCCAGCCCCACCAGCTCCTCCATCTCCGCGCGGCTCACCACCGTCTCCCCCTCCTCGAAGATGGAGGCCGGCAGGTGCTCGCTGGCGACCACGCGCTGCTTGTCGCGCGGCATCAGCGTGATCGACTCGCGGCAGCGGTTCCCCGAGCAGCTGCACTCCACCCTCACCTCGAAGTCGCGCCGCGCCGCCTGGAGCGAGTCGCGCAGCGCCCTGCCCCGCGGGGGGGGCCCGCCCCCCCGCCCCCCCCGGGGGGGCGCCGGGGTGCCCGCCCCCCCCCCGGGCGCC
>JBFMFL010000059.1:6769-29501 GCA_040752145.1 Gemmatimonadota bacterium
CGCGCCGGGGGGGCGGTCGCGCCGCGCTGCCGCGCCCGCGCCCCCCCCCCCCCCCACGGCCGCGCCGGGTCGGGCGCGGGGATGCCGGCCGCCACCGTGGCCGCGGGCGCGCCGGGCGGGTCGCCCTCCACCTCGAACTCGGAGTACGTCTGCTCCATGCGGATGGGCATGCGCGCCATCTTCCCCACCTGCGCCTCGCCCTCCATCGCCACCAGCCGCGGGAGCCACCACTGCCCGTGCCACAGCCCGTACTCCACTGTGACGAAGCGGATGTCGGCGCGGATGGGCTTGAACACGCCGGGGACGTCCTCCAGGTCGTCGTCCTCCGCGTCCAGCCGCCGGGCGTCCGCCTCCAGGTCGAAGGGGCGGGCCAGGCGGAGGATGGCGCGGACCACCGCGTGCGAGTCGCTCTCCAGCCAGAGCGAGCCGCTCACCAGCGACGACTCGCTGCGCCGCGGCACCACCTGCAGCTCCACCAGCCGCAGCGGCGCCAGCCCGGGGATCTTCACCGTGACGGTGTCGCCGGAGCGGAAGCGGTAGTCGGCCTCGCTCCCGGGCGCCAGCGGGTGGCGGGCGAAGGCGCCCTCCCCGCCCACGAACCCGCCCAGCCCCACGGCGAGCCGGTCCCCCGTGGGCTCGAACACCGAGCTGCCGCACTCCTCCTCGGGCTCCGGCGTGCGCCCCACCAGCGGCACCAGCTCCCGCCCGCCCAGCACCTCGCGGACCGCCGGCTCGCCGCGCCGCCAGTCCACCCGCACGACGGATTCGCAGCGGAACAGGAGCCGGTCGCGGCGCAGCGCCCGCAGCCCCACGGAGATGCGGGAGCGGGACACGGCCCGGTAGCGGCGGACGGCGCTCTCCACGCCGGTCCTGCGCTCCCGCGCCAGGCGCACGGTCTCGCGCGCGCCGGCGTCCAGGTACGCGTCCGACGCGGCGGCCGCGCGCGGCGGGGCGGTGTCGGCCTGGGCGGAGGGAGACGGGGAGGCGGCGAGCAGCGAGGCCGCGAGGAGGAGCAGCATGGGTCGGTGCGGGCTGGGGGACGTCGGGCAGCGGATCCGGAGGCCCGTACGGCGGGCGCGCGGGCGGGGTTTCAGGGGCGGCGGCTCCTTGATGCCGGGGCGGGCGGAGGCGTATCTTGCCGGCGATCCCTTCCCGCACGCCGTCCCCTCCTGCTCCCGAGATCCACCACGATGCGAGCCTTCCGCCCGCTCCTCGCCGCCGCGCTGCTCCTCGCCCCCGCCGCGGCCGCCGCGCAGCAGCCGGCCCCGCAGCAGCCCGCCTCCGACAGCGCGCTCATCGCCGCGCTCCGCCAGAACCGGCACACGCTCTCGGCGCGGGCGGACGGGACGCTGGAGGGGCCGGGCGCGCGGGTGCTGCTGGACGCGGGGCGCGAATCGCAGTTCTTTCTGATCGGCGAGGAGCACGGGATCGCGCAGGTGCCGCAGCTGGCGGCGGGGCTGTTCCGCGCCCTGGCGCCGGCGGGGTACCGCTACCTGGCGGTGGAGACGGGTGACGCCGTCGCCCGGGCGATGAACCGGGCCGCGCCCGGCGGCGACACGGCCATGGCGGGGTTCGTGAACCGCAATTGGCCGGGGGTGCCCTTCTACACGCTGCGCGAGGAGTCGCGACTGCTGACCGACGCGGTCCGCGCGGCCGGCGGGAGGACCGACGTGCTGTGGGGGTTGGACTACGACATCCTGGCCGACCGCTACGCCCTGCGGCGCCTACGCGACATCGCCCCGAACGCCGCCGCGCGCGCCGCCGCCGACCGGGCCCTCGCCGCGGCGGACTCCATGCTGCGCACCTCGATCCGCACGGGAAACCTCTCGGGGATCATGATGTTCGCCGCGCCGGACACGGCCTTCGCGCCGCTGCGCCGCGCCTACGCCCCCGCGCCGGGGAGCGAGGCGGACCGCATCCTGGAGGAGCTGGATTCCACCCTCCGCGTCAACGCCTTCCAGGTCTCGCGGCGGTACCACGAGGCCAACGTGACGCGCGGCGGGGTGATGAAGACGCGCTTCATGCGGCGCTACCGCGAGGCCGTGGCCGCCGGGGACTCGCTGCCGCGCGTGATGTTCAAGTTCGGCGCGAACCACGCCATGCGCGGGCACAGCTTCGTGGGCTTCTACGACCTGGGGAACGCGGTGCACGAGCTGGCCGAGATGAACGGCGGCCGCGCCTTCGGGCTGATGGCGCTGGCGGGGCGCGGCACGCAGGCGGCGGGGGTGGACCCGGCCAGCTTCAACTACGTATCCCGCCCCACGCAGGAGGCCGCCTGGGCGAAGCCGCTCTACGACCTTGCGGACCCGGGCGCGTGGACGCTGTACGATCTGCGCCCGTTGCGGCAGGCGCTCGCGGTCGGGCAGCTGGGAACCGTGCCGCCGCGCCTCGCCCGGGTCATCCACGGCTTCGACGCGGTGGTGATCCTGTCCGGCAGTGGCCCGTCCACCTCGCTGGCGGGGCCGCCGCCGTTCTGAGGACGTGCGTGTAGATCATGGTGCGCACGGTGAACCTCCCGCGGCTGCCGTGTGGTTCACTTGGCCCGGCTCAGGCGGCGAGCCGCTGCCGCGTTATAAACTCACAGCTTCTTTCGACCATGTCAGATCGCAAGCGCAGTACAGGGCGCCGTGAGGCTTACGCACTCGCTCTCGTCAGCGGAATCTTTCTCATCGTTGCAGCACTTATTCAGGGCTTAGGTACGGAGTGGCTTAAGCCGCAGCAGGCGAACTCGGGACCGGCGCAGCAGGGTGTTGAGAACTCAGAAGCCCCAACGGCTGTCCCGGCTGTGAATTGTGCTCGCAACAACACCTTTCAATGTGCCACCCTTTTGCCATTTGGAGCTCGCGATAGCGACGAATTCAACACTCGCGAACCGAGGTACTACCAGTTCGAGGTTCAGCAGGCTTCGAGAATCGCCCTCACCCTCGATCCGATGCCGAATACGCGATATGTCGATGTACGAGTGTACGACTCAGAATACACACGAGTTGAAAGCAAACGCTTCAAAGCCGGCCAGCCTGGCATATTTCGAGTGAGCCTGAGTGGAAAGGGGTTGTATTTTGTGGAGCTTGACCCCGGCTCTTGTTGCTCTGGGGCACCGTACACGTATACCATAGCTCTCTCGCGCTAAAACAGTCAGCCGTTCGCTCCCCGACGTGAGCGCCGAGCCTGCGGCGGTAGTGGCGGCCTTACGATCGGCTGCTGGGGATACGGGGCTGTCCACGATTTCGCCATTGACAGGCTTGAGCGTCGGCCCCGTACGAGCCGAGAAGTTAGCCCTTCGTTCGAGCGGGCGTCCGCATCAGAGCTTCCGCACGCCCACGTCCTTGCACCCTCGCAACCACCGCAACTTCCATGGGTGTCAAGCGGATGGACAACGTCGGCATCGTGGTCGAGGACCTCGATGCCGCAATCGAGTTCTTTTCCGAGCTGGGCCTCCAGCTCGAAGGGCGCGCCCCGATTGAAGGGGAGTGGGCCGGGCGCGTCACCGGACTGGGGCACCAGCGCGTCGAGATCGCGATGCTGCGTACGCCGGACGGCCACAGCCGGCTCGAGTTGTCCCGGTTCCTCGCGCCGCCCGTGGCCGCCGACCACCGCACCGGCCCCGTGAACGCTCTCGGCTACCTGCGCGTCATGTTCACGGTGGACGACATCGACGGGACGCTCGCCCGGCTCCGCGAACACGGAGCGGCGCTCGTCGGCGAGGTGGTCCAGTACCAAAATGTATATCGGCTCTGCTACATCCGGGGGCCCGAGGGAATTCTCATCGGGCTCGCCCAGGAGCTCGGGCAACAGAATTCCTGATGAGCACATTTAGCCAGCACACCCGGCGGAGTCGCGAACAAAGCGCTGGGCCACAGAAGCTTGTGGAGGGTGCCAAGCGGGTGTTATCTGGGGGTCGGTCCACTTACACGATAGTTAGGCCATTCCTCTGATTTCCCTCCGATGGACAAGGACTTTGGGACCTTATCCTGAAAGCACTCGCGCTCGCCGCTGGAGCGATAGCCTCGTTCTTCCAGATCAGGAACCTGCTGCCGAGGTCACGCTCGACGCTGAAGACCGATTTGGAGATCCTCCGCCTGCTCGATCCCACCGATCCGAATTATGCAGTCGTCCGTGCGCAGATTGATGCTACCGTGAAGGCGACCTATCGGACCGACGAGGGGCGCTTCCGGGTGTACAATTGGACCGATCTCATCTGGGGGACGCTACTCTTCGTCCTGATGACCATGGGACTCCTTTACGTCTTCCGCGAGCGCGAGGGGTTCACTTGGTGGTACGTGAGCCTCGGATTACTCTGGATGGCGGGTCTCGGTGGAATGATCTCCGGTCTTGAACGGCCAGCGCCTACACCCAGCCCCCGAGGGGACAAAGCGCCTGGCGGATAGCCCACGCCCTGGCCTAACAATCGGTTGCAGCGGACGTTAGGCCGCTGGGGCGGAGTTCCGGTAGCCGCAGGCTTCATGGGGATGTGCCGTGCTTGTTGGAGAGCATCACCAACCTTCCTGAACTCAGTTCTCGGAGCGATCGATGACCAGATCAGACTTGATCGACGCGATTCGCAACGAGATGGACCGGGTGTGGGGGGATGAGGGATTCTCCGGCGTATGGGAGGAGTACGAGTGGCTTCTAGAACACTACGGCGTCACCGAGGACGATGATGTCGAATGGTCTGGCATTCTGGAGTATGAGGCAGACGCTGTCGATCCGGACGATGCAGCCAACCCGGAATGGATGAGTTTTGTGACTCACGATGAACAGGTGATTCCCTTCCTTGAGCAGTTGTTGAAGAAATACCAAAGCAACACCGTAGTTGTGCCGCCGGATCTGCCTGAAGTGGTTCGCCGGGTTGATCCACGGCCCGGCGAAGCGATTCGCGAGGTGCGTCCACGAGCCGCATCCATGCAGCAGACCGAGCAACCGGCGTATTGCGCGTCGGCCCCGCACCCCTGACCCTCGTGTCGTTCGGCGGCTCACCCATGCATCAATGATGGCTATCAGACCCGCGTCACTTCCTGCACTCACGAAGCTGTTCGCCAAGCTCGGCGCCCCGAACCCTGAGTCATGGGCCGAATCCCAGATCGAGGAGGGAATTCCGCAGCTCGCCCGGTTCCTCTTCCTCCGGCAAGCTTGGCGCGAGGTGCTGCCGGACGGCGATACGTCATGGATCGATTCGTGGATCGAGGAGAGCCGCCGCAGTCCGGATGCCCCCTACGCTGGCGTCGGTGCGGCATTGGCTCGGCTGCGCGCCTCAGGCGCGGACGATCAGGACCTGACGGAGCTGGTGAGAGGGATGCAGGCGCAGCTGCTATTTGCGCTCTGCTACCAACTTGAGGATCCAGGTGAGTTGGAGCCGGAGGTACAGGATGTACTGTGGGCGTTGGTGCAGGTCAACCAGGATGGAGAGGTTCTGGGCCACATCAGCGGGTTGCACGAGTCGGTGCTGGAAACCGACCCGACCGGGCGTGAAATGCGTCCCCGGGAGGTCGCCGAACCCGGCGCTGCAGGCGACGTGCGGCCAGGCATAGCTCCTGAGTAGATTGCAGTCAGGCCGCACGCGCCTGAGCTGAATCGTTCGGCGGCTCGCCCTGGCACTCGGTCTGCCTCTCGTGTACCTTCGCTGGAGGGGTTCCCTTGCCGAGAGAGGTGTTATGGCCGAGATGCAGCGACCGGTCAGCGTGTTTCACAGCGATCCGGAGATCCTGGGCGGCACTCCCGTCTTCGTCGGTACACGTGTGCCGGTGCAGAGCCTGATCGATTATCTCGAAGGCGGCCATCCGCTGGCGGAATTTCTTGAGGATTTCCCGAGCGTAACGCACGAGCAGGCGATCGCTGTTCTGGAGGAAGCCAAGCGGATGCTGGTGTCCGGTGCGCGTGCTGCTTGACGAGTGCGTGCCGAAGCGGCTGCGTCGCGAGTTCCCGGAGTACGAGGTGCGTACCGTTGTGGAGCAAGGCTGGAGCGGTGTAAAGAACGGCGCGCTCCTGCGCCTCGCGGCTGCTGAGTTCGACGTGTTCCTCACGGTCGATCAGAACCTGCGCTGTCAGCAGAACCTCTCCGAACTGCCGCTGCCGGTGGTGCTGATTGTGGCATTGAGCAACGACATCAATGTGCTCCAACCGCTCATGCCCGCAGTGCGACAACTCCTCCCGCTGCTCAAGCCAGGTGCGTTCTACCGCGTGCCGGCTGAGTAACGCCGATCGAGGCGCTGCAGGCGACGTGCGGCCGCCGGCCCTTGTACCGTCTGCCGTGAGCGTCAGTCGCACTCCGGCGAAAGTTCACGTTCGGCTGCACGCACCTGGGCTTGGGGCGTTCAGCCGAAGAACGCCGCGTGCAGCCGCCGCACGGCCTCCACCACCTGCCCCTCCTCCACCACGAACGTGAGGTTCACGCTGGACGCGCCCTGCGAGATCAGCCCCACGTTGATCCCGGAGACGGCGTCGAACACCCGCCCCCAGTTCGATGGTGAGGACGGTGCGGTAGAGGAACAGAAGGGCGGCGAACGCCTGGCTCTGCGTGGAGGCGGACACATGGCGCTCGGTCGCCAGGTGACTGATAAACGATGGATCTTCCAGTTAGCATGCTCGGCGGAGTCGCGAACACAGCCCTGGGCCACAGAAGGTTGCCCAGATTGCCAAAAGGGTGTTATCTGGAGATCAGTCCACAGACACAGCAGCAGTCAGACCACTCCCCCCCGTCCCAATGGCGATGACTTACAGCCCACCTCCGGCAATCAGTGAATCGCGACGACTTGGCGTGGAGATGATGGCTGGTCTCGCCGGACAACTTGAAGAGGCGCTGGGCGAATTCGAAGCTTGGGGCATTCGTATCAACATGCTCGGTCGTCTTCCAGCATGTGTATCAGAGCTCAGACGTTTTGCAGATGCGGGGCAGTTCCCAGACGGCAGAAGAGAGCTGAAGCGTGCGGCCCACGTTGTCCGGGATGCTCAAGAGTTCGTTGAAATTGCCAATGTTTTGCCTGAAACAAGGCTACGGCCATTGGCCGATTCGCTGCAACAGGCCGTTGCAGGTCAAGTAGGTGCCGAGAGTGGTCCCGCCGCCCAGTTTCAAAGTGAGCTGTGGGTCGGGTCAATGATTGCGCAATCAGGCCGCTGGACTGCGGTGATTACCGATGGCGGCGGAAAGCGTCCGGACTTCATCGTTCAGAATGGAACCTATTTATACCCTATAGAAGTTAAGCGACCAGTATCCACGTTGAATGCGGTCGACATCGTCGATCGGGCTGGGCGCCAGCTGCGAGGTTCACGGTATCATGGAGGGGGGATCGTCGTCGATCTCTCGGATTGCCTCCCGGAGGATGTTGCGATTCGCTTTGGTCGAGGACAGCCGACCGGAAATCCTGCAGACGAAAATATCCTTCAACTAACGGGGGAGCTCAACCACCAAATCTACGACGAAGATCGAGGGCGAATCCATCAAAGACGGATTCACATTTTCGCTCTACTCACCTTTGCACGAACGATTTACTGGGACTTGGACGACCTTCAGCAGATATATCTGTTTAGAAAGGTCGTCACGGTCGAATATTACCGGGGCAGCCCGAACAATCTCAGGGGGCATCGAGCACGCGCGCTTGCGGAAACGGTGCATCAGGGAATTACCGTTGCTGGTCACCAAGATCTTGGTCAGTTTGGAGTTCAGTTCTGATAAGCTCCGGGCCTAATCTTGACGCCCGAAGAACTGATTCAGGCACTGACATAGTCCAAGTCCTCCAACTGCGGCCGGCGGCGACTCCGCATCGAAGCCTCCGCTCGCCACGTCCCTCCAACCTCGCAACCGCTGCAACGTCCATGAGTGTCAAGCGGATGGACAACGTCGGCATTGTGGTCGAGGACCTCGATGCCGCCATCGAGTTCTTCACCGAGCTGGGCCTGGAGCTCGAAGGGCGCGCGCCGATCGAAGGGGACTGGGCCAATGGCGTCACCGGACTGCGCGACATGCGCGTCGAGATCGCCATGATGCGTACGCCGGACGGTCACAGCCGGCTCGAGATCTCCCGGTTCCTCGCGCCGCCCGTGGTCGCCGACCACCGCACCGCCCCCGTGAACGCCCTCGGCTACCTGCGCGTGATGTTCACCGTGGAAGACATCGACGAGACGCTCGCCCGGCTCCGCGAGCACGGCGCGGAGCTCGTCGGCGAAGTCGTCCGGTACAAAGATGCATATCGGCTCTGCTACATCCGGGGGCCCGAAGGAATTCTCATCGGGCTCGCCCAGGAACTCGGGCAGCAGAATTCCTGATGAGCACATCTTGCTAGCACACACCCAGCGGAGTCGCAAACAAAGCCCTGGCCCAGAAGCTTGCGGAGGGTGCCAAGCGGGTGTTATCTGGGGGTCGGTCCACTTACACAATAGTTAGGCTGCCTTCCGTTCCCCAACCCAGCCGGAGTCGCCGTGTCGTGGGATCAACGAGTCTGCCAAAGTTGCGGGACAGCTAATGCGGTAAACCGTGACGCCTGTTTTTCGTGCGGAAAAAGCTTTGTTTCGGATGCCGTATCCGGCGCGAGCAGTTCGCTTCCTGGACCTCAAGAAAATGTCGTGGCAGGAGTCATTGAGGGAGATTACCTTGTCGTTCCTTTTATCGGCAGAATTAATACGGGTTTTTTTAGCACTGAGAACGCTGGAACGGTCAGCAGGCAATTGCAATCCTTGATCAATCTGCATGCGCAGCAGGGATGGGAGTTTCACAGTATCACAAAGGTTGGTGCAGAAGTGGCCCCCGGATGTCTGGCAAGCCTGTTTGGAGCTCAGACATCGTACATAACGTTTGACCAAGCCATATTTCGTCGTGCTAGACCATAAAAACCCCCTTGCCGAACTCCGCCCAGTCGTAGCCTAACAATCACCTAGGGGATGCGGGGCCGTCCATGCTTTCGCTGACGACAGTCTTGCGCGGAGACCCCGCACCCCTAACTCTTGTGTCGTTCGGCAGCCAACCGAGATTGCCAGCGAAACCAGATGAACTACATCCCAATCGTAATTTCTAGCCTTGCTCTCCTGCTATCCGGAGTGACCGCGTGGCTAACAGTCTTGCGCCGCGGCAATGTCTACATGACTCAACCGGCGCTGGTTTATCTCGGCGCAGATGGCGATATGAGCGCGCCAAAAGTCTACTTGCGAACGATGCTTTTTTGCAGTGGGAAGCGGGGCCACATCTTGGAGAGCCTTTTTATCAAGATCCTCCGAGGTGAATCGGCTCAGACGTTCAATATCTGGGTGCTGGGAGAGAGGGATCTGTCTCGCGGCAGCGGGATTTACGTCAGTGAGAGTGGTATCACCAGTAATCACCACTTTCTGTTACCGGCAGATGGCACGCGCTTCGATTTCATGCCCGGAGATTATACGATCCAAGTATTCGGGAAGATCATCAGCGGCCAACGTATCCTCAAGCTGAAGGAATTGTCAGTCGCTCTGACCTTGGATGATGTTGAGGCAATCAGGCGGGACCGAGGCGGAGTCTTCTTCGATTGGAGCCCGGAACACCAGAGGTATTATAGTCACGTTGGCCCCAAGCTCCCGCCAGCACAGCATCGGCCCGAGATTCTCGGGCCATCTCCGGCAGCCTAAACGGGCGTTGCACATGGACAAAGACCACGCATGTTCGTGTGCACCACCGGGTTCGGCTCACAGCCCTTCGCCTGTGAACGCCAGGGCCGTTCAGCCGAAGAACGCGGCGTGCAGACGGCGCACGGCCTCCACCACCTGCCCCTCCTCCACCACGAACGTGAGGTTCACGCTGGACGCGCCCTGCGAGATCAGCCCCACGTTGATCCCGGATACGGCGTCGAACACCCGCCCCGCCACCCCCGGCGTCGCCCTCAGCCCCGCCCCCACCACGCAGACGATGGCGTTTCCGCCCTCCACCTGCACCTCGCCGAGCGCCCCCAGCTCCGCGACGATCGCCTCCAGCTCGTCCGTGCCCTCCAGCGACAGCGAGACGCTGACCTCCGAGGTGGTGACCACGTCCACCGAGGTCCGGTGCCGGGCCAGCACCTCGAACAGCGCGCGCAGGAACCCGTAGGTCCCCAGCATCCGCGCCGAGGACACGCGCAGCACCGTGACCCCGGCCCGGTGGGCGATGGCCCGCACCCCGCCCGGCGTGGGCTCCGCGCGGTCGTCGATGAGGGTGCTCCCCGCCTCCGGCTCGCGCGAGTTGCAGATGCGCACCGGGATCGCCCGCTCCACCGCCGGCTGGATCGTCTTGGGGTGCAGCACCTTCGCGCCGAAGTAGGCCAGCTCCGCCGCCTCCTCGTACGACAGGTGCTCGATGCGCCGCGCCCCGGCCACCACGCGCGGGTCCGCCGTGAGGAACCCGGTGACGTCCGTCCAGATCTGGATCTCGCGCGAGCCCAGCGCCGCGCCCACCAGCGCCGCCGTGTAGTCCGAGCCGCCGCGGCCCAGCGTGGTGGTGGCCCCGCTGGCCGCCGAGCCGATGAAGCCGCCCAGCACCGGGACCTCCCCCGCCTCCAGCAGCGGCAGCAGCTCCGCGCGGGTGCACTCGTCCGTGAGCGCGCCGAGGGGCGCCGCGCGGCCGTGCTCCTCGTCCGTCCTCACGCACAGGCGCGCATCCACCCAGCGCGCCGGGAGCCCCCGCGCGCGCAGCGCCTCCGCCAGCAGCCGCGACGACAGCCGCTCGCCGAACGACACCACCTCGTCCGCCAGCGGGCGGCGGGTGCCCGGGTGCGCCGCCACGATGCGCAGCAGCCCCGCCAGCTCCTCCCGCGCGCCGTCCAGCACGGCCGCCACCTGCGCCGCGTCCGCGGGGGCGAGCAGGGCGTCCGCGACGGCCGCGTGGCGCTCCAGGTGCGGCGCGAGCCCGGCGAGCGCGCCCTCCGGGTCGCCGCCCGAGGCGGCGCGCACGGCGCCCACCAGCGCGTCGGTGAAGCGGCTCATGGCCGAGGTCACCACGGTCGGCGCCAGCCCGCGCCGCGCTCCCACGATCTCCGCCACGCGCGCGAACGCCGCGGCGTCCTCCACCGAGGTGCCGCCGAACTTGAGGACCGTGGACACGCTCAGATCACCTCGTCGCCGGAGGGAGGAGGCGAGAACAGCGCGGTGCTCAGGTAGCGCGCCCCCGAGTCCGGGGCGATGGTCACCACCCGCTTCCCGGGGCCAAGCTCGCGGGCCACCCGGAGCGCCGCCCAGACGATCGCCCCCGAGCTCATCCCCACGAACAGCCCCTCCTCGCGCGCCAGCCGCCGCGCCACCGGAAAGGCGTCCTCCTCCCACGCCTTGACCAGCGCGTCGATCACCGAGCGGTCCAGGTTGGGCGGGATGAACCCGGGTCCCATCCCCTGGAACTGGTGCTGGCCGCGCTCCTCGCCGTGCAGCACCGCCGAGCGCCCCGGCTCCACCGCGTGCACCCGCACCTCCGGGTTCCGCTCCTTGAGGTAGCGGCCCACCCCGGAGAGGGTCCCGCCGGTGCCGGTGCCGTACACGAAGGCGTCCACCCGCCCCTCCATCCCCTCCCACACCTCCGGCCCCGTGGTCTCGTAGTGGACCCGAGGGTTGGCCGGGTTGGAGAACTGGTTGGGGAGGAAGGCCCCCGTGGTGTCGCGGATCCGCTCCGCCTCCTCGATGGCCGCCAGCATGCGCCGCTCCGGGTCGGTGAGCACCAGCTCCGCCCCGTAGGCGCGCAGCGTCGCCTTGCGCTCCTCGCTCATCTGCGCGGGAAGGCAGAGCACCAGCCGGTAGCCGCGCGCCGAGGCCACCTGCGCCAGCCCGATCCCGGTGTTCCCGGAGGTGGGCTCCACGATGGTGCCGCCGGGCTTCAGCAGACCGCGCTTTTCGGCGTCCACGACCATCGCCAGCGCCGTGCGGTCCTTGATGGAGCCGCCGGGGTTCATCCCCTCCACCTTGACCCACACCTCGGCCATGCCGGGCTCCACCACCCGCTCCAGCCGCACCAGCGGGGTGTCGCCGATGAACCGGTCGATCACCCCGCCACCTCCGCCGGGGACGGCGCCGGCTCCATCTCCAGCTCCCACCCCAGCCGCGTGTCCGCGGCGAGCGAGTGGATCACCGAGCAGTACCGGTCGAAGGAGAGCTGGATGGCGCGCTCCACGTGGCTCCGGTCCGAGTCCGCGGCCACCGTGAAGACCAGCTTGACGTCGGTGAGGCGGCGCGGGGGCTCCGGGGCGCGCGAGAACTCCGCCCGCACGCGCAGCGAGGCCGGCGGCGTGCGGCGCTTGTTCAGCACCTCCACCACGTCGATGGCCGAGCAGCCGGCGATGGCCACCACCAGCGAGTCCACGGGGCTGGGCGCCGCCTGGCGCTCCCCGTCCACCAGGTGCGTCGGGCCGCCCCGGGGGCCGCCGCGGTAGCGCATCCCCCCCTCCCACACCACCTCCACCGGGTACGGCGAAGCGACTCCTTCGGGCATCTCTGGTTCCTCCCTTCGGTATATGCGAATCGCCCCGCCGGGGCGGGGCGATCGTTCGGCGCGCGCGGCGGGGGCGTCCGCCCCGCTCAGTACGACTGCCGCGGCGGCCCTCCCGGCGGGTAGCGGGGGTCGTGCGGGCTCCCCGCGTCGCGCGGCTTGGTGCGCGTGGTGGCCGTCAGGATCCCGATGCCCAGCAGCACCACGGCGCCGATCACGATCCAGACCGGCGGCGCGCCCAGCAGGTACGCCGCGGCGGCGAGCCCCGCGACCACAATGATAAAGCCGAGCAGGTACGTCTGAAAGGACGTCATGGTCACCTCCGGCGGAGTCTGTCGCATCGGGCGCGTTCGCCCGCTCCCCGGGGCGTATTGCAGGAGCGGTGCCGGGGCGCGGGACGGCGTCCTTGCGCGGCGGCGCGGCGGCGCGCATTGTTTCCCCGTAAATGTTCCGGGGAAGACTTCTGGGGAGAGACCATGGCGAGAGACGATCTGCAGCTGCTGCAGGGGACGCTGGACGTGCTGGTGCTGAAGACGGTCTCCTGGGGACCGAGGCACGGATACGAGATCGCGCGCTGGATCCGGGACGCCACCGACGCGGAGATCCAGGTGGAGGACCGCGCGCTCTACGTGTCGCTCCACCGCATGGAGGAGCGGGGCTGGCTGGAGAGCGAGTGGGGGATCACCGGCAACAACCGCAAGGCCAAGTTCTACCAGCTGACCTCCGAGGGGCGGAGGCAGCTCGCCGAGAAGACGGACACCTGGGCGCGCTACGCGACCGCCGTCTTCAAGGTCCTCCAGGCCGCCTGAGGGAGGGAGCCATGGCACGCATTCCGGGGGTCCGCGCGTCGTTCAGGCTCCCCTCGTCCGAGCGGGGGGTGGCCGGCGAGGTGGACGACGAGATCTCCTTCCACCTGGAGGAGCGGGTGAGGGAGCTCACCGCGGGGGGGATGGACCCCGCGGCGGCGCGCGAGGAGGCGCTGAGGGAGTTCGGGGACGTGAAGCAGGCCCGCGCCGAGCTGGAGGAGATCGGCAGGAGGCGCGTGCGCAGGAACCGCCGCTCGGAGTGGTGGAGCGACCTGGGCAAGGACGTCCGCTACGCCTGGCGCGGGCTGCTGGGCGCGCCGGGCTTCGCGGGGGTGGCCGTCCTCACGCTGGCGCTGGGGATCGGCGCGGCCACCTCCATCTTCAGCGTGGTGGACGCGGTGCTGCTGCGGCCGCTGGGGCTGGCGGAGCCGGAGCGGCTGGTGACCATCCGCGAGTGGCGCCCCGAGTCGGGCGAGGCCCCGCGCGGCCGCCCGGGCACGGTGTCGCCCGCCAACTTCTTCGACTGGCGCGAGCAGGCGAAGTCGTTCGCGTCCATGGCGTACTTCGTCCAGTGGCCGCTCAACCTGACCGGCGACGGGCCGCCGCAGGAGGCGCAGGTGCAGCTCGCCAGCGCCAACCTCTTCGAGACGCTGGGGGTGAAGCCGCTGCTGGGGCGCACCTTCCGCCCGGGGGAGGACGACCCGGGCGGGGAGGCCATGGCCTTCGGCGACGTGGCGGTGCTCGACCACGGCCTGTGGCAGAGCCGCTACGGCGGCGACCCGGCGATCATCGGCAAGACCATCCGCATCGACGGCGAGCCGGTGACGGTGGTGGGGGTGATGGGCCCCGACTTCCGGGTGCTGAACCAGCGGCCCGACCTGTGGATCCCGCTGGGGATCACCCCGGGCAACCGGACCACCATGGGCCGCTTCATGACGGCGGTGGGCCGGCTGGGGCCGGGGGTGACGCACGAGCGGGCGAGCGCGGAGCTGGACCAGGTCGCGCTGCGCCTGGAGGCGGCGTACCCGGGCTTCAACACCGGCTTCCGCGTCTGGACCCTGCCGCTGCGCGAGGAGGTGGTGGGCGACGTGCGCCCGGCGCTCCTGGTGCTGCTGGGCGCGGTGGCCATGCTCCTGCTGATCGCCTGCACCAACGTCGCCAACCTGCTGCTGGGCCGGGCCAGCGCACGCCGCCAGGAGATCGCGGTGCGGCTCTCGCTGGGAGCCACCCGGGGGCGGCTGGTGAGGCAGCTGCTCACCGAGAGCTTGGTGCTCGCCCTGGTGGGCGGGATGCTGGGGATCGCGGCCGCGGCGCTGGGCACGCGGGCGCTGGTGAGGTCGCTGCCGCAGTCGGTGCAGCTGCCGCGGCTGGACATGGTGTCGCTGGACGCGCGCGTGCTGGCGTTCGCGCTGGCGGTCACCCTGCTCACCGGGATGCTCTTCGGGCTCGCGCCGGCGCTGGCGGCCACCCGCACCGACCTGCAGGGCACGCTGCGCGACGCCACCCGCACCGCCACCGGCGGCGCGGCGGCGGTGAGGCTGCGGAGCACGCTGGTGGTGCTGGAGGTGGGGCTGGCGCTGATGCTCCTGGTGGGCGCGGGGCTGCTGCTGCGCTCCTTCCAGAAGCTCCAGGCGGTGGACACCGGGATGCAGGCCGAGGGGGTGCTGACCCTGCGGATGAGCCTGGGGTCGGACGCGTACTCCACCGACGAGGCCGTGCAGGGGTTCATGCAGCGGCTGGTCCCCGCGCTGGAGGGGCTGCCGGGGGTGCAGGCGGTGGGGAGCATCCAGTTCCTCCCGCTCTCCGGCGCGAAGTCGGCGACCAGCGCCTGGCGGGGCGACCGCCCCAAGCCCGCGACCGGCCAGGAGCGGCCGGCCGACATCCGGGCGGTGGGCGGCGACTACTTCCGGGCGCAGGGGGTCCGCCTGCTGCGGGGGCGGGTCTTCGACGCGCGCGACGCCGCCGGGTCGACGCCGGTGGTGGTCATCAACGAGGCGCTCGCGCGCGAGCAGTTCCCCGGCGAGGACCCGGTGGGCAGGCGCCTGGTCTACGACTGGGGCGAGGACTTCGACACCGAGATCGTGGGCGTGGTGGCGGACGTGCGCGAGACCAGCCTGACGGACGCCCCGGCGCCCGCCTTCTACCGCCCCTTCACCCAGTTCCCCGACGGCAACCTCAACGTCGTGGTGCGCGCGGCCGGCGACCCGGCGGCGCTGGCCGGGGCGGTGCGGGCGCAGGTGAGGGAGCTGGACCCCAACCTCCCGGTCGCCAGCGTGCAGACCATGGAGTCGGTGCTCGCGGACGCCGCGGCGCGGCAGCGGCTGAGCAGCTACCTGCTGGCCGGCTTCGCGGGCGTGGCGCTCCTCCTGGCCGCCATCGGGCTGTACGGCATCATCTCGTACGGGGTGGCGCAGCGCCGCGGGGAGATCGGGGTGCGGGTGGCGCTGGGAGCCGACCGCCGCAACATCCTGCGGCTGATCGTGGGCCAGGGGATGGCGCTCACGGCGGCCGGGCTGGCGCTGGGGCTGGTGGGGGCGTTCGCGCTCACCCGGCTGCTGCGCTCCCTCCTCTTCGGGGTGACGGCCACCGACCCCGCCACCTACCTGGCGGTCCCGCTCATCCTGGCCGCGGTGGCGCTGGCGGCCAGCTGGCTCCCCGCCAGCCGCGCGGCCCGGGTGGACCCCGCCACCGCGCTGCGGGTGCAGTAGGACGACGGGGCGGCGCGCCGGTCAGAGCACGCCGGCGTGCCGCCCCAGCACCTCCTCCATCCAGCCGTGCAGCGCGCCGTTGCTGGCCAGCACGCGTCCGGTCTCCAGGGGGCCGCGCCCGTCGCCGGGCCAGCCGCCCACCCGCCCCCCCGCCTCCGCCACCAGCAGCGCGCCCGCCGCGATGTCCCACGGGGACAGGCCGATCTCGAAGTAGCCGTCCACCCGGCCGGCGGCCACGTAGCACAGGTCCAGGGCGGCGCTGCCGGCGCGGCGGATGTCCTGGGCGTCGGCCATGACGTCGGCCACCATGCGGAAGTAGGGCTCCAGCTTCCCCTTCCCCGCCTTGAACGGGAACCCCGTGGCGAGCAGCGCGCGCCGCGGGGTGTCCGTCGCGCTCACGCGGATGGGGGCGTCGTTGAGGAAGGCGCCGCCGCCGCGGACGGCGTGGAACACCTCGCCCAGGAGCGGCGCGTGCACCACGGCGGCGGCCGGGCCGGCTTCGTCCGCGAAGGCGATGCTCACGCAGGTGAACGGGAAGCCGTGGACGAAGTTGTTGGTGCCGTCGATGGGGTCCACGATCCAGCGGCGGCCGGAGTACACCGCCGCCGCGGCCGTCTCCTCCGCGACGATGCCGTCGTCGGGGAAGTGCGCGCGGATGCGGGCGATCACGGCGCGCTCCGCGGCCTCGTCCACGGCGGTGACCAGGTCGGCGCGCTCCTTCTCGCGCACCTCGGCGGCGCCCTCCCGGGCGACGATCAGCGCCGCGGCCTCGGCGGCGGCGCGGCGGGCGACGAGCAGCTCGGCGGCGAACTCCAGGGAAGCGTCGGGCATCGGAAGCGTGTCCAGGGTGCGTGTCGGAAGGGAGGGCGGCGCCTACTCCTCGGGGACCACGGCGGCGGGCGGGCGCCGCGCGCCGCCGATCAGCGCGAGCGTGCTCCCCACGATCAGCACGGCCCCGGCCACGCTCCACGCGTCCGGCACCTCGCCGAAGAACAGGATCCCCCAGGCGGCCGCGAACACGATCTGGAGGTAGCCCACCGAGGTGGCGCGGCCGGCGCGCTCCATCTGCAGGCCGCGCGTCATGTACAGCTGCGCCACCTGCGTGGACACGCCCACCCCCAGCAGCACCAGCCACTCCAGCGGCGTGGGCCAGCGCGGCGCGGCCCCGGCCAGCAGCGGGACCGCGGTGGGGATGGTCATCACCGGGAGGTAGAACACCACCACCAGCGGGTGCTCGTCCCTGAGCGCGCGGATGGTGGTGTACGCCGAGGCGGCGGAGAGCGCCCCGGCCAGCGCGATCCCCACGTGCCAGGGGTTCAGCCGCGCCTCGCCGCCGAAGAGCGCCGCCGGGTGCGTCACCAGCACCACGCCGGCCAGGCTGAGCAGCAGGCAGGCGACCTCCCGCCGCCCCATCCGCTCCCCCAGCAGCGCGCCGGCCAGGATGGCGGTGAACACCGGGTTCATGTACTGGATCACGGTGGCCTCCGCGATGGGGAGGTGCACCAGCGAGTAGTAGAAGCAGGTGATGGACGAGGCCCCCACCAGCCCGCGCAGCGCCAGGCGCCTGCGGTCGTGCCCCCAGGGGTTGACCCCGGCGCGCCGCAGCATCGCCCAGCTCAGCACGAAGGTGACCACCGCGCGGGCCAGCACGATCTGCGCGCTGGGGAGCCGTTCGCCGGCCAGCTTCACCAGCAGGCTCATCACCGAGAACCAGAACGCCCCCACCGCCATGTACCGCAGGCCCGCGGAGGAGGTGGGGACGGGAGAGATCGTCTCCGGGGCGCCGCCGGCGAGCGCCGGCGTCGGCCGCATGGATTCCTGCATTCGTGACGCGTAAGTGTCGAGCGAGGGCCGGAACACCCGGTCCCGGAAAGATCGGAGAGGGTTCGCCCGCGCTGCACCCCTCGCGCCGAATGGGTCTCCGCGTGTTTTCGAAGCAAGTTGAAACGGCTTTGAACTGCGGGTTTGGGCGTGCCCCTCGCTGTCGCTCGGGTCGGGCTCGGGGCCGGCGCTACCGGCCGGCGCGCCGCACCCGCACCGCGCCGCCGTCCTCCCAGGCCAGCACCCGCCCGCCCCCGGCGGAGGCGAGGTCGGGCAGCTTGCCGCGGGCCGCGTCCCGGTCGGCCACCCGGGGCCTCCCCGCCCCGTCCACGCGGCCCAGCAGCAGCTTCGCCTCCTGCTCCCGGCGGTCCTCCCACGCGATCCAGGCGCCGTCCGCGTCCGCCGCCACGCGGGCCTGCGAGGGGGGCACCCACCCGCCCGTCAGCAGCGCCCGCGGCTCGCCGAAGCGGAGCACGGCCGCGTCCGCGGAGGCGTGCCAGAGGCCCTGCCGCCCCTCGCGGCCGGTGTACCAGGCCACGTGCACCCGCCCGGTCCCGTCCACCGCCAGCGAGGGTCCGGCATGCGGGCACCCGGGGAACACCCAGCCGTCCTCGTGGACCCTCACCGGCGCGGAGAAGCGCATCTCGCCCGGCGCCCGCCGCGCGACCACCACGTCGCGCACGTCGCCGGGGAACACCTTGCGCCAGGCCACGTACACCGCCCCGTCCGGCCCCACGGCCAGCGCGGTGCGGCAGCAGGGGCAGGCGTCGGCGTCCACCACCACACTCCGTCCCCAGCTGCGCCCGCCGTCGGTGGACCGCGCCACGCGGATCTCCGGGCCCGGCAGCCCCGCCTCCGCCGCGGCGTGCCCGCCGTGGCCGTGACCGTCCGCGGGCGCGGGCTTCGGCACGCCCGCCACGATGCGCTCCACGCGCACCCGGTCGCGCTCGCGCGAGTCGATCCACGACACGTACACCGCCCCGTCCGGGGCGACGGCCAGGTTGTGGAAGGTGTGCGAGGAGGGCGGCCCGCCCGCGTCGTCGTTGACCGTCACGGCCGGGGCCCAGGTGCGCCCGCCGTCCTCCGAGCGGGCGAAGCGCAGGTCGCTGGCCGGGAAGGGGCGCCCCGGCACCGGTGTGCTCCGCTGCCAGGCCACGTACACCTCGCCGCGCGGCCCGAGGGCCACCTGCGGCGGGGCCTGGTCGTGCGTGGAGGCGTCGCCGGCCAGGTCGTTGACGCGGGTCGGCGCGCCCGGCGCCCCGTCCGGCGCGACGCGGGCCAGGTACACGCCGGGGGTCCCGGCGCTGTCCGCCACCCAGGCCACGTAGGCGCCCCCCGTGCGCGCATCCGCGGCTACGGTGGGACGGCCGGCGCCGCGCTCCGCCAGCGTGGCGGGCGGCGTGTCGCCGGAGGCCGAGGAGCACGCCGCGGCGGCGGCGAGCCCCAGGAGCGCCGCGATCCTCGTCGTGCTCATCGTCGCCACCTCAGCGCTCCAGGCCGTAGCGGATGCCCACGTACACCGTGCGCGGCAGCCCCGGCGTCAGCTCCTCCCTGGCGAAGGCGCTGTACGAGGCCAGCTCCGCGTACCGCTCGTCGGTCAGGTTGGCGACGCGCGCCACCAGCTCCACCCGCCGGGCCACGGGGAGGCTCGCGCGCAGGTTGAGCAGGTCGTGGCCGCCGTAGCGGTGGGTGTTCTCGGGGTCCATCCAGTAGCTCCCCACCCGCGTCCACTCGCCCTCCACCCGGGCGCCGGCGAGCCACGCCGGGGCGTAGGCCAGGCGGGCGCTCGCCAGGCCGCGCGGGGCGGCCTCGATTTCGTTGCCCGCGTAGCTCACGGTGGCGCTCGGCGCCCAGTCCTCGTACGTCTGCCGCGAGCGCGACCAGTTGGCGTCCGCCGTCAGCTCGTCCGTCAATTCCAGCGCGGCGCCCAGCTCCACGCCGCGGTGCAGCGTCTCCCCCGCGTTGCTGGCGATGCGGGCGCCGGCCGCGTCGCGGAAGGTGAGGATGTCGTCGCGGATCCGCATGCGGTACGCGGCCGCGTCGTAGCTCAGCCGCCCCACCCGGCCGCGGAAGCCCGCCTCCAGGTTGTCGGCGCGCACCGGACGCAGGTCGGTCGAGCTCTGCGCCGGGCCCTGCCGGAACAGCTGCCCCTCGGACGGCGCGCGGAAGCCGTGGCCGTAGGAGGCGTACAGGCCCAGCGCGGAGGCCGCCTCCCAGGTGACGCCCAGCTTGGGGCTCAGGTGGTCGTAGCGCGGGGCCGCCTCCTCCGGGCGGCGGTGCGGGCCGGTCGCCAGCGGCGCCAGGCGCGAGTCGTAGTCGTAGCCGGCGCGGTCGTAGCGGAGGCCGGCGACCACGCGCACCCGCTCGAAGGGCGAGGCCTCGGCCTGGAGGTACGGCGAGACGCCCTGGAAGGTCACGGCGTAGTCGTAGACGGTGTCCCGGGCCGTGTAGGACTTCATCGTCGCCCCGTCCTTGTGCGGCGCGATCCGCCGCTCCAGGCGGTAGCCCGGGCTGTAGTCCACGTCCACCCCGGCGATCACCCGCGCGCGCAGCGGCCGGAAGTCCCGCCGCACCCTGGCCAGCACCCCCGCCGACGAGTGCCCGGTCCTGTACCACACCGGGTCGTAGGAGAGCATCCAGCTGGGGACGATCTCCATGGAGTTGCGGCGCAGGAACGGGGTGACGCTGAACAGGGTGGAGCCGGTCACCTTCTCCCAGGCGGACGACAGCCGGAACGCCTCCACCCGGCGGGCGGCGATGGGGTTGTAGTTGACGGTGGGGCGCTCGCGGAAGTCGGCCGCCGACACCGCCGAGGGGTCCGTCTGGTCGATGTGCGAGTACGTCGCCACCGTGCGCAGCGTGGCGTCGCCGGGGAGCGCGCGGTCCCAGCGCAGCGTGCCGCTCTGCCGCACGTAGCCGGTGGCGTCGCGCCAGCCGTCGGTGCGGGTCAGGTTGAGGTCGGCGCGCAGACCGTCGCGCCCGCGCTCCCCCGCGGCGGTCACCAGCGCCCGCCCCCACCCGAAGGCGCCGCCCTCCACCGCCGCCTCCAGCCCCGCCCCGGCCGAGGGCGCGCGCGTCCCCACGCTCACCACCCCGCCGATGGCGTCGCTCCCGTACAGCGCGGTGGCGGGGCCCTTGAGCACCTCGACGCGGTCCGCCTGCGGGAGGTTGACCTCGTACAGCGCGTTGTGGTTGAAGAAGCCGGTGGAGCGGGTGGGGACGCCGTCCTCCAGGAACAGGTACACCGGCTTGGTGGTCAGCGGCTGGCGGATGGCCGTCTTGTGCCCCTCGCCCCCCGCCGCCCCGATCCACACCCCGGGGACGCGGCTGGCGATCTCGGACGGGTGCGCGGGCATGGCGGCGCGGATCGCCGCCCCGCCCACCGCGTGCACGGTGGCCGGGGTCTCGGCGCGGCGCTGCGCCTCGCGGCTGGCGCTCACCACGATCTCCTCCAGCGCGAACGCGGCGGCGGCCAGGCGGAAGTCGGCCCGCGCGGCGGCGCCGGCGGGGACCTCGACGGCCAGCGTCGCGCGCTCGAAGCCGATCCGCTCGGCGGTGAGCGTCAGCGGCCCGGCGGGGACGCCCGCCAGCACGAAGCGACCGCGGGCGTCGGTCTGCGCGGAGGTGCCGGTGGCGGCGCGGACGACGGCGCCGGCGAGCGGCTCCCCGGAGGCGGCGAGTACGCTGCCCTCCACCGAGCCGGGCTGCTGGGAGCGGAGCGGCAGGGCGAGGGACAGCACGAGGACCAGGGCGGCCAGGATCCGGGCCGCCGGGACGAGGACGGACGCGCGCTGGGCGCTCCGCGGGATGTGACGAGACAAAGCACCACCTCGAGGAAGAAGGCTGCGAATGGGAGCGCGGGGCGCTCCGGGTCACCTGGGGTCAGGCGCGCAGCGCGGGCGGTGCGTGGCCGTAGGGGAGGACGAAGGGAGGGAAGCGGTCCGGGAGCCCGGTCCCGCGGTCGGCGAGGGCGACCGTCCCCGGCGGAAGAATGGCCTGGGTGCTGGAGGACGACGCCCCGAACACCGGAAGCGCCACCCCGGCCGGGCAGCACCCGACGCAGGTGCAGCCGCCGTGCCGACCGTGGTCCGCTGCGTCCGGGGCATTCTCCGCGGACGCGTTGTGCGCCGCGTGGGAATCGCCGTGGCCGGCGTCCGCGGCCGTGACCGCCGAGTGGTGCGGGCACGGGTGCAGCCCGACCGCGTCCCCCGTCCAGCCGAACAGGAGGAGGAGCGCCGCCACCAGGGCGGAGAAGCGGTTCGCGGAGGAACGCTTCACGGTCGGGACCGCGGGTGATCGGACATGACGTACAAGATCGACGGAGCCCGCCGGACGCTCCATCGGGGCGCTGCCTGAAAGTGCGTGGGAGTTTTCCCGACCCGGACACGGGCTTCGTTCGGCGGCTCCGCCTGGCCCGCGTCCGCCGGATGTGGCATCTTCCCGGACCGCCACGGTGGACTCCCGACGCAACGGATTCCAGGACCTCGATGTACGGCAGCGGACCGGCCACCTTCAAGCTTCGTCCCATGGCTCCCTCCCTCGCGGGGGCGATCCTCCGCCTCCTCCCCGCCCTGCTCCTCCTGCTCGCGCTCCCCGCGGCCGGGCGGGCGCACACGCGGCTGGAGTCGTCGTCGCCCGCGGCGGACGCCGTGCTGCGCACCCCGCCCACGGAGCTGCGCCTGCGCTTCAGCACGGCCGTGGAGCCGCGCCTCACCGGCGCCACGCTGCTGGGCGCCTCCGGCGACACCGTGCTGGTGGCCGTGGCGTCGCCCGAGCCGGGCTCCGGCAACCGCGCCTACGTGGTCCCCATCCCCGCGGCGCTCGGCCCCGGGGAGTACCTGGTGGAGTGGAGGACCGCCGGCGCCGACGGCCACGTCATCCAGGGCGGCTTCTCCTTCGTGGTGGAGGGGCTCGCTCCGCCGGCCGCCGCGCCCGCCGCGGACACGTCCGCGGCCCCCGTCGCCGGGCCGGGCGTGGCGCCGCCCTCCGGGCCGGAGGCG
>JBFMFL010000590.1:0-1854 GCA_040752145.1 Gemmatimonadota bacterium
TCGCCGGCGCTCCGCCTGCGCTTTCGGGATCACGCTGGCTTCGAACATGACGTTCCCCCTGCGCAGCCTCCCCCGACCTCCCTGCGCAGATCCCAAGACCTGCAACAGCAGTTCTCCCCCTTTCCCTCGCTTGCGGGGGAGAGGGGGCCGGGGGGTGAGGGGGCCCACCGCCGCGGACGCCAGCGCCAGCCCCGCGTGAGGGATGCGAGCGCGAAGCGGCGAGACCGCACAGCAGTATCGTGCGGGCTCGCCTCCGTTACGCAGCGTTGTTTGCTGGGTTACGGAGCCGCAGCCCGACCCCGGCGCAGCCGGGGGCACGCCCGACCCCGCAGTTCCCTTCCCTTCAAACGACGTCCTCCGCCACCAGCTGCGCCAGCCGCGGCCCGATGGCGTGCAGCGGCAGCACCGCCCCGACCACCCCCGCCCGCACGGCCTCGCCCGGCATCCCGTAGATCACGCTGGAGCCCTCGTCCTGGGCCAGCACCAGCGCCCCGGCCGCGTGCGCCGCCCGCAGCCCGCGCACGCCGTCGCTCCCCATGCCGGTGAGGATCACCGCCAGCAGCGAGTCGCCGTAGACCGCCGCCGCGGAGCGGAACAGGTGCGACGCGGACGGGCGGAAGCCCTCCTCCGGAGGCACGGCGGACAGCTCCACGGAGCCGTCCGGGGCGGCGCCAAGGTGCAGGTCGTCGGGGGCCAGGTAGACGGTGCCGGGGAGCAGGCGCTCGCCGGCCTCGGCCACCTTGACGCGCAGGCCGGTGGCGGAGCCCAGCCAGCGGGCGAGCACCTCCACGAAGCCGCGGGACAGGTGCTGCACCGCCAGCACGGGGACCGGGAAGGAGGCGGGGAGCGCGGACAGGATGGTCTGGAGCGCCACGGGGCCGCCGGTGGAGGCGGCGAGCGCCACCAGGCGCACCGGGGCGCGCGGGGAGGGCGTGAGCACGGCGGGGGCGTCGGGCTCGCGGCGGCCGCTCCAGCGGCGCACCACCTTGACGTCGGCCATGGCCTTGACCATGGCGACCAGCTGGGCGCGGTCCTCGTCGAAGCGGGGGGAGGCGGGGCTCTCCGGCTTGGCGACCGCGGCCAGGGCGCCTGCCTCCGTGGCGCGCAGCGACAGGGCGATGTCGTCGGGGCGGACGCTGGACGACACCACCACGATGGGCGTGGGGGCGCGCACCATGATCTCGCGGGTGGCCTCCAGCCCGTCCAGCCGCGGCATGTGCACGTCCATGGTGACCAGGTCGGGGCGCAGCCGCAGCGTCATCTCCACGGCCTGGGGCCCGTCCGCGGCCTCGCCCACCACCCGGATCGCCGGGTCGCTCTCCAGGATGGAGACCAGGAGCGCGCGCTGCGCCCGGGAGTCCTCCGCCACCACGACGCGGATCATCGTGCTCCTCAGCCCACCAGCTGGCGGACGATCTCCAGCAGCCCCTGCTGGTCGAAGCTGGACTTGCCCACGTACGCGTCGGCGCCGGCCTCCATGCCGCGCGCGCGGTGCTCGGCGGAGTCCAGCGAGGTCACCAGCACCACCGGGAGGGCCGCGAAGCGCTGCGAGCCGCGGATGGTCTCGCACAGCTCGATGCCGCCCATGCGCGGCATCTCAACGTCGGTCACCACCACGTCGATCCCCCCCTGCTGCAGCCGGTTCCAGGCATCCACCCCGTCCACGGCCACCGCCACCTCGTAGCCGGCCGCCTCCAGGGTGCTCTGCTCCAGCGTGCGGGTGGTGATGGAGTCGTCCACCACCAGCACCCGGTGGCGGGGGGGGGGGGGGGGGGGGGCGGACCCACCCCCCCCCCCCCCCCCCCCCCCCCCCCCCCCCCCCCCCCCGGCCCGGGCCCCCCCCCCCCCGCGGCC
>JBFMFL010000591.1:0-1837 GCA_040752145.1 Gemmatimonadota bacterium
CTCAGCACCACCGGCTCCGCTGGCGGACCTCGCATCTGTACCTCCTGCGGCCTCGCCCGGCCGCTTCCTATGTGCCCTCTACCCCTCCACCCATTCTGCCGGAAGAACTGCGCCGCGATGTACTAGTCTTCCGGCCCGTGCCACTCCAGCGGCACGGCCGAGGCGCCGGCCAGTGTCGCCCGGTACACAGCCAGGGGGCGCCGCGTGCCTGCCGGAACCGTAGTGAACCGCTGCACGTATCCCGCCCGGACCAGCCAGGACATATCCAGCGGCCCAAACCACGTTTGCCGAAGCGTGGCGATCTCCGGTGTCGGGCGCCAGGGCTCCCACTCCTCCGGCTCCCCCCTGAGGAGATCCCTTACCCACTCCGGTATTTCCACCCCCTCAGGGAAAAGCAAGTCCCACAGCTCTGCCTCGCTTCTCCATCCCAGCTCGCCGGGAAAGTGCGGTGTGGGCCCCGGATCGTTCAGCACGCTCCGGAGCCCCCGAAGAGCCGTGATTGCACCCGGAGGCATGTAGACGGCCGGCTCCGCCCGGCCCCCGGCGGGTTCGGGCAACCCGATGAGCGAGTCAGCGGCGTCCGAGCCGACGACGAGGTGTGCGCCCTTCGCGGAAATCCGGCTGATCCAGACCGGCCGCTGCCGCCCCGGTATCCGCACGTCTTCACGGATCAACAGCCCTCGCCGCCACAGCTGCGTCAACGCATCCCCGACGTGCACCGATGCACCCGACGCCACGTCCGCCGGGTGCGCCCACCCTCGCACTCCCCGGCGCTCGTAGCCTCCTGCGCGTGTCGCCAGCGCCAGCAGGAACTGTAGCATTTCCATTTCGGCCGTTCCGCGCGGATCGCTCATGGGCTCCAGAGTAGCCGACGACGCGCAGGCGTGCAGTGGCGGGAATCGTCGCAATCGGATCGGTGGCGGTTCGTGGCGGTTTGGGTGCGGGTTCGATTACGTTTGACCGCGACCGTTCTCCCCCTCACCCCATACAAGGAAGGAAACCATGAAGAATTACCGCGCTTTCCTCGCCGCTGGCCTGCTCGCGTTGGCACTCACCGCGTGCGGCGAATCCTACTCAACGCCCACGGCTGCGGATGCCCCGCGGTTCAACGGATTCGGCTTCGGGTCCGGGCACCGGGCGGAGAGCGACAGCTCCGGCACCGACACGACACCACCCGCCACTGGTGTTGCGACGGCTGGTGACGACAGCACCACGCTCCGCAACGGCAGCGGCTTCGGTTCGGGGAATTAACTGGCTCGGCACAACCAATCGGCATAGGCGGCGTCGTACAGATCATCCTGCAGGCTCCCAGGTCCGCAGCCTGGCAGTGATCCGGCGCGCGAGCACCGTCAGATCCTCAGGAGCCGGCACCCCACCAGGTGCCGGCTCCTGATTCCGGACACACCTCAGAATCTCTCTTGCGCGCCGTTCCTGGCCGCCATCCTTCCTGATCTTCGCGATTTTGATCGCAAGCTGTGCGTGTTTCCTGGCCTGCTCCCACCGCCATAGGCTGCGGGCACCCTCAGCGGTACTGACCAGCGCTGCCGCTCCGTGTTCGTTGTGCCGCTCCACCAGCCGGAGCACGTTGGCTTCCGCGGCGGCGAAGCGCTCCGACAGCCCCACCCCAGCAGCCGCACGCCCCAGCGTTCCCCATACGAGAGCCAACTGCTCGGGCCGCTGAAAGTACGGGAGGAGCTTTTCGATCTGCGATCAGTAGTGTCCGGTTAGAAGTCGAAGAGCTGCAACTGGTTAGAAGAGCCTCCGTCCGCAGAGGTGTAGCCTGCCGCTGAAAGTGCTTGTTCCACGGGCGTTTTCTCGAACGCGGTCACGCTCAGAA
>JBFMFL010000592.1:0-1780 GCA_040752145.1 Gemmatimonadota bacterium
GACACGGTAGTTTCGTGTCCAACAGCGCGCGCAGCCCGACCCGAGCGCCAGCGAGGGGCACGCCCGAACCCGCCGTTCAGGTCCGTTCCTACGAATCGTACAAGAAAATAAAGGGCCGCACCACGAACCCGCGGTGCGGCCCTTCGGCCGTCGGCCAGGGATCCGCCTACTGGGCGTCCTCCTCCAGCTTGAACCAGACGCGCACCTTGACCTGGTACTCGTTGATCTCCCCGCCGGCGATGTAGCCGCGCTGCTCCACCACCTCCATCCACTCCAGGTCCCGCATGGACTCCCCCGCCCGCTTCACCGCAGCGCGAGCCGCCTCGTCGAAGCTCTGCGGGGAGGTCCCCACCAGCTCCAGCGACTTGTAGACCGCCATCGTTCCTCCCGGGTCTCGTGACCGCCCCGGACCCCGCGTCCGGGACGCCGACGGGTCCGGCAAGGGACGTTCCACCGTCCGGAGGACGGGGTCAGCCGGCGCCGGTGAGGACGCGCGCCGCGGCGGCATGCAGGGTGGGGTTCGCTGCGAGCGACGTGCTCCAGGGCGCGAGCGGCTCCCCGGTGAAGGTCGCCAGGCGGCCACCCGCCTCCTCGAAGATGGGGAGCATGGGCGCGAAGTCCCAGTACGCTCCGCAGATGGGGTCGGCGAACACGTCCGCCCGGCCCGTCGCCACCAGGAAGTAGCCGTACGCGTCGCCCCAGGTGCGGCAGAAGCGGGTGGCGCGCACCAGCCGGTCGAAGCCGGCGCGGCCGGCGTCGTCGGCGCGGTCGCGCCAGTACTCCAGCCCGGAGGTCACCACCCGCGCGGAGGCCAGGTCGTCCACGGCGGACACCCGGGCGGGGCGGCCGTTGTGCCAGGCCCCGGCCCCGCGCGCGGCCACCAGCGTCTCCCCCAGCGCCGGGAAGTGGCAGCAGCCGAGGACGGGCCGCCCCTCCTCCTCCAGCGCGATCAGCACGGCGTACAGCGGCACCCCGCAGGAAAAGGAGCGCGTCCCGTCGATGGGGTCCACGATCCAGCGGCGCCCGCTCCGCGAGGGGACGTCGTCGCCCTCCTCGCCCAGGATCCCGTCCTCCGGGAACGACTCGGCCAGCGAGCGGCGCACGTACTCCTCGGCGGCGCGGTCGGCGGCGGTCACCTCGGTCCCGTCGCCCTTGAACTCCACCGCGGCGGTGCCGAAGTGGTCCAGCGTCACGGCGCCCGCGTTGCCGGCCAGCCGCACCGCGAACTCCATCAGGTCGTCCCTGTCTCTCATGCGTTCCCTCTACCTGGACACGTACGGGTCGCCGCGGACCCGGAAGCGGAGCGGCGCGTCGGCCGCGCGGGTGATGCCGATGCGCGGGCCGGTGGCCACGTCCGCGTCGGCCACGGGAGCGCCCGGGGCGAGCCAGAGCGGGGCGCCCTGCACCGGGTGGAAGTTGTGCTCGCCGGTGACGCCCAGGGCCCGGCACAGGTTGCCGGGGCCGCGCAGCAGGTCGCGGTCCGGTCGCCCCGGGCGCCTCTCGCGCATGGCGTCGATGCCTGCCACCGGGCGCGCGGCGCGCACCAGCACCGCCGCCGGGAAGTCCTCGGCGCCGGTGACCACGTTGAGGCACCAGTGCATCCCGTAGATGCGGTACACGTAGGCGATCCCCGGCGGCCCGAACATGGCCGCGTTCCTCGCCGTCTTCCCGAAGCGGACGTGCGCGTGCGAGGCCTCGTCGTCGGGGCCGGTGTACGCCTCCGTCTCCACGATCTCGCCCACGCAGCGGACGCCGCCGATCTCGGACACGACGAGGGCGC
>JBFMFL010000593.1:0-1757 GCA_040752145.1 Gemmatimonadota bacterium
GGCGCCCGCCACCGGCCCCGCCCCGGCCGGCGCCGCGCCCGCAGGCGCAGGCGCAGGCGCAGGCGCAGGCACCACGGCGGCGACTTTCGGCGCCCCCATCACCGCGGACGAGCTCCGCGCGCGGCTCGGCATCCTGGCCCACGACTCCATGCGCGGCCGCGGCACCGGCACCCCCGGCGCCCGCATGGCCGCCGACTACCTCGTCCGCGAGCTCACCCGCATGGGCGTCCGCCCGGCCGGCGACGGGGGCACCTACCTGGCGCGCGTCCCGCTCGTCCGCGAGAGCTCCAGCGTGCAGGCCACCGCGCGCACCCCGCGCGGCGAGGCGACGCTCGGCTCCGCGGACCTGGCGCTCCTTTCCGGGCTCAGCGACGTGCCGGGGAGCCCCCGCGCCACAGGCGAGGGCCCCATCGTCTTCGGCGGCTACCAGGCCGACCCCGGCGTCACCGCCGCCCAGGAGCTGCGCCCCGAGCAGCTGCGCGGCGCCGTGCTGGTGATGCGCTACGGCGTCCCGCAGGGCGTCGCCGCGCAGAGCCCCCGCTTCGACCTGGCCCAGCTCTGGGCGCCCGGCAGCCCCGTCGCCGCCATCCTGCTGGTCAACGAGGGCCCCTTCATGCAGCAGGCGTGGGAGTACCTCCAGGAGAGCGCCGGCGCCTCGCTGCGCCTGGACACCGGCGCGCAGCAGACCGGGCCCACGGGCGGGCCCCCGGTGTTCATCGTCTCGCCCGCCGCCGCCGAGCGGCTGGTGGGAGGCCCGCTCGGCCGGCAGCCGCGCACGGGGCTTGGCACGTTCCGCTGGCGGGTGCAGGAGAACGAGAACCGGGTGGACGCCTGGAACGTGGTGGGCGTGCTCCCCGGGAGCGACCCGCGCCGCGCCGGCGAGTACGTGGCCGTGGGCGCGCACTACGACCACGTCGGCGTCACCGAGCCGGTCGCCGGCGACTCCATCAACAACGGCGCCGACGACGACGGCAGCGGCACCGCCGCCGTGCTGGCCATCGCCAACCGCTACGCCGCGCTCCCGCAGGCGCAGCGCCCGGCCCGGTCGCTGCTGTTCGTGTGGCACACCGCCGAGGAGGAGGGGCTGCTCGGCTCCGAGTGGTTCACCGACCACCCCACGGTGCCGCGCGACTCCATCGTCGCGCAGATCAACATCGACATGATCGGGCGCAACCACCCGGACTCCGTGTACCTGGTGGGCTCGCGCCGCGTCTCCAGCCAGCTGGGCGACCTGGTGGAGGCCGCCAACGCCCGGCAGCCGCGCCCGCTGGGGCTGGACTACACCTTCGACGCCCCCGGGCACCCGGAGCAGATCTACTGCCGCTCCGACCACTACAACTACGCCCGCTACGGCATCCCCGTCACCTTCTTCACCACGGGGCTGCACGAGGACTACCACAAGCCGTCCGACGAGATCGACAAGATCGACTTCACCAAGCTGGCGCGGATCACGGGGCTGATCTCCGACATCACCGGCCAGGTGGCGAACGCCCCCGCCCGTCCCGCCGTGGACCGGCCGGTGCCGCCTCTCGGCACGCCTTGTACGCAGTGATCGTCGTGATCGTCGTGATCTAGCGGGCCGCTCCGGAGCCGGACGGTACTGCTGTCCGTCTCCTGCGCGGGCTCCGGGAACCCCGCCAAACAGCCGGCGGGTTTCCCTCCGCCGGGGGGAGCCTCGCCAAACTGCCGGCGAGTCTCCCCCCGAACAGCTTGTGGGAACCATGGGAACGGCGGAACGGCGCGCGGGCGGGCGCCGT
>JBFMFL010000594.1:0-1744 GCA_040752145.1 Gemmatimonadota bacterium
GTGCGGTTCACTTTCGCACTCCCGCACTCACGCACTTTCGCACTTCCGTTCAGGCTCACGCCTCCCAGGGCAGCTCCGACTTGCCGAAGTGGCCGTAGTTGGTGGTCTGCCGGTAGAAGGGACGCAGCAGGTCCAGCTGCTCGATGATCGCCGCGGGGCGGAAGTCGAAGCCGCGCACGAAGTCCGCCGCCTTGCGCTCGTCGCCCGTGCCGAAGGTGTCCACCTTCACCGAGACCGGCTGCGCCACGCCGATGGCGTACGCCACCTGCACCTCGGCCTTGTTGGCGAGGCCGGCCTTGACCACCTGGCGGGCCACGTAGCGGCAGTAGTAGGCGCCGCTGCGGTCCACCTTGCTGGGGTCCTTGCCGGAGAACGCGCCGCCGCCGTGCCGGCCCGCGCCGCCGTAGGTGTCCACGATGATCTTGCGCCCGGTCACGCCCGCGTCCGCCGACGGGCCGCCCTGCACGAAGCTCCCGGTGGGGTTCACCAGGATGCGCAGGTCGTCGTGGTACCACCCCTCCAGCCCCTCGGGGATGATCGTCGTCGCCAGGAAGTGGCGGATGGCCTCGCGCTCCGCGGCGGCGGAGTGCTGCGTGGAGATGAGCACGTCGGTGACGGCGACCGGGCGGTTCCCCTCGTACTGCACCGACACCTGGGTCTTGGAGTCGGGGCGGAGCCAGTCCACCGTGCCCTCCTTGCGGTGGCGCGCCAGCACGCGGGCCAGGCGGTGCGACAGCAGGATGGGGAGCGGCATCAGCTCCGGGGTCTCGTCCGTGGCGTAGCCGAACATGATCCCCTGGTCGCCCGCGCCCTGCTCGCCCACCAGCGAGGTGGTGGCGGTCACGCCCTGGTCGATCTCCGCCGCCTGCGCCGACAGGAACGACAGGATCTTGACGTCGTCCGCGCGGAAGGGCTGGTCCGCGTCCGTGTAGCCGATCTCGCGGATGGCGCCACGCACGACGGCCTCGAAGTCCACCCGGGCGCCCGAGGTGATCTCGCCCGCCAGCACCACCGTGTCCTCCTTGCAGAGCACCTCGCACGCGACGCGGCTCCGGGGGTCCTGCTCCAGGTGGGCGTCCAGGATGGAGTCGGCGATGAAGTCGCAGACCTTGTCCGGGTGCCCCTCCGAGACGGACTCCGAGGTGAAGGTGTAGGTGACGGCCGCGGGGGCCTCGGTGGAGTTGAGGACGGTGCTCATGGGTCTCCTGAAGAGTGGTGCGGTACGGGTGGAGCGTCGCGGCAAAGACGAGGGCCCGCCATCGTTGGGACGGCGGGCCCTGACGACGCTTTAGGCGGGGTTCCGTTTCAGGAGCGAGCCCGCCAAGCTGTCGGTCAAAGCACTCGCTCCGCCCGCGCTTTCGGGCGGGCCGGATCCATGGATGTCAAAAAGGGTCCCGCAGCGCTTCCGCGCGGGACCCCGCGGCGGTTTAGCACATTTGTAACGCGGAGCAATCGCAAGAAATCGCCGCGGTGCGCTGTCGCACGGCGGGGAGTATAGCAGCGGGTCGGGCGCTCCGCAAGGGGCACGGCGTGATGCGTTCTGAACGGATGTACGGCGGGTTCGGGCGTGCCCCCGCTGGCGCGGGGTCGGGCTGCGGCTCCGTTACGCACGATACGACCGTGCGTAACGGAGGCGAACCCCAACGGTACTGCTGTTGGGTTTCGCCGCTGCGCGCTCGCATCCCTCACGCGGGGCTGGTGCTGGCGTCCGCTGGGGGCCCCCACCCGGCTCGCTTGAGGCTCG
>JBFMFL010000595.1:0-1738 GCA_040752145.1 Gemmatimonadota bacterium
GGGAGGCTGCGCAGGGGGAACGTCATGTTCGAAGCCAGCGTGATCCCGAAAGCGCAGGCGGAGCGCCGGCGAGTTCGGCTCCCCCGGAGCAGCATCCCCCGGCCGACCACCTGCACCGGAGCCCGCCGGAGCGCGCCGCCGTCGCCGTCGAGGGACGGACGCAGAAAGGCCGAGGGGCGCGGGCCACCGGGGTGGTCCGCGCCCCTCGGGGGAGCGCCCGCGAAAGGGGAGGGTCAGCGGGTGGAAAAGGTCCCCACCACCACCATCTCGCCGGAGGGCGCGGGGAGGCCGCCGGCGGGCTCCTCGGTGACTGCAACGGCGCGCAGCGAGTCGGCGGGGAGGTCGTAGCGGGCGCTGACGCGGGCCTCGCCCCGGGCGTCGGGGCGGAAGGTGCCGGCGCTGCGCGGGCCGGCGGGGGTGACCAGCCAGAGCTGGTACTCGCGCCCGTCGGCGACCGGGGGGAGGTCGTGCGCGAAGAAGGTCCAGGTGCCGGTGGCCGGGTTCCAGAACATGCGGCCGGAGGGCGCGCGCCGCGCGGGCGAGGCCACGTCGATCACGCGCACCCCGGGCGCGGCCAGCTCGTCCAGTGCGCTCTCGCGGCGGCGCAGCTCGCCGCGCAGGGCCTCGCGCTCGGCCTGCACGGCGGCCAGGCGGCCGCGCAGCGCCTCCACCCCCCTGTTCAGCGACACGGCCCAGGCATATGCGCCCACCAGCAGCGCCACGGCCGCGGCTGCGGCCCACCAGCCGGCGCGCGGAGCGCGGCGGGCGGGGACGGGCGCCGGCTCGCGGCGCAGGGGGATCGCCGGGGCGTCGGGGGGCTCGTCCGCGGCGTCCGGCGAGGCCCGCTCGGCGGCGGCGCGGGCCAGGAGGCGCGCGCGGATCCCGGCGGAGCGCTCCGGGTCCAGCGGCACGGGGCGGACGGCCAGCGCCAGCTCGCTCGCGGCGTCGCGCAGGGAGGCGAGCTCCCGCGCGCACTCCTCGCACCCGGCCACGTGGGCGAGGAGCGCGTCCCGCTCCGGCCCGGCGAGCGCGCCCAGCGCCTCGGCGGCCAGCATGGCGCGCAGCTCGTCGTGCGCCAGCATCGCGCTCATGGGGGGCCGCCGGCCCGGGTGGGGCCCCGGCTCTCCCTCGGTTTCTGCATGGCGAGGCGCATTCGAGTCTGCACGGGTGCCGGAGGCCGGGCTGCGGCGGGGTCGCTCCCCGGGATGGATACGCGGCGCCGCGGGGGGCCGGATTCATCGCGCGGAGGCGGGTGCGGGCGGAAGGGGCAATGTACTCACCGCCGCGCGGGCGCGGAAGCGGCGGCCGCAAACGGCGACGCCCCCGCCTTGGCGGCGGGGGCGTCACGGGCGGGGGTGGAGCGCCCGCCGCTCAGCCGAAGCGCTGCTTGATGCGCTCCGCCGTCTCCCGGTCGATCCCCTGCACCCCGGCGATCTCGTCCACGCCGGCGTGGCGCAGGCTGTACAGCGTGCCGAAGCGCTCCGCGAGGGCGCCGGCGCGGTCCCCCAGCCCGTCCACCCCCTCCAGCTGGTGGAGAAGCCGCTCGCGCTCCAGCTGCCGCCCCACCGCGCTCTCGTCGGACACGTCGTGGCCGTGGCCGCGCAGCTCCTCCAGCAGCCCCAGCCAGTCGTCGTGGCCCCACCCCTCCGGGCGCGAGCGGGCGAACTGGCGCAGGTGGTCGCCGATGCCGTGCGACCCGCCGCCGCCCGCACCCCCGCCGCGGCTCTTCTTCGCGGTC
>JBFMFL010000596.1:0-1733 GCA_040752145.1 Gemmatimonadota bacterium
GAGCGCAGCGACGCTCCCGGCACGTTGTGTTTTCGGTTCCCCCACCGTGAGCGGAGGGAGACCCGCCGGCAGTTTGGCGGGGCTCCCGGAGCCGGAGCGGAGACAGCGGGGCAGTTTCCGCTGGCTCCGCGACCCGCGCAGGAAACAGGCCGGCAGTTTGGCCTGGTTCCGGAGCGGCCCCACGCCAAAAGCCCGAGGAAACGTCTACGGCTGCCCGAAGTCCACCGTCGGCGCCTGCTCCGAACCGGCGGGCGGCTGAAACGGCTCCTTGCGCTCCGCCCCCGTCACCCGCGCCGTGACCACCTGGGGAAACGACCGGATGTACGAGTTGTACTCGCGCACCCCCGCGTTGTAGTCGCGGCGCGCCACGCTGATCCGGTTCTCGCTCTCGGTGAGCTGGTCCTGGAGCATGGTGAAGTTCTGCGTGGCCCGCAGCTGCGGGTACGCCTCCACCGCCAGGTTCAGGTACGTGCCGATGGAGCGCGTCACCGCCGCGTCCGCCTGCGACAGCCGCTCCACGTCGCCGCTCTGCACCGCCTGCGACACCTGCTGCTGCGACTGCGTGAGCTGCGCCTCGGCGTTCCGCAGCCCGGCGCGCGCCTCGGCCACGCCGGTGTACGTCTCCTGCTCGAACGCCGCGGCGCCCTTGACCGTCGACACCAGGTTGGGGATGAGCTGGTTCCGGTTGGTCAGCTCCACCCCGATGTTGGACTTGAGCTCCTCCGTCCGCTCGTCCAGCTCCTGGATGCGGTTGTAGCCGCACCCCGGGAGCGTGGCGACCAGCGAGAGCGCCACAGCAAGCCGCGTGAGCCGCATCGATCTCCTCCCGAATGGGTTGTTCATTCCCCCGCCGTCCTCCCCCGCGCCGCGGGGAGCCGGTCCACGAAGTCCACCACCCGCGCGACCGCGTCCAGGTACCCCGTGACCACCCGGTCCTCCGCGTCCGGGTGGAAGCGCCGCGCCTCCCGCCGCGCGCGGAGGATCTCCAGCAGCGCGGCGGGATCGAACCCCGCCCGCTGCGCCGTCCTCACGATCACCTGCTCCGGGTCGCGGACCCCCTCCTCGCCCAGCAGGCGGAGCACCGCCCGGAAGAGCACCAGGAAGGTGGAGAGCGACTTCTTGAGCACCTGCCCCAGCTCCTCCGGCTCCCCGGCGGAGAACAGGTAGCGCTCGCGGAGCTGGATGTTCTTGCCCTTGAGCTCGTGCTCGCACTGGTGCCGCAGGTCGGCCGGGTCAATGCGGATCCCCTGGAACGGGTCGCCGCCGTGCAGCACGCGGTGCGCGTCGCGGATGTCGGACAGCTCCACCGGGAACACGTCCGCGGAGCGCCGCCACTCCTCCACCCCCATCACCAGCGGCGGCGGGTTCCCCTCCTCCACCCACCCGCGCGCCAGGCCGGAGGCGCGGCGCAGCGTGGCGGGGGCGGTGTCGCGCAGCAGCACCAGCACGTTCAGGTCGGACACCCCCTCGTGGAAGTCCCCGCGCGCCGCGGAGCCGTACAGCACCACCGACACCAGCGCGTCGCCGTAGGTCCGCTCCAGCTCCCGCGCCAGCCGCTCCGCCGGCCCCGTCTCTTTCCCCATCGCTCCTCTCCGTGTTCCGGTCACCACCCCCGCCCGGCCCCGCCGCCGCCCCCCCCACCACCGCCGAACCCGCCGAACCCGCCCCCGCCGAAGCCCCCGCCCCCGAAGCCGCCTCCCCCGCCCCACCCCCCGCCGCCGATGGGGAACGGG
>JBFMFL010000597.1:0-1713 GCA_040752145.1 Gemmatimonadota bacterium
GGCGCACCGCCCGCCCCTGCAGCGCGCCGGGCGCACCCTGCTGGCGTGCGTGGCCGTGTTCGGGGCGTGCATGATCGGCTTCGGGCTGTCGCGCAGCTTCGCGCTGTCGCTGGGGCTGCTGGCGCTCAGCGGGATGGTGGACAACGTCAGCGTGGTGATCCGCTCCACCCTGCTCACCGTGCTCACCCCGGACCACATGCTGGGGCGGGTGTCGTCGGTGAACAGCATCTTCATCGGCTCGTCCAACGAGATCGGGCAGTTCGAGTCGGGGGTGGCGGCGCGGCTGATGGGGACGGTGCCCTCGGTGGTGTTCGGCGGGGCGATGACGCTGCTGGTGGTGGCGGTGATGGCGTGGCGGGTGCCGCAGCTGCGCCGGCTGGGGCGGATCCAGTAGGGGCGGCGCGCCCGGCTGGCCGGCTTCCTGCAAAGGTGCAGGGGTCACGGTCACCCGAGACGACCCCGGAGGAGACACCGCCATGCCGTACCTCAGCGAGCTCGCCGAGCTCACCGCCGCCGACCGCAGCATCTGCGACCAGTTCGAGACGATCCTGAACCAGCGGATCGGCGAGCCGGGGACGGCGCCGGGCCGCGTCGTGCACTGGCTGTCCGTCCCCGAGACGCTGACCTACGAGATGATCCTGGAGCTGCGCGCCCGCTACCGCGCCCGCGGCTGGACGGCGGTGGAGATCCACCCCTTCGCCGAGCGCACCTACCACGTGGTGCTGGAGCGGTAGCCCGTCCGGGACCCGTGCACGGCGCCGCGGGGGCGATTATCTTGTCCCTCGCGGCCCCGCCGCGCCGCTCCCCCGGACACCCCATCCCAGGACCCGCCGCCATGCGTACGCTCCTCCTCGCGCTCGCCGCGCTCTCCGCCGCCGCCCCCGCGGCCGCCCAGCAGACGCACCAGCACGGACAGCCGCAGCAGCAGGCCCAGCCCACCCCGCACGTGCAGGGGCAGCCCGCGTCGTCGCAGGCGCCCGACCACGCGCGCTACCCCGCCGGGTGGGCGGTGCGGACGGACCGCGACGGACCGCGCGACCAGGTGTGGCTGATGGACCACGGCGGCGGCGAGCTGCACGCCGCCACCGGCCCGGTGGGCGCCGTGTACTACAACCCCGCCTGGGCGAAGCAGGGCGACTACGCCTACGCCGCCCGCTTCCGCCAGCCCAAGGCGTCGCAGCACCCGGAGGCCTACGGCCTGGTGATCGGCGGCAGCGGCCTGGACGGCGCGGAGCAGCGCTACTCCTACTTCCTGGTGCGCCAGACCGGCGAGTTCTTCATCGCCGACCGCAAGGGCGACGTCCGCACCAAGGTGGTGGACTGGACCCCCCACGCCGCCATCAGGAAGGTGGAGGGCACGACCGGCGCCGAGAACGTGCTGGGCGTGGCCGTGCAGGGCGCCGACGTGGTGTTCTCCGTCAACGGCCAGGAGGTCGCCCGCCGCCCGAAGAGCGAGCTCTCCACCGACGGCATCGCCGGCTTCCGCGTGAACCACCACCTGGAAGTGTTCATCGACCAGGTGAAGTAGCCGCGGCAGGCCCCCTCCCCAACCCCTCCCCCGCAAGCAGGGGAGGGGCTTTTTTCGTGCGTGAACCGGGGATGAGCTGCGTCCTCCGGGGCGCCCCCACCCGGCTCGCTCAGGCTCGCCACCCTCCCCCAATTCTGGGGGAGGGATTCCCGACCCTCGGCAGAAAGCTCGGCCGACACGCCGTC
>JBFMFL010000598.1:0-1713 GCA_040752145.1 Gemmatimonadota bacterium
GGGGGCCGCCCGGGGGGGCCAGGCCCGGGCCGGCGGGGCCGGGGCGCCCCCCGCACGCCGCCGCGGCCGCGGCGCACCTCGCCAACGTGCAGCGCATCGAGCAGGGGCTCCCCAAGCCCGGTGCCAAGCACGTCTCCGGCGTGGACGACGCGAAGGCGGAGGAGGACGCCGAGCTGGACGCCGTCCTGAAAGCCGGCACCTGATCCACCCACTCCCAACCATCGGAGCCGAACGATCATGAGGGACATCTACGAGGGGCCGGGGGCGGAAGATCTCGGCCCCAGCACGCCCCACGACGACCTGATCGCCGGGGAGTTCCCCGCGCTGAGCGGGGCGGACGTGAGCATCGCCCAGGGCCAGGTGCTGGAGCGCGGCGCGGTGCTGGGGCGCATCACCGCCGAGGGCGCAACCAAGGGCCAGTTCAAGCTGACCGCCGCGGCCGCGGCGGACGGGTCGGAGGCGGCGCGCGTCGTCCTCGCCGAGGGCGTGGACACCTCCGCCGGCGTCAAGACGGCGCTGGTCTACCTGACCGGCGTGTTCAACCGCAACAAGGTGATTTTCGGGGCCGGCCACACCGCCGACTCCACGTTCTGGGACCTGGCGGACGCTGGCATCCAGCTCCGCGACACGGTGAGGGCCTGATCATGGCGATCGACATCTTCGCGACCGGCTTCCTGATCCGGCTGGTCACCGCGCTCCCGCAGCCGCGGACGCACTTCCTCTCGCGCTACTTCCCGTACGTGGAGGAGCAGGGCGGGGAGTTCATCCTGATCGACCGGCTGAAGAACCGGCCGCGGCTCGCGCCGTTCGTCTCCCCGCTCGTCGAGGGGAAGGTGGTGGAGAACCTCGGCTACAACACCGAGGCCGTCCGCCCCGCCTACATCAAGGACAAGCGGCGCTTCAACCCCTTCGACAAGGTCCGCCGCCTGGCCGGCGAGACCATCGGCGGCTCCCTCACCCCGGAGCAGCGCCGGCGCGCTCTCGTGCGGCAGAACGTCGCGGACCAGCTCCAGATGCTCACCAACCGCGAGGAGTGGATGGCCTCGCAGGTCCTGCGCTTCGGCAAGGTCACCGTCACGGGCGAGGGCTTCGGCACCCGCCTGGTGGACTTCCGCCGGGATCCCCAGCTCACCATCCAGCTCACCGGCGCCAAGCGGTGGGACCAGGGGACGGCGACGCCGCTGGAGGACCTGGAGGAGTGGGCGCAGCTCGTCTACGACGTCTCCGGCGCGCAGCAGCTGGAGGTGACGATGGACCCGAGCGCCTGGCGCCTGCTCAAGGCCCGGCTCACCACCGACGAGAAGAAGATCCTGCTGGACTCGCTGCGCGGCTCCCGGTCGGAGGTCGAGATGGGCCCCCGCCAGGCGGCCACCTCCAAGTACGTGGGCACCATCGGCGAGTTCGACTTCTTCGTCTACAAGCAGACCTTCTTCGAGGTGGACGGCTCGGAGGCGGAGCTGATGGACGCCGGGCGCGTCGTGATGTGCGGCGCCCAGGTGGAGGGCACCCGCGCGTACGGCGGCATCTACGACGAGGAGGCGGAGAGCTTCATGGGCCTGCGCTACTTCAACAAGTCGTGGGTGACCCCCGACCCCAGCGCGCGCTGGATGCTGATGCAGAGCTCGCCGCTGGTGGTGCCGATGCGCCCCGACGCGACCGTGAGCATCAAGGTCACCGGGCCGGTCTGAGCTGCCGCGTAGCCGCGGCTGAACG
>JBFMFL010000599.1:0-1706 GCA_040752145.1 Gemmatimonadota bacterium
GACTGCCCGCCCAGCTCGAAGAAGTCGTCGTGCGCCCCCACCCGCTCCACGCCCAGCACCTCGCCGAAGATCCCCGCCAGCACCTCCTCCACCGGCGTCCTCGGCGCGGCGAAGCCCTCCGCCTCCAGGCGCTCCGGCGCCGGGAGCGCCCGCCGGTCGATCTTCCCCGAGCCCGTCAGCGGCAGCGCCTCCAGCGCCACGAACGCGGAGGGCACCATGTACTCCGGCAGGCGCTCCCGCAGGTACGCCCGCAGCTCGGTCGCGCCCACCGCCGCGCCGGAGCCGACCACGTAGGCGACGATCCGCCGCTCGCCCGGGGCGTCCTCGCGCACCACGGCCACGGCCTCGCGCACCTCCGGGAGCGCGCGCAGGGCGCTCTCGATCTCGCCCAGCTCGATGCGGAAGCCGCGCACCTTGACCTGGAAGTCCGTGCGCCCGAAGTACTCCAGCTCCCCCGAGGCCAGCCAGCGCACGCGGTCCATCACCCGGTACATCCGCGAGCCGGCCGGGCCGAACGGGTCCGGCAGGTAGCGCTCCGCCGTCAGCTCGGGGCGCCCCGCGTAGCCGCGCGAGAGCCCGTCGCCGGCCAGGTACAGCTCGCCCACCACGCCCACCGGGGCCGGCTCCAGCTCCGCGTCCAGCACCAGCGCCCGCGTGTTCGCCACCGGCCGCCCCACGAGCACCCGGTCCGCGCCGCGCTCCACCAGGGCATAGGTGGAGTAGGTGGTGTCCTCGGTGGGCCCGTACAGGTTGCCCACCTTCTCGACGTGCGGCAGCCCGTAGAGCGCCTGCGCCAGGTCGTTGGGCAGCGGCTCGCCGCCCAGGTTCAGCGTCCGCACGGAGGCCGGGATCCCGCCCGCGCGCAGCAGCTCGGCGGCGGCGGTGGGCACCATGCTGGCGTGGACCACCGGCTCGTCCACGCTCGCCAGCTCCAGGGCGTTCTCCACCAGCACCAGCGTGCCGCCCCAGCAGAGCGTGCCGAAGATCTCGGCGACCGAGACGTCGAAGCTGACGGAGGTGGAAAAGAGCACGGCCGCGCGCTCCTCGTCCGAGACGATGCCGCGCAGCCAGTGCAGCAGGACGACGACGGAGGCGTGGCGGATCATCACCCCCTTGGGCCGGCCCGTCGATCCCGAGGTGAAGATGACGTGCGACAGGTTCTCGGGACCGACGCCGGTCGCGGGTGCCGTGTCGGGTTCGGCGTCGATAGCCGGGCCCGCGGCGTCGAGCGCCAGGGCGCGGGCGCCGCCGGGGAGCACGCCGGCCAGGGCGCTGGAGGTCAGGACGAGCTCGACGGCTGCGTCCTCCAGCATCCAGCCCAGGCGCTCGCGCGGGTAGGCCGGATCCAGCGGCACGTAGGCGCCGCCGGCCTTGAGCACGCCCAGCAGGGCCACCAGCAGCTCCGGGGTGCGCTCCAGGCAGACGCCCACGCGCGCCTCGGCTCCCACGCCCAGGCGGCGCAGGTGGTGGGCGAGGCGGTTGGCGCGCCGCTCCAGCTGGGCGTAGCTCAGCGCCTCGCCCCGGAAGCGCACCGCCGCCGCGCCGGGGGCGCGCGCCGCCTGCGCGGCGAACAGCTCGTGTACGCAGGCGCGCGGGACCTCCAGCGCCGCGCCCTTCCACTCCTCCAGCACCTGCGCGCGCTCGGCGCCGCCCAGCAGCGGCACCCGCGACAGGGGCCGCCGGGGATCGGCCGCCAGCGCCTCCAG
>JBFMFL010000006.1:0-62799 GCA_040752145.1 Gemmatimonadota bacterium
AGGGTCAGGAAGCCCTCCCCCAGAATTGGGGGAGGGTGGCGAGCCTAAAGCGAGCCGGGTGGGGGCCCGCCGACGCAGCCCACTACCCGTTCACGCACGAGAAAAGCCCCTCCCCTGCTTGCGGGGGAGGGGTTTGGGGAGGGGGCCTGGGGTCCCGATAGAACCGAAGGGGCGCTCCCTCGCCGAGGAAGCGCCCCTTCGTCACGTCCGACTCCCGCCGCCGAGCGGCGTCCGGCTCACCAGCCCGGGTTCTGCGTCAGCTGCGGGTTGGTGGAGCGCGCCGAGGAGGGGATGGGGAAGAACCGGTACTTGTCCTCCACCACGCCGGCGCTGATCCCCACCTTGGGGACGCTGTTCCCCCAGGGGGTGGCGTTCAGGCCCTGGCCGCCCTGCGCCACGGTCTTGCCGGCCTGGATGTGGGCCTCCACGCGCGCCTTGGACCAGTTCCAGTGGCGCTGCATGTCGAAGTACGCCTGGCCCTCCAGGACGAACTCGTAGCGCCGCTCCACCTGCACCGCCTCGCGGAACTGCTGCTGGCTCAGGCCCGCCGGGAGCGCGGGGAGGCCGGCGCGGGCGCGCACCGCGTTGACCGCCGCGTAGGCCTCGGCCGTGGGGCCGGACGCCTCGTTGACCGCCTCGGCCAGCATCAGCAGCACGTCCGCGTAGCGCAGCAGGATGATGTCGTTCTCGTCGCCCGCGCCCGAGACCGCCTGCGGGTCCAGCGACTTGCGCAGCCAGGGGCCGCCGCCGGGGGTGCCCAGGTTGTTGAGCGCGGTGGTGATCTGCGCGTTGGTGCCCGTCATGGGGCGCGACCACTTCAGCAGCCCCCGCGTGGGGTGGACGTACTCGGTGGCGAAGGTGCCCGCCTTGCGCCGGTCGGCGGGGTTCCAGTCGCGGTAGAACGGCCACTCCGGGTAGAACGAGATGCCGCCCGGCTGCACGCCCGAGAGCCCCGAGCCGATGGGCGCCACGTGCTGCCCGATGCGCCCGCCCAGCCCCGACACGCGGGTGAGCTGCACCGCGAAGACCACCTCCGCGTTCATCTCGTTGTTCACCGCGAACACGCTGGCGAAGTCGGGGAGCAGCCGGTACTGGTTGCTGGCCGCCACCTGCCGCAGCAGCGCCGCCGCCGCGTTGAACGAGGCCGCCCCGCCGCCGTGCACCGCGCCGAACTGCAGGTGGACCTTGGCGAGCAGCGCCTGCGCCGCGCCCCGGGTGGCCCGGCCGGTGTTGGCGCCGGGGACCCCGGCGTAGGAGGCCGGGAGCTTCTCCGCCGCGAACTCCAGGTCCGCGATGATCGCCCGGTACACCTCGGCGGCGGGGGTGCGCGGCATCGCCAGGTCGCCCACCTCGCTCACCGGCTCCAGGCGCAGCGGCACGTCGCCGAACAGGCGCACCAGGTTGAAGTAGTGGATGGCGCGCAGGAAGCGCGCTTCCGCCACCACCCGGTCGCGGAGCGCAGCGTCCATCCCCGTGATCCCCGGCACCTTGGCGGCCACCAGGTTGGCGCTCCCGATGGACGAGTAGGCGCACAGCCAGGTGGTGGCCAGGTACGGGTGCTCGGTGGTGATGTTGAACGCGTCGATGCCGCCGCGGTCGTGCGTGGCCCCGTAGCGCGAGGTGAGCGCATCGCCCGGGTACTCCACCAGCATCAGGAAGTTGCGGCCGTAGTAGTCGTCGCTGCCGCAGTTCAGCGGCGAGATGAAGCCGGCGTACACGCCGTTCACCGCGGCGATGGCGTCGTCCGCGTTGCGGAAGAAGTTCTCGGGCCCCACGAAGTCCCGGGGGACCTCGGTGAGGAATTCGCCGTCGTCGCAGGCCGGGAGCGCCAGCGCCAGGGCGGCGAGCACGGCGGCCAGGTGTCTTCTGATCATCATCGTCGGGTTCCCGCTCCTAGTAGCCGATGTTGACGCCGAGGGTCAGCGTGCGGGCCAGCGGGTACGCGCCCACGTCCACGCCGCGGTTGATGTTGCCCACCCCCGAGCTGCTGACGTCCGGGTTGTAGCCGCTGTAGTCCGACCAGGTGAACAGGTTGCCGCCGGTGGCGAACACCCGCGTCTCGCGGAAGCCGCGGCCGCGCACCCAGCTCTCCGGGAGGTTGAAGGCCAGCGTCACGCTGCCGAGGCGCAGGTACGACCCGTCCTCCAGCATGGTGTCCACGTAGTTGGAGCCGATGGACTGCGAGGACACGCCGATGCGCGGGTACTTCGCGTTCGGGTTCTCCGGCGTCCAGGCGTCGCGGAAGCGGTCGCGGGTGATGTTGGTGGAGGGCGCGCCGCCCTCCACGCGGATCAGGTTGAGGTTGAGGACGTCCGCGCCGAACGACCCGTTGACGAGCGTGGACAGCTCGAAGCCGCGCCAGCCGAAGGTGCTGCTCCACCCCAGCTGGTAGTCCGGGTTGGGATCGCCGATGCGGACGAGGTCCAGCTCGTTGATCACCCCGTCCGGCCTGCCGTCCGGGCCGCTCAGGTCCAGCACCCGCGCCTCGCCCGCCTGGAAGCGGCGGTTGGGGAGGGTGGCGGGGTAGGCCGCCGCCTCCGCCGAGTCGCGGAACATGCCGCTGGTCTTGTAGCCGTAGAACACGCCGATGGGCTCGCCCACGCGGACGTTGGAGCCGGGGAAGTTGAAGTTGGCGCTGATGCCCCGCACGCGGAGGATGTCCACCGGGCCCAGGTCCAGCACCTCGTTGCGGTTGCGCGACCAGTTGAAGCTGTTGCTCCAGCGCGGCGTGTCGTAGCCGTCGCCGCGCAGCGCGGCCACGCCCAGGGCCAGCTCCACGCCGCGGTTCTGCACCGCGCCCGCGTTCTGGAACGCCTCGCGGAAGCCGGTCTCCATGGGGAGCTGCACCTGCAGGAGCAGGTCCTCGGTGTGGCGGTTGTAGTAGTCCGCCGTCAGGGTGACCCGGTTGTCGAACAGCCCCAGGTCCACCCCGGCGTCGAACTGGCGGGTGGTCTCCCACCCGAGCTCCTCGTTCGCCAGGCGGGTCTGCCGGTAGCCGGGGGCGATCACGTCCCCGAAGACCGCGGTGCGGCCGCCCAGCACGGCCAGCGACTGGTACGGGCTGATGGCCGCGTTGCCGGCGGCGCCGTAGGAGGCGCGCAGCTTGAGGTCGCTGAGCGCGCCCACGTCGCGCAGGAACGGCTCGTCCGAGGCGCGCCAGGCGACGGCGGCCGAGGGGAAGAAGCCCCACTTGCGCTCCGGCCCGAAGCGGGACGATCCGTCGCGACGGCCGGTGAGGGTGAAGATGTAGCGGCCCAGCAGGTTGTAGTTCACCCGGCCCAGGTACGAGACGATGGTGGTGCGGCTGGAGCCGGAGCTCACCACGGGCCCGCCCGAGCGGTTCCCCCCGCCGATGTCCTCGAAGTCCAGGACGTCGCTGAGGAACTGCTCGTTGAGCATGCTGGTGCTGGTGTTCTCCTGCCGCTGGCGGGTGTAGCCCACCACCGCGTTCAGCGAGTGCAGGTCGCCGAAGGTGCGGTCGAACGAGAGCGTGTTCTCGTTGAGGATGGAGGTGGTCTCGTTGCGCCCGCGGATCGCCTGCCCGTTCGCCTGCCGGCCGCGGAAGGTCTCGCGGGGCCAGTAGGTGTCGCGCTGCCGGTTGGTGACGTTGGCGCCCAGGCTGCTGCGCAGCTTGAGCCCGTCCGCGATCTCCAGCTCGGCGTAGCTGTTGGTGAGGATCCGCGTGTCGCCCAGCTCGTCGTTCATGTTCTCCAGCACCGCCACCGGGTTCTGCAGGTCGCTGGCGCCCACGTTGAGCGCCGCCGGCGCGTCCAGCGCCACGGTGGTGTAGGTGCCGTCCGGGCGCCGCACCGGGATGGTGGGGATGGACTGGAGCGCCGCCGCCACCGCCGAGGCGTCCGCGCCGCCCACCGCGCCGTCCGTGGCCGCGAAGGAGGTCTCCACGCGGCTGCCGGTGAGGGTGGTGCCCAGCCGCAGCCGGCCGCGGACGTCCTGCGTCAGGTTGAGCCGCAGCGAGCTGCGCTGGAACTGCGAGCCGATCACCACCCCCTGCTGGTCGAAGTACCCGCCCGACACCGCGTAGCGCGTGGCGTTGTCGCCGCTGCTGCCGCCGGTGAGCGAGAGCTGGTAGTTCTGGATGGGGGCGGTGCGGAAGATCAGGTCCTGCCAGTCGGTGGTGGTCGCCGAGGCGGGGTCGCTGAAGATGGGGTCCAGCTCCTGGCTGGCGGCCCAGTCGTTGGCGAACCGCGCGAACTCCGGCCCGTCGAGCAGGTCGTAGCGCTTGGACACGCTCTGGATGCCGGTGGACGCCTCGAAGTTGACGCGCGGCGCGCCGGCCTGGCCCTGCCGGGTGGTGATGAGCACCACGCCGTTGGCGGCGCGGGCGCCGTAGATGGCCGTGGACGACGCGTCCTTGAGCACCTGGATGCTCTCGATGTCGCGCGGGTTCAGCGAGGTGAGCGGGTTGGTGGGGACGCTGAGCCCCTGGCCGCGCCCGCCGCTCAGCCGGTTGTTGTCGGCGGCGTAGTCCACCTCGATGGGGAAGCCGTCGATGACGTAGAGCGGCTCGTTGCTGACCCCCTCCGACACCGAGGTGCCGCCGCGGACGCGGATGGAGATGCCGCCGCCCGGCGCGCTGGACGCCGTGGAGACCTGGACGCCCGGGGCGGTGCCCTGCAGCATCTGGTCGATGGAGGTGATGGGCTTCTCCTGCAGCACCTCGGTGTTCACCGAGGCCACGGCCCCGGTGAGGTCTCGCCGGCGCTGCGTCCCGTAGCCCACCGCGACCAGCCCCTCCAGCGAGATCGCCTCGGCGGCCAGCGTGAAGTCGGCGGTGGCCGCCTGGCCCGCCGCGACGGTGACCGTCCGCTCCTGCGCCGCGTAGCCGATCACGGCCGCGCGCACCCGCGCGGTGCCCGCGGGCACGTTGGCGAGGGTGTACTGCCCGTCGGCGGCGGTCACCGCCGTGGCCTGCGTCCCCACCACCGTCACCGTGACGCCGGCGAGCGGGCGCGCGGCGGTCCCCCCGGTCACCGTGCCGGTGATCCGTCCGCCGGACTGGGCGTGCGCCACGGCCGGCAGCAGGGTGAGCGCGAGGAGACCGAGGAGCCTGGCTGTCCATTTCATCTGGACTTCTCCGGAAGGTGTGACCCTTGAGGGTCGGGGTGGGACGCTGCAGCCACGCGGGCTGCCGGCGGGAGCGCGGAGGGCGCCCGCACCGCCGGGGGAACTGACCGGCTCGGATAATTTGTACGCAGTACGTCCAAATTGCGCCCTGCGGAGGGACCACGCTGCGACGGCGGGCAGGAGTGATCCCGGGAACGGACTGGACCGCGGTTCCGGCTGGCCCGCGCCGCGGGACGGAGGGGCGCGGGATATTGTTCTTATTTAGAACGAAAGCGGATCCGAATTTAGTGCGCGCGTAACGGAGGCGCAACCTTTTCGTCCACGGATCGTCGCGCGCCCGCAACCCGGCGGGGAACCACCACTTCCCGGCCCGGCCGCCCGGCCGGACCGGGACCCGCTCAGGGCGCCGGGGTCCAGCCGTCCAGCACCCGCGCCGGGGCGTAGGTGCCGCGCGCCTCGGCCTCGCTCAGCCGGCGGCGCGAGGGACCCGTGCCGGCACCCGGGCCGGTGCTGCCGAACTCGAAGAAGCGCGCGTCCTCGGGGCGGTTCGCCACCCGGCTGCCGGCCGCGTCGGTGCTGTTCATGCTGTCCCACCCCTTGACGTGGTCGTCCATCCAGCTGTCGATGAACACCGCGCTCCCCACCGCCGCCGGGTTGCCGGAGGGGTGCCAGGGGCGGCCCAGCGCCACCGAGGCCGGCGCCAGGGCCGGCGTCTCCTTCTTGAGGCGGCTGCGCAGGAAGACGAAGCCGTACGGCCGGGAGAGGGGGGTGCTGGGCGCGGTGACGTAGCCGTTGTTGGTGCGGCTGCCGCGGTCGCGCGAGACGATGTCCGAGTCCTCGAAGAGCGCCGTCCCCGCGCCGAAGATGAAGTCCACGCTCCCCAGCACGGCGCAGCGCAGGAAGTGGCTGCGGCCGGCGTTGGGAAAGAGGGTGTCCTGGTGCCCGGCGATCACGCAGTCGCGGAACTCGGCGCGGTCGCTCCCCTCGTCCAGCATCACCGCCACGGCCTGCGCGCCGTTGACCTTCGTGGTGTCGCCCTCCGGCTTGGCCTGGTTCCCCAGGTAGTCGAAGGCGTTCTCCACCGTCATCCGCTCCAGCCGGAAGCCGGGGGCGGCCACGCGCAGCGTCCAGCTGCCGCGGGTGCCGTACGTCCACCCGCCGGGCGCGCGCATCCCCGCCGCCGCGTCGTACGTCAGCACCGTGCCCTCGCGGCTCTGCCCCACCAGGTGCACGTCGGGGCGGTCCACGCTCAGCTTCTCGCGGTAGCGCCCGTCGCGCACGGACACCACGTAGGGCGCGCCGTCCGGCACGGGCGCCGCGGCCAGCGCCGCGCCGATGCTGCGGAAGGTCTTGACGCCCCGCACCACGGCGCCCTCGGCGCCCCGGTGCGCCGCGTCCACCACCGCGGAGGGCGTGCGCGCGGCGGGCCGGGCCGCGGCGGGCGCCGACGTGGACTGTGACGCACGACGGCGCGCCCACGCCTCGTAGCGGCGCAGCGTGGTGGCGGGCTCGTCGGTGTACCAGGCGTAGCCGGTGCGGCGCTCCTCCTCCAGCTCGGCGAACGCGTAGCGCACCACCCCGTCGCGGTTGCTGAACAGGGGGCGGTTGGTGCCGATCTCGTAAAAGCGCGCCCAGAGCGGCCCGGCCCCGGGCTTCGGGGTCAGCCCGCCCTTGACCTCGTAGGTGTAGCCGAAGAGCGCCGCGTCGCGGAACCACTGCACCGCGGCGCGCACGGCCGTGTCCACGCGCGCGTCCGCGGAGTCCAGCGTCAACAGGAAGTTGACCACCGCCGCGCTCTCCCGGCCGCTCAGCGAGGCGTGCTCGTAGGCGCGCGCCTTGACGGGCGCCAGCGTCAGCGGGTCGTGCTGCGCGCCCCACACGGTGCGCCGGCCGTCCACCACCACCTGGCTCGCCAGGATGCAGTCCACGCCGCGCCGCACGCTCTCCGCCGCGCGGCGCCGCCCGGCCGCCGGGACGAACTCGACCTTTCCTTCCGCCGCTTCCTGGACGACGCGCAGGACGTTGACCATGGCGTCGTCGTTGTAGGTGGCCGCGTCGTGGTACGAGCCCACCAGCGGGTACACCTGCGGCCAGCAGCCGCTGGGGAACTGCGCGGCGTACAGGTACTCCAGCCCCCGGAGGTACGACGCGCGGTAGCGGGCGTCCCCGGTCGCCGCCGCCGCCCGGGCGAGGAACTGGAGCTGCGAGGTGGTGGCGCCGTTGTCGAAGGTCCCCACCCAGCTCCAGTTCCCCTCGCTCGCCCAGCTCTCGCCCGGCCGGCGGGTGCGGGCGAACTCCATCCGCTTGGACCACCCGCCCGTGGGCGTCTGGAACGACACGATGGCGTCGGCGACGGCGCGCGCCTCCGCGCCGGCGTACCACTCCGGCGTCGCTTTCGAATCCACCGAGAAGCCGTTGCCGCGCGGCGCGGGCACAGCCTTGTCCAGCCCGGCGGCGCGCAGCTCGGCGGCCAGGGCGTCGCGGTCCGCCTGCGCGGCCCGGCGCGAGGCGGCCAGGTAGCGGTCCCACGCCCCCCGCTCCGCGGCCGGGAGCGCGGCGATGCGCGCGGGGGCCAGCAGCGCGGACTCCCGCTCGCGCGGCGCCTGCTGCTGCTCGGGCTGCGGCTGCTGCGCGGGGAGCGTGCCGGCGCAGCCGGCCAGCGGGAGCGCCGCCGCGAAGGCGGCGAGGCGGAGCGTCGGAAGGACGAGGGCGCGGCCCTTCGCTCGGATCTCGTGGGGCACGGCGCTCACCTCGCCGCGGCGGCGGGGGCCGGCGCCTTGAGGAACCTCGCGATCCCCAGCCCCGCCTCGCGAATCCCCTCCGCGGCGAGGGCGGCCATCACCTCCGCCCCCAGCGGGGAGAAGTGGGTGTTGTCCTCGATCCCCTGCGGGTAGTTGGCGTTCTCGCCCGCCCCGAGCTGGAGGAACAGGGCGCGCGACCCCTCGGCCCCGCGGGCGGAGAGCGCACCGGCGCTGCTGCGGTGCATGTCGATCAGCGGCACGCGCAGCTCCCTGGCCACGGAGCGCACCAGGTCCGGGTATTCGCCGTGGGTGTCCACCAGCACGCCGGTCGAGTCGAACTTGCGGCGGCGCACCGGGGTGAGCAGCACCGGGTTCGCTCCCTTCGCCCGCGTCTCGGCGACGAAGCGGGCCAGGTTGCGGCGGTAGTCGGCGGGCGGGGTGTAGCGGTCCGTCTTCTCCCTGGATGCGTCGTTGTGCCCGAACTGGACGAACACGTAGTCGCCCGGCCGCAGCCGCTCCACGATGGCCCGCCAGCGGCCCTCCTCGATGAAGGTGCGGGTGCTGCGGCCGTTGCGGGCGTGGTTCTCCACGCGCACCTGGTCCACGTCGAAGTGCTGCTGCAGCGCCTCGCCCCACCCGGTCTCCGGGCGCCGGGTGACCAGCTTGTGCGCCAGCGTGGAGTCGCCGGCCAGGTACAGGGTGACCGGCCGCTCGGCGAACGCGAACGCCGCGAGCAGCAGGAGGAGCGGGAGGAGGCGCAGGTGTCGCATGGCCTTCTTCGTGAAAGTGTTCGTACTCAACGGGTCGAACGGCACGGCTTTACGGCGGGTTCGGGCGTGCCCCCGGCTGCGCCGGGGTCGGGCTGCGGCTCCGTAGGCGAGCAAACAACGCTCGCCAACGGAGTCGAGCCCGCGCAAACAGCCGCGCGGTCTCGCCCCTTCGGGCCGACATCCCTCACGCGGGTTTCGCGCTGGCGTCCGCTGGGGCCCCCCACCCCGGCGCTGCGCGCCGCCCCTCCCCCGCAAGCGAGGGAGGGGACGACTGCACGGAATCGAGCAGTTGTCCCCTCTCCCAGGATTGGGAGAGGGTGGCGAGCCTCAAGCGAGCCGGGTGAGGGCCGTCGTGCTCCCCCTTCCCTCGCTTGCGGCGGAAGGGGGGCGGGGGGATGGGGGGCCTCACCGCGCGAAGCGCAGGAAGTCGAAGTCGGCGCGGCCGCCGGCGGCGGACTCGCGCGGGCGGACGGCGAACAGCCCCACCCGCGCGCCCACCCAGCGGCCCTCGCGCGCCCGGAAGGGCTCGCCGACCTCCTGGAAGCGCACGCCGTCGCGGCTGTACGACCAGCGCGCGACCGCGCTGTCGCGCACGATCACGCGCAGGTAGAGCGGACCGGGCTCCGCGGGGAGCCGCACGGCGGTCTCCCGGCCGCCCTGGTGCGCGTCCTTTGCGCGGGCCTGCACCAGCTCCAGCCCCCCCGCGGTGCGGCGCAGCCCCAGGTACGCGTAGTCCAGCCCCAGCAGCACCAGCCCCGCCCGCTCGCCCTCGGCCATGGGGTGGAAGTCAAGCCGCGTGGTGGCGGTGAACTCCGGGGCGGGGAGCTTCTGGAGGAGCAGGCCGGGGACGGGCCACAGGCTCTCCGTGCCGTCCGGGAGCGCCTGCGAGGGCATGCGCAGCCAGCCCGCGCGCTCCGAGAGCGAGTACCACTCGGGGCGCGGGTTTGCGTTCCACTGCCACTGGAGCCCCGGGCGCGGCCCGGCGAACTCGTCCGTCGTCCGCGGCACGGCGGGGGGATGCGTGCGCCCCACGTCCGGCTTGCGGAATTCCGCCACCGGCTCGCCGGTGCCGTCGCCGTCCGGGTCCGCGCCCATCACGGGCCAGCCGTCCTTCCACGCCATCGGCTGCAGGTGGACGATGCGCCCGTACGGGCCGCGGTCCTGGAAGTGGAGGAACCAGTCCTCGCCCCCGGGCGTGTCCACCCAGGCGCCCTGGTGCGGGCCGTTGACCGGCGTGCTCCCCTGCGCCAGGACGATGCGGTCCTCGTACGGCCCGTAGACGCTGCGGGAGCGCAGCACGGTCTGCCAGCCGGTGGGGACGCCGCCGGCCGGCGCGAAGACGTAGTACCAGCCGCCGCGCTTGTAGAGCTTGGGCCCTTCCAGGGTCGGGTGCCGCACGGAGTCGCCGAACACCAGCCGCCCCTCGTCCAGCAGGCGGGTGCCGTCCGGGTTCATGCGGGCGACGTGCAGCACGTGCTTGATCCCGGAGCGGCTGCGCGCGAAGGCGTGCACCAGGTACGCGCTGCCGTCGTCGTCCCAGAGCGGCGCCGGGTCGATCCACCCCCTGGCCGCCTTCACCAGCACCGGCGCCTCCCACGGCCCGCGCGGGTCGCGCGCCCGCACCCGGTAGATCCCCCGGTCCGGGTCGCCCCAGAAGATCCAGTACCACCCGTCGTGGTACCTGAACGACGGCGCCCACACCCCGTTGCCGTGCTGCGGCGCGTCGAACGCCGGGTCCGGGTCGCGCGGCAGGGCGTGGCCCACCAGCGTCCAGCTCACCAGGTCCCGCGAGTGCAGGATGGGGAGGGCGGGGAAGGACCCGAAGCTGGACGACGTCATGTAGTAGTCGTCGCCCACCCGCACCACGTCCGGGTCCGAGTAGTCCGCGAACACCACCGGGTTGCGGTACCGCCCGTCCCCCAGGTCCGGCTGCCACACCGCCCCCGCGTCCGCGGAACCGCTGGACGGTGCAGGTCCGGGGACGACGGACGGCGCGCAGGCGGCGGAGAGCAGCGCCGCGAGGAGGGCGGCGGCCCTCACCCGCCGGCCGGTGGGACCCCCCTCCCCCCGGCCCCCTCCCCCGCAAGGGTGGAGGGGGAGAACTGCACGACGGAAGCAGAGGACGCGGACAGCCCTCCCCCAGAATTGGGGGAGGGTGGCGAGCCCGGGCGAGCCGGGTGGGGGCCCGGGGGCACGACCGAATCCGTGGGCGAGAACCTCTCTCGATTTGTTCATCCCCTGGACAAAATGAGGATGGCACGGGGTCCCATGCGGAGATCGCACGGTCAGGCGGCGAGGCCGTCCAGCCGGGCGGGCTCCAGCCGCGGCGCGAGCAGGTGCATCACCAGCAGCGCGGTGACGTACGCCAGCCCGCAGACGGTGAAGATGATCGCGTAGTTGTTGCCGGTGGCCTCCAGGATGCGCCCGGTGGCGCGCTGGAAGAGCACGCCGCCCATGGCGCCGGCGAAGCCGCCCAGCCCCACCACCGAGGCCACCGCCCGGCGCGGGAACATGTCGCTGGCGGTGGTGAAGATGTTGGCCGACCACCACTGGTGCGCCGCCGCCGCCACGCTGACGATCGCCACGGCCACCCAGAGGCTCCCGGCCGCGGGCGCGAACATGGTGGGGACGATGAGCAGCGCCGCGATCAGCATGGTGGTCTTGCGGCCCGCGTTCACCGACCAGCCGCGGGCGATCAGCGCGCTGGACAGCCACCCGCCGAACACCGAGCCCACGTCCGCCACCAGGTAGATGACGATGAGCGGGAGCGCCACCGCCGCCAGCTCCACCCCGAAGCGGGCGTCCAGGAACTTGGGGAGCCAGTACAGATAGAACCACCAGATGGGGTCCGTGAGGAACTTGCCCAGCACGAACGCCCAGGTCTGGCGGTGGGTCAGCAGGCCCAGCCAGCGCACCGGCTCGCTGCGCTCCTGCGGGTCGCTGCGGATGTACGCCAGCTCGGCGGTGGACACCCTGGGGTGCTTCTCCGGCTCGCGGTAGATCATGAGCCAGAAGACCAGCCACACGAACCCCAGCGCCCCCGTGACCACGAACGCCTCGCGCCAGCCGTAGGTGAGCGCGATCCACGGCACCGTGAGCGGCGTGACGATCGCGCCGATGTTGCTGCCGGCGTTGAAGATGCCGGTGGCGAAGGCGCGCTCCTTCTTGGGGAACCACTCCGCCGTGGCCTTGATGGCGCCGGGGAAGTTGCCCGACTCGCCCAGCCCCAGCGCCAGCCGCGCGTACGAGAAGCCGGCGGTGGTGCTGGCCAGGGCGTGCGACATGGCCGCCAGGCTCCAGGCGACGATGGCCCAGGCGAAGCCCTTGCGGACGCCGATGCGGTCCATGATGCGCCCCACCGCAAGGAAGCCGATGGCGTACGCGAAGCTGAACCACGAGACGATGTCGCCGTACGCCGACTCCGACCACCCCAGCTCCCGCGTCAGCGTGGGCGCGAGGATGCCCAGGACCTGGCGGTCGATGTAGTTGATGGTGGTGGCGAAGAAGAGCAGCGCGCAGATGGTCCACCGGTAGCCGAACCCCGGGGGGGCCTCCGCGGCGGCGGCCCCCGGGACGGCGTTGGCGTCCGGCGCGGCGGCGGGGGCGGAGCCGGCCGCCAGCGACGCGGCTCCGGGGGCGTTCTTCCAGGTCATTCCTCTCTCCTCAGCTCTGGTTCCGTGGCCGCTCGGCCGCTACCCCACCCCCGCCGGACCGTCTATCGCTGCACGCGCCCGCTGGCGTCGCCCTTCATCAGCGCCTCCACCTCGGCCACGCTCACCCGATTGAAGTCGCCGGGAATCGTGTGCTTGAGCGCCGAGGCCGCGGTCGCGAACTCCAGCGCCCTGCGGTCGTCGCCCGGGTAGGAGAGCAGGCCGTAGATCAGCCCGCCCGCGAACGAGTCGCCGCCGCCCACGCGGTCCACGATGTCGGTGATCTCGTAGCGGCGGCTGACGTGGAACTCGCGCCCGTCGTGGATGCAGGCGGCCCAGCCGTTGACGTCGGCGCTGCGGCTCTCGCGCAGCGTGATCGCCTGCTTCTCCAGGTTGGGGAACTCGGCCAGCACCCGCTCCGCCAGCTGGCCGTACCTGTCGCGGTCCAGCTCGCCGGAGTGAACGTCCACCTCGTCCATCCGGAGCCCGAGCGCCTTCTGGCAGTCCTCCTCGTTGGCGATGCCCACGGTGACGTGCCGGGCCAGCTCCCGCATCACCACGGGCGCCTCCTTGCCGTACTTCCAGAGGTTCTTGCGGTAGTTGTAGTCGCAGGAGACCTGGATCCCCTTGGCGCGCGCCTGCCGGGCGGACTCCAGCGCCAGCTCCGCCGCCGACTGCGACAGCGCCGGGGTGATGCCGGTGACGTGGAACCAGTCCGCCCCCTCCAGGATGGCGTCCCAGTCGAAGTCGCCGGGCTTCGCGGTGGAGATGGAAGAGTGGGAGCGGTCGTAGGTGACCTTGGAGGGGCGGGCGTTGGAGCCGGTCTCCAGGAAGTAGATCCCCAGCCGCTCGCCCTGGCGCCGGATGAAGCGGGTGTCCACCCCGTGCCTCCTCACCTCGGCGACGGCCCCGTCGCCCAGGTTGTTGGCCGGCACGGCGGTGACGAACGAGGCGGAGATCCCGTAGTTGGCCAGCGACACCGCCACGTTGGCCTCGCCGCCGCCGAAGGTCGCCTCCAGCGCGGGCGACTGGAACAGCCGCTCGTGCCCGGGGGACTTGAGGCGCAGCATGATCTCCCCGAAGGTCACCACTCTCGGCATGGTCACTCCCTGTTCGTGATCTGGGCGACGGCCTGCACCGCCTTCTCCACCTCGGCGCGGATCCGGGCGAAGTCCCGGCTCCGGATCCACTCCTGCGACACCATCCACGACCCGCCCACCGCCGCCACCCGCGCGAAGCCCAGGTAGGAAGCCAGGTTGCCGGCGCCGATCCCGCCCGTGGGCATGAAGTCCACGCCGCCGTACGGCGCGGCGACCGCCCTGAGGTAGGGCAGCCCGCCCAGCGGCTCGGCGGGGAAGAGCTTCACCAGCTGGAGCTCCTTCTCCAGCGCCATCTCGATCTCGGTGGGGGTGGCGACGCCGGGGTACACCGGCATCCCCATCTCCCGGCAGGCGTCCACCACCCGCGCGTTGAAGCCGGGGCTCACCACGAAGCCCGCGCCCGCCGCGCGGGCCTGCTCCGCCTGCGCGGGGGAGAGCACGGTGCCGGCGCCCGCGAGCATCTCCGGGTACGCCTCCGTGATGCGGCGCAGCGCCTCCGCGGCCCCGGCGGTGCGGAAGGTGACCTCGGCGCAGGGGAGCCCGCCCTCGACGAGCGCGCCGGCCAGGGGGACGGCGTCCTCCGGGTCGTCGATCACGATCACCGGGACGATCCTGAGCTGCCGCAGGCGGGTCGCTGGATCTGCCATGTCTGTTTCTCGAAGGATTTGTGAACGGCCGCCTACGCGGCCGCGACGGCGCCCAGGTGGGCCTCCAGCGCCGCCGGCACGCCGTCCCGGACCGCGTGGACCAGCGCGTCGCCCACCGCCTCCGCGAAGCCCGGCACCGCCGACAGGTCGGCACCCCAGGTGTCGGCGTCGGCGCAGGCGGCGCGGGCCAGCCCGCGCAGCGACTCCGGCGACGTGTCCGGGAGCGCGGCCCAGAGCGCGCGGACCGGCGCGCCGTGGTCGTCGGCGCGGCGCGGCTCGCCGCGCGCCAGCAGCAGCCCGGCCGCGAAGCCGAAGGCGAGCGAGGCCGGGACGCGCCCGGTGCGCTCCGCGTAGGCCAGGATGGAGGGGACCACCCGCACGCGCGTCTTCATGGTGTGCTGGAGGGTGATGTCCAGCAGGGCGTGGCGGATGTACGGGTTGGCGAAGCGGTCCAGCGTGTCGCGGGCGAACTCGGCCGCGCCGGGGACGTCCACCGAGGGGACGATCTCGTCCAGCAGGGCGCGGCGCAGGAAGGGTCCGACGAGCTCGTGGCGGACGGCCTCCAGCACGGTCTCGCACCCGGCGAGCAGGGCCACGGCCACGGTGACGGTGTGCGCGCCGTTCAGCAGCCGCACCTTGCGCTCGCGGAAGGGGGCCACGTCGTCGGCCAGCACCACGCCGGGGTCCGCCGCGGCGAAGCCCAGCCGGGCGCGCACTGCGTCGTCGGCCTGGATGGCGAACAGGCGGTAGACCTCGCAGGCGGTGAGCAGCCCGTCCCGGTAGCCCAGCTCGGCCACGATCTCGCCGCGCTGCTCCCCGGAGGGGGCGCCGGGGACGATGCGGTCCACCAGCGTGTTGCAGAAGGGCACCGACTCGCGGATCCAGCGGGCGAAGCGCTCCTCCAGCCCCCAGCGCTCCGCCAGCTCCAGGACGATGCCGCGCAGCCGGTCGCCGTTGTCCTCGATCAGCTCGCAGGGGAGCACCACCACGCCGCGCGCCGGGTCGAAGTCGAACGCCCGGGCGCGCTCGTACAGGAAGCGCGCGAGCTTGCCGGGGAAGGAGCGCGGGGGATCGAGGTCCGGGCGGTCCTCCTCGTCCAGCGCGATCCCCACCTCGGTGGTGTTGGAGAACACCAGCTCCAGCTCCGGGCTGCGCGCGACCTCCAGCACCGCGGCCCACTCGTCCGGGGCGGAGAGCGCCCGGCTCACGGAGCCCACCACCCGCAGCTCGCGCCTCGCCTCGCCGCCCGCGATCCCCTGCACGGACAGCGTGTAGAGCCCGTCCTGGTCGTTGACCGTCTGGTCGCGCCCGCTCCCGGTGGAGCCCACCATCACCACGCGCCCGCCGAAGCGGCCGGCGCGGTTCGCCGCATCGAGGAAGTAATCGACGAAGCCGCGCAGGAAGACGCCGGTGCCGAACTGCACCGCCTTCTCGGGGAGGTCCAGCAGCCCCGGCGCGGGGACGCCCAGGTCGCGGCGCGCCTGGAATTCCGGCGACGCGGCCAGCGCGCGGCCGAGCGTGGGGAGGCCGTCGGTCACAGCGTCACCCCCTCCTTCCAGATGGCGATCTCGCGGTAGCCGTGCTTCTCGTTGTTCGCCAGCCTGCGTCCGGAGGCCACGTCCAGCACCAGCGCCAGCAGCTCGTCGGCCAGGCCGTCCAGCGTGGCGGTGCCGTCCAGCAGCGCGCCGGCGTTGAAGTCGATCCAGTGCGGCTTCTTCGCCGCGATGGCCGAGTTGGAGGAGACCTTGAGCGTGGGGACGGGGAAGCCCAGCGGCGTGCCCCGGCCGGTGGTGAACAGCAGCAGGGTGGCGCCGCTGGCGACCATGGCCGTGGACGAGACGCCGTCGTTGCCCGGCGCCTCCAGCAGCGACAGCCCGCCGACCGACGCGGGCTCGCCGTAGCGCAGCACCCGCGACACCGTGGCCTGCCCGCCCTTCTGGATGGCGCCCAGCGACTTCTCCTCCAGCGTGGTGAGCCCGCCCGCCTTGTTGCCGGGGGAGGGGTTCTCGTACACGGGCTGGCCGTGGCGGAGGAAGTACTCCTTGAAGTCGTTGACCATCGCGACGACCCCCTGGAACACCTCCTCGTCGGCGGCGCGGTTCATCAGCACCTGCTCGGCGCCGAACATCTCCGGCACCTCGGTGAGGATCACCCCGCCGTCCAGCGCGGTGAGCCGGTCGGCGATCCTCCCCACCAGCGGGTTGGCGGAGATGCCGCTGAAGCCGTCGGAGCCGCCGCACTTGTGCCCCAGCACCAGCTCGGAGGCCGGGCACTCCACGCGCCGGTCGCCCTCCATGGCGCGCACCAGCTCCTCCACCCGGTCGATCCCCTCCTCCACCTCGTCCACGACGTCCTGCGTGTTGAAGAAGCGGATGCGGGCCGCGTCCACCTCGCCCGCCAGCGCCAGCAGCTGGGCCATCTGGTTGTTCTCGCACCCCAGGCCGAGGACGAGCACGCCGCCCGCGTTGGGGTGGCGGATCAGCCCCGCCAGCACCCTGCGGGTGTTCTCCAGGTCGTCGCCCAGCTGGCTGCACCCGTACGGGTGCGAGAAGGCGTGTACCCCGTCCACCCGCCCGGCGAAGCGCTCGCCGGCGGCGCGGGCGATGCGCTCCGCGGCCGTGTTGACGCAGCCCACGGTGTTGACGATCCACACCTCGTTGCGCGTCCCCACGCGGCCGCTCGGCCGGCGGTAGCCCATGAACGTAGGCATGATGGCCGGGACCTCGGCCGCGCGGCGCACGGGCTCGTAGCGGTACTCCAGCGTGCCGGAGAGGCCGGTGCGCAGGTTGTGGGAGTGGACCCACGCCCCCGCCGGGGTCGGCTCGGTGACGACGCCGATGGGGAAGCCGTACTTGACCACCTCCTCGCCGGGCCGGAGGTCGCGCAGGGCGATCTTGTGGCCCGCCGGCACCTCCTCGCGCAGCGCGACGCGCCGGCCCTCCACCTCCACCTCGTGGCCGGCGGGGAGCGCCGTCGTCGCCACCACCACGTTGTCGGTGGGGTGGATGCGGACGGTCTCGGGCTTCACGGGGGCTTCCGTCGGCGTGGACATCGCTGCTCCTTCGCGGATCAGACTGCGGCGGCCGCGGCGTCGGCGGGGGCGGCCTGCCGCTCCGCGCCGCCGTCCAGCCGGTAGGTCTCGCGCACCAGGTCGTAGGCCAGCGCCCGAGCCATCACGCGCGCGTCGTCCAGGTCCACCACGTGGCGGGCGACCAGGCCGGCGAGCCAGTTGGCGTCCACCCGGCGGGCCAGGTCGTGGCGCGCGGGGATGGAGCAGAAGGCGCGGGTGTCGTCGTTGAAGCCGGCGGTGTTGTAGATGCCGGCGGTCTCGGTCGTGCGCTCGCGGAAGCGCTTCATCCCCTCGATGCTGTCGTGGAACCACCAGGGCGGCCCCAGCCGCAGCGCCGGGTAGTGCCCGGCCAGCGGCGCCAGCTCCCGCGCGTACGTGGACTCGTCCAGGGTGAAGAGCACCAGGGTGAGCCGCGGATCGTTGCCGTAGGCGTTCAGCAGGGCCCGCAGGTTCCGGGTGTACTCGGTCGCCACGGGGATGTCGGCGCCCTTGTCCAGCCCGAAGCGCTCGAAGACCCGCGCGTTGTGGTCGCGCAGCGCGCCGGGGTGCAGCTGCATGACCATCCCGTCCTCCACCGACATGCGGGCCATCTCCATCAGCATGTGCGCCTCGAAGCGCCGCTGGTCCGCCGCGTCCGCCTGTCCGTCCAGCGCCCGGCGGAAGAGGCGCGCGGCCTCCTCGTCGGGGAGGCGCTCGGTGTACGGCTCCAGCACGGCGTGGTCGGTGGAGACGGCGCCCAGCGAGCGGAAGAAGGCGCGGCGCTCCTCCAGCGCGGCCACGAAGCCGGCGTAGCCGGTGACGGGGGAGCCGTGGGCGCGGCCCAGCCGCTCCAGCTCGGCGCTCCACCCCGGCGCGGCGATGCGGAAGACCGCGTCCGGGCGGAAGGTGGGGACCACGCGGCCCGTCCACCCGGAGTCGCGGATGGCGCGGTGGTGCTCCAGCGTGTCGGCGGCGGCGTCGGTGGTGGTGAGCACCTCGATGCCGAAGCGCTCGAACAGCGCGCGCGGCAGGAACTCCGGCGAGGCCAGCTTCTCGGCGATCTCGTCGTAGATGCGCTGCGCCGTCTCGCCCGTGAGCTTGCGGCGCACGCCGAACACGTGGTACAGCTCGTGGTCCAGCCACACGCCGGTGGGCGTGCCGCGGAAGAGGTGGTAGTGGGCGCCGAAGAGCTGCCAGATGCGGCGCGGGTCCGTCTCCACCGGGGTGCCGTCGCGGGCGGGGACGCCCAGCGCCTCCATGGGGATCCCCCGGGAGTACAGCATCCGGAAGACGTAGTGGTCCGGGACCACGATGAGCGCCGTGGGCTCCGGGAACGGCTCGTTGTCCGCCAGGAGCCGGGGCTCCACGTGGCCGTGCGGGCACACCAGCGGGAGTTCGCGGGTCTCCTCGTACAGGGCGCGGGCCAGGGAGCGGACCGCGGGGTCCGGGTCGAAGAAGCGGTCCTCGTGCAGGACGAGCGCGTCTGCGCGGGGCGCCGCGCCGGCCGGACGGGAGGGCTGGATCACGGGGCTGCTGCTCATGGATGTGCGCGGAGGGCGGGGCCGGAGCGGGGGAGGACCGGGGCCGCCGGGAGCCGGGAAAGCGTCTTTGTTCGCAGTCGGAACATTTCAGGCGCCGCGGTGAATGGCCCAAGTGCCGCCGCGGACTGCAACGTCCGCGCGCCGCACCCTTGCGTCCCGACCGTCTTCATCCCAATTTGTTCTTGTATCGAACAAAACGCAAGGGGCTCGCAACGACCTTGCAACCGGCGCGTAACCGGCGGCCCCGCGTCGCCGGTCTCTCGACCGGCTCCCCGCACGATGGTAGTATGCAGGAGCGTCCGCAGGCCGCGCACCGTGTCGCCGACGCCACCCGTTGCCGAGCGCCCGCCGAGCCCATGAGAAAGATCAACACCCGCGACTTCAAGCGCGCCACGCGCTCCACGTCGCGCGACATCAACCGCAAGATCCTCCTCAACCTGGTGCGCGAGCATCAGCCCATCTCCCGCGCCGACCTGGCGCGCCGCATGGAGGTGGGGCGGGGGATGGTGACCACGCTCGCCAACGAGCTGCTCGCCGACGGGGCCATCATGGAGGGCCACGTGGGCGACGCCCCGCGCGGCAGGAAGCCCACCATGCTGTACGTGCGCACGCGCGACCGGCTGGTGGTGGCGGTGGACGTCCGCTTCTCGCGCACCTACGTGATGCTCAGCGACTTCTCCGGGACGCAGCTGGCCATCGAGAGCTTCGAGACGGTGTTCGAGCCGGCGGAGCTGGTGGCCGAGATCGCCCGGCGGGTGGAGCGGACGGTGTCCACCTACGCGGCCAAGTGGCAGGTGGAGGGGGTGGGGCTGGTGGTGCCGGGGATGGTGGACCGCGCCACGGGCCGCATCCTCAACTCGCCGCAGCTGGGGTGGCGCGACGTGGACATCCGCGACGCGCTGGAGGAGGCGCTGGAGCTGCCGGTGCAGATCGAGAACGCGCCGCTGGCCTGCGCGCTGGCGCACGTGTGGCTGGAGCGCGGCGACGCGGCCGGCGACTTCGTGTACGTCACCGTCTCCGACGGGGTGGGCGCGGGGGTGGTGGTGAACGGGCAGGTGGTGCGCGGCGCCGGCCACACCGCCGGCGAGTACGGGCACGTGCCGTTGAACCCGGACGGCCCCCGCTGCCTGTGCGGCTCGCGCGGGTGCTGGGAGGCGTACTGCTCCAACCTGGCGACGCTGGGCCGCTACCTGGGCGGGCACGACCTGTCCCCGGCGGAGAACCGCGAGCTGCTCAAGCGCCACGAGGTCACCTTCTCGGACCTGGTCACCCGCGCGCGCACCGGCGACGAGCGCGCCCTGGACGCGCTGCGCGTGACCGGCCGCTACCTGGGGCTGGGGCTGGCGACCATCGTCAACTCCATGAACCCGTCGCGCATCGTGGTGGGCGGCGAGATCACCGCCGCCTGGGACCTGGTGGCCGACCTGGTGCGCGCGGAGGTCCGGGAGCGCGCCCTCACCGCGGCCGCCGCCGCCACCCCCATCATCCCCGAGCAGACCAGCACGCACCCGCGGCTGCGCGGGGCCACGGCGCTGATCGCCGCGCCGGTGTTCGCAGCGCCCCAGGTGGCGTAGCCCCCCTTTCACCGACAGGGGCCCGCCGGGCCCGGAGAGCCGCATGCACGATCGCAAGCAGTCCCGCCGCGAGTTCGTCCGCGCCCTGTCGCTGGGCGCGGGAGCCGTGGTGCTCGTCCCCGGCTTCCTCCCCGGCTGCGCCCCCGCCGCCGTGGGGGCCTCCCCGGCGGGCACGGCGCCGTCCGCCGGCACGGCGCGGGCCGGCTGGGACATGGTGCCCGGGATCCTGGCCCGCATCCGCCCGCCCACGTTCCCCGCGCGCGACTTCCCGGTGACGCAGTTCGGCGCCGTCGGCGACGGCACCACGGAGAACACCGAAGCCTTCCGCCGGGCGGTCGCCGCCGCCCACGAGGCGGGCGGCGGGCGCGTCGTCGTCCCCGCCGGGCGCTTCCTCACCGGCCCCATCCACCTGCGCAGCAACGTCAACCTGCACGTGCAGAAGGGCGCCACCGTCGCCTTCAGCCAGGACCCGGCGGACTACCTCCCCGCGGTGTTCACGCGCTGGGAGGGGATGGAGATGATGGGCTACTCGCCGCTGATCTACGCCTGGGAGCAGGAGAACGTCGCCGTCACGGGCGAGGGGACGCTGGACGGCCAGGGCGACGTGGCGCACTGGTGGCCGTGGAAGGGCGCCTGGAAGACGCACCCGGAGTGGGACCGCGTCCCCAACCAGAAGCCGGCGCGCGCCCGGCTGGGCGAGATGGTGGAGGCCGGCGTCCCGGTGGAGCAGCGCGTCTTCACCGAGGGCTCGTACCTGCGCCCGCAGTTCATCCAGCCGTACCGCTGCCGCAACGTGCTCATCGAGGGAGTGACCATCGTCAACTCCCCCATGTGGGAGATCAACCCGGTGCTCTGCACCAACGTGACGGTGCGCGGGGTCAGCGTGACCACCCACGGCCCCAACAACGACGGGTGCAACCCCGAGTCGTGCCGGGACGTGCTGATCGAGAACTGCCTGTTCGACACGGGCGACGACTGCATCGCCATCAAGAGCGGGCGCAACGCCGACGGGCGCCGCATCGGCGTGCCCAGCGAGAACATCGTGGTCCGCGGGTGCCGGATGAAGGACGGGCACGGCGGCGTGACGCTGGGGAGCGAGATCTCCGGCGGGGTCAGGAACGTGTTCGTGGAGGACTGCCGCATGGACTCCCCCAACCTGGACCGGGCGCTCCGCTTCAAGAACAACGCGATGCGCGGCGGCGTGCTGGAGAACGTGTACATGCGCAACGTGGAGGTGGGGCAGGTGTCCGACTCGATCCTGTCCGTGGACCTGCACTACGAGGAGGGCGAGAAGGGCCCGTTCGTGCCGGTGGTGAGGAACGTGGAGATGAGGAACGTCACCAGCCGCAAGAGCAGGTACGGGCTGTACATGCGCGCCTATCCCAAGTCCGAGATCAGCGACATCCGCATCATCGACTGCCGCTTCGACGGGGTGGAGCGGGGCAACGTGACCGAGGGCGTGCGCGACCTCCAGTTCGTCAGCACGCTCATCAACGGCCGGCCCGCCTCCGCCACGTCGCATTTGGCCAACGTTAAGACAAATGCCGATCGGCTCCCCAGCGACGTGCGCGCGCCGTCCAACCCGGCCCGCCCGGAGGTCCGGTGATGACCCTTCCGCCCCGCGGCGTCACGGCCGCCCTGCTCGCGGTCGCGCTGGCCGCCGCCCCGCTGGACGCGCAGATCGCGCACGTCCCCGCCGGCACCGGGCTGGGCGAGGGCACGCCGCAGCCCGGTGACGCGCCGCTCCCCATCCCCCACGCCGCGCCCCGCGCCCGCCGCTCGTCGGACGGGCGCCCGTGGTCCGTGCGCGTGGCCGAGTCGGTGATGCGCCGCAGCCCGCAGACGCACCGCCGCTGGGACTACACGCAGGGCGTGGTGCTGGGCGCCATCGAGCGGGTGGCGCTGGCCCGCAGGGACCCGGCCATGCTGGCGTACGTGCGGACCAACATGGACCGCTGGGTGAAGCCCGACGGCTCCATCGAGGGCTACGAGCTGGAGGAGTACAACATCGACGAGATCTCGCAGGGGCGGCTCCTGTTCGGGCTGTACGAGCGGACCCGGGACCCGCGGTACAAGAAGGCCGCCGACCTGCTCCGGCAGCAGCTCCGCACGCACCCCCGCACGCCGGAGGGGGGCCTCTGGCACAAGCAGATCTACCCGCAGCAGATGTGGCTGGACGGGCTGTACATGGGGCAGCCGTTCTTCGCGCAGTACGCGAAGACCTTCGGCGAGCCGGCCGCCTACGACGACATCGCAAAGCAGTTCCTGCTGGTGACGCGGCACACGCTGGACCCGGCCACGGGCCTCATGTACCACGGCTGGGACGCCGCGAAGGCGCAGCCCTGGGCGGACACGGCCACCGGCCTCTCGCCCAACTTCTGGGGGCGGGCGATGGGGTGGTACGTGCTGGGCGTGGTGGAGACGCTGGACCACTTCCCGGCCGGCCACCCGGACCGCGCCGCCATCATCAAGACGCTGGCCGACGCCGCCGAGGGGATCGCGCGGGTGCAGGACCCGGTCACCGGCCTCTGGTGGGACGTGATGGACCAGCCCAACCGCGCGGGCAACTACCTGGAGGCCAGCGCCTCCAGCATGTTCGCCTACTCGCTCGCGAAGGCGGCGCGCTTGGGCTACATCGACGCGCGCTACCGCAAAGTCGCCGAGCGCGGGTTCAACGGGCTGCTCTCCAACCTGGTGCGCGAGAACCCGGACGGCACGGTGTCGCTGATCAACGTGGTGCAGGTGTCCGGGCTGGGCGGCAACCCGCGCAAGGACGGCTCCCGGCGCGACGGGTCGTACGCCTACTACGTCAGCGAGCCCGTGGTCACCGACGACTACAAGGGCGTGGGCCCCTTCATCCTCGCCGCGCTGGAGCTGGGGCGGTGACGGCGGCCTCCGGCTCGACGGGGTCCGCGGGTCCGACGGCGTCCGACGCTTTCGTCCGCGGCGCCGAGCGCCCCTGGGAGGAGCTGGGCGGCGGGGTGAGCCGGCAGGTCCTGGGACACGACGCGGCGGTGATGATGGTGCGCGTCCGTTTCGACGCCGGCGCCGTGGGCGCGCTCCACCACCACCCGCACCGCCAGGTCACGCTGGTGGAGTCGGGCCGCTTCGAGGTGGAGATCGGCGGCGAGACGCAGACGCTCGCGGCGGGCGACGGCTTCCTGGTCGCGCCGGACGTGGAGCACGGCGTGGTGGCGCTGGAGGCCGGGGTGCTGACCGACGTGTTCGCCCCCGCGCGGGAGGACTTCCTGGACCGGAGCCGCCGATGAGCGTGTCGTTCTCGCTGGAGGGGAAGCGGGCCCTGGTCACCGGCGCCAGCCGCGGGCTGGGGCAGGCCATCGCCGTGGCGCTGGCGGAGGCGGGGGCGGACGTGGTGTGCGCCAGCTCGCGCCGCTCCGGCACCGACGAGACCGCCGCGTTCGTCCGCGCCTCGGGGCGGGAGGCGTGGCAGGTGGAGGCCGACCTCGCCGACCGCGCCGCCACGCTCGCCATGGCCGACGAGGCGGAGCGGCTGGCGGGGCGCATCGACATCCTGGTCAACAACGGCGGCACCATCCGCCGCCACCCCGCCGTGGACCACCCGCTGGAGGAGTGGGACCTGGTGCTGCGCACCAACCTGGACTCCGTCTTCCTCCTCTCCCAGCGCCTGGGGCGCGGGATGGTGGAGCGCGGCGCGGGCAAGATCGTCAACGTGGCCTCGCTGCTCTCCTTCCAGGGCGGGATCACCGTCCCCGGCTACGCGGCCAGCAAGCACGCCGTGGCCGGGCTGACCAAGGCGCTGGCGAACGAGTGGGCGCGCCACGGCGTGCAGGTGAACGCGGTCGCCCCTGGCTACATGCGCACCGACAACACGCAGGCGCTGCGCGAGGACGCCGCGCGCTCCGAGCAGATCCTGGCCCGCATCCCGGCCGGGCGCTGGGGCGAGGCGGAGGACCTGGCCGGCGCCGTCGTCTTCCTCGCCTCCCCCGCGAGCGACTACGTCAACGGGCACGTGCTGGTGGTGGACGGCGGGTGGATGGCGAGGTGAACGGAAGTGCGAAAGTGCGTGAGTGCGGAAGTGAAGAGCAGCAAGGCGCGATAGCAGGATCACACGAGCGACGAGAGGAACGATGCACTATCTCCCCGGCCCCGAGCAGACACGCCGCATGGACACGGCGGAGCTGCGCGACCGATTCCTGCTCCGGGGGCTGTTCGTGCCCGGCGCGGCCACGCTCCGCTTCGTGGACCTGGACCGCGTGGTGGCGGGCGGCATCGTCCCGCTGGGCGAGGCGGTCGGGCTGGACGCGCCGGAGGCCATGGCCGCGGAGTTCTTTTTGGAGCGGCGCGAGGCGGGCGTGCTCAACGTCGGCGGGGCGGGGCGGGTGGTGGCGGACGGCGCGGAGCACGCGGTGGCCCGGCTGGACGCGCTGTACCTGGGCCGCGGCACGCGCGAGGTCGCGTTCCACAGCGACGACCCGGCCGATCCCGCGCGCTTCTACCTGGTCAGCTACCCGGCGCACGCGGATTTCCCCACCACGCACGTCCGCCGCGACGACGCCGAGGCGGCGGAGCTGGGGACCACGGAGCAGGCCAACCGGCGCATCCTCCGCAAGTACTTCCACCCGGGCGGCGTCCGCACCGCGCAGCTGGTGATGGGCGTCACCGAGCTGCAGGAGGGGAGCGTCTGGAACACCATGCCGGCGCACACCCACGCCCGCCGCACCGAGGTCTACCTGTACTTCGACGTGGCCCCGGACGCCGTGGTGTTCCACATGATGGGCGAGCCGCAGCAGACGCGGCACCTGGTGGTGCGGGACGGGGAGGTGGCGCTGTCGCCGGGGTGGTCCATCCACTCCGGGTGCGGTACGCGCAGCTACACGTTCTGCTGGGCCATGGGCGGCGAGAACCAGGTGTTCGCCGACATGCAGGGGGTTCCCATGGGCGAGCTGCTCTGAACTGCGGGTTTGGGCGTGCCCCCGGCTGCCGCCGGGGTCGGGCTGCGGCTCCGTAGCGGACGAAACTACCGTCCGCAACGGAGTCGAGCCCCCAACGATACTGCTGTTGGGGTCTCGCCCCTCCGGGCCGACATCCCTCACGCAAGTCCCGACGTAAGCGCAACATCCAGCCGTTCTCCCCTCTCCCAGAATTGGGAGAGGGTGGCGGCCCTAAGGCCGCCGGGTGAGGGCCACCGGTCCTGCCTCCACGCACGACAACGACCGACGCCATGAACCTCGCACTCCGCATCTCCCCCGTCGCCGCCGCGCTCCTCGCGGGCGCCGCGCTCGCCTCCCCGCTCGCCGCGCAGCGCCCCGCCGCCGTCACCGTACGCGCCGAGAACCCGCTCGCGGCCGACCGGCCGGACGAGACGCTTTCCGTCTCCTGGGCGCAGCTGCGCGCGGCGCTGCCCGGCGTGCGCGCGGACCGGGTGCGCGTGGTGGACGCGGGCACCGGCGCGGAGGCCGTGTCGCAGGTGCTGGATTCGGACGGGGACGGCACGCCGGACGAGCTGCTGTTCCAGGGCGCGTTCCGGCCGGGCGAGACCCGCGAGTTCCGGGTGGAGGCGGCGGCGCCCGCGACTGTGGCGAAGGCCCGCGTCCACGCGCGGCACGACGCGCACCGCGACGACGTGGCGTGGGAGAGCGACCGCATCGCCTTCCGCATCTACGGGCAGGGACTCTGGCGGGCGTCCGAGTACGAGCCGCTGGTGAGCAGCGGGATCGACGTGTGGCCCAAGCGCACGCGCGACCTGATCGTGGAGAAGTGGTACGCCAAGGGGCACGACGCCTACCACCTGGACACCGGCGAGGGCGCCGACTTCTACTCCGTCGGCACCACGCTCGGGGCCGGCGGGAGCGCGGTGTGGCGCGGGGGGCAGCTGCACCGCGCCCGCAACTTCAAGTCGCACCGCATCCTCGCCACCGGGCCCATCCGCGCCGTGTTCCAGCTGGAGTACGAGCCGTGGGACGCGGGCGGCGTGCAGGTGTCCGAGACCAAGCGCATCAGCATCGACGCCGGGCAGAGCTTCTTCCGGCAGGAGATCACCTACCGCGCCCCCGGCGCCGACGAGGTCCCCTACGCCGTGGGCACCGTGAAGCGCGCGGGGCTGGTGGGATCCTCCAGCCAGGCCGGGCCGTGGGCCTGGGTGAGCACCTGGGGCCCCGTGGAGCGCAAGAACGGCGGCCACGGCAGCCTGGGCACCGTGGTGCTCATGGAGAAGGGGCGCCTGGTGGAGTCGCGCGAGACCGCGGACCACTACCTCGCCATCTCCACGGCGAAGCCCGGCGTCCCCACCGTGCAGTACGTGGGCGCCGGGTGGACCGCCGGCGGCGACTTCGCCACGGTGGAGGACTGGTGGCGCGCCGCCGACGCGTTCGGCGGGCGGCTGGCGAACCCGGTCAGGGTCACGCTGCTGCGGAACGGCGCCGCCATCGCCGCGAAGTGATGGGATTCGCGGCGCCGCGCCCGCTCGCCGGGCTCCTGCTGCTGCTCGCGCTCGCCGCGCCGGCCGCGGCGCAGGGGGCGGACACCCCCCCCGGCGCGACGCCGTGGTGGACGCGCGGCACCGCGGCGCGGAGGGCGCCGTCGTCGGCGGCGTGCCCACGTTCCGCACCGTGGGCGGGGCGCTCGCCGCCGCCCCGTACGACGGCGCGCGGCCGTGGGTCGTGTTCATCCGCGACGGGCGCTACCGCGAAAAGCTCACCGTCGACAAGCCCAACGTCACCTTCCTGGGCGAGAGCCGGGACGGCACGGTGCTGACCTTCGACGCCGCCAGCAGCACGCCCCGGCCGGACGGCACCCCGCACGGCACCAAGGGGAGCTACACGCTGCGCATCGCCGCGCCGGACTTCCGGGCGGAGCGGCTGACCATCGCCAACGGCTTCGACTTCGACGCCAACGCCCGCAAGGCCGCGGACGACCCCACGCGCCTGCAGAACACGCAGGCCGTGGCGCTGCTCACGGACGTGGGGAGCGACCGCGCGGTCTTCCGCGACGTCAGGCTGGACGGCTACCACGACACGCTGTACGCCAACGCGGGCCGCGCCTACTTCCACCGCTGCCTGGTGCTGGGGCACGTGGACTTCATCTTCGGGGCGGGGCGGGCGGTGTTCGAGGACTGCGACATCGTCTCGCGCGAGCTCGCCTCCCGCCACCCGGGCGACCCGGCGGGCGGCAACGGGTGGGTCGCCGCGCCCAGCACCCCCATCGCCCAGCCGTACGGCTTCCTGTTCGTCCGCAGCCGCCTGAAGAGGGAGAGCCCGGCCGTGGCGCCCGGCTCGGTCGGGCTCGGGCGGCCCTGGCACCCGGGCGGGGACCCGCTGGCCATCGGCAGCGCGGTGTTCGTGGACTGCTGGATGGACGACCACGTCGGCGCCCGCGGGTGGGACCGGATGTCCTCCGTGGACCGCGAAAGCGGCGTCCGCTTCTGGTTCGAGCCGATGAACGCCCGCTTCTACGAGTTCGGCAGCACCGGCCCCGGCGCCGTCACGAGCCCCACCCGCCGCGTCCTGGCCGAGGGCGAGGTGCGCGCCTACACCGTCGCCCGCGTGCTCGACGGCTGGGAGCCGCCGCGGTGAGCCCGCCCGGCCCCATCACCCGGCGGCAGGCGCTCGGCGCCCTGGGCGCGCTGGCGCTGCCGCTCGGCCTCCCCGGCGCGGCCTCCGCCGCCGCGGGCGCTCCTTCGACGGAAGATCCGGTGCCGCAGGACGGGCCCGGCCTGGGCAGCCTGACCGGCACGCTGGAGTGGGTCGCCCGGGAGAGCGCGCCCTCGCTCTCCTTCCTCGATCCCCGCTGGAGGTCGCTGGACGAGTGGAAGGCCGCGGCGGGCCCCGTCCTCCACCGCCACCTCGCGTTCGACCCGGAGCCGCTCCCCGTCCGCGGCGAGACGGTCGGCCGGGAGGCGCGCGACGGCTTCACGGTGGAGACCGTCCGCATCCGCGCCGCGCCCGCGTACGACGTCCCCGCGCTCGTCCTCGTCCCCACCGGGCGCCGCGGGCGGCTCCCGGCCGTGGTCGCGCTCCACTGCCACGGCGGGCAGTACGCCTGGGGCGCGCGCAAGCTCGTCTCCTCGCCCGGCGATCCGCCCGCCCTCGTCGCCTACCGCGACCGGCTGTACGGCCGCCCGTACGCCGAGCTGCTGGCGCGGCGGGGCTTCGTGGTCGTCGCGATCGACGCCTTCTACTTCGGCGAGCGCCGCCTGCGCCCGGAGACGGTCCCCGCCGGCGCCGTCCCCGCCGACGGGCGCGACGCGCTCCGCTCGCTCCCTGGGCTCGCGGAGGGCTCGGCGGAGCGGAACGCCGCGGAGAACCGCGTGGCGGGCGCGTTCGAGGCCGCCGTGGCGAAATCGCTGTTCGCCGCGGGCGCCACCTGGTCCGGGCTGATCGCCTGGGACGACCGGCGGACCGTGGACTACCTGCTCACCCGGGCGGACGTGGACCCCGCGCGCATCGGCTGCATCGGGCTGTCCGGCGGCGGGCTGCGCTCGGCGTACCTGGCCGCGGCGGACCCGCGGATCCGGGCGGCGGTGGTGGTGGCGTGGATGACGGAGATGCGCGCGCTGGTGCCCGACCATGCGCGCCGGCACACCTGGATGGCGTTCACGCCCGGGCTGGGACGCTCGCTTGACCTGCCCGACGTGGCGGCGCTCGCGGCGCCCGGCGCGCTGCTGGTGCAGCAGTGCGCCAGGGACACGCTGTTTCCGCTGGAGGGGATGCGCGGCGCCGTGGAGAAGCTGGCCGCGGTCTACGCGAAGGCGGGCGTGCCGGAGCGCTTCCGCGGCGTCTTCCACGACGCGCCGCACTCCTTCCGGCCCGCCATGCAGGACGAGGCGTTCGCCTGGCTGGAGCTCCGGCTCCGCGGCTGATCGTCCGTCCTCGGCCGCACACCCGGGCGGCTTCCGCGGAATCGTCCGTTCCCGGCGCTCTTGTTCGTACAATATGTGTCTTTTATTATGCGGGAAGGCTCCGTGTCCGGCGGAGCACTCACCCGTTCTCGTGAGGGCCCATGTCCCGGTTTCGCAGCATCCGCACAGGCAAGCTCCTCGCCGTCCTCGCCCTGGCCGCGTGCTCGGAGGCGCCCACCGGCGCCCCCGCCGTGCCCGAGGAGGGACCGCCCGCCGCTTCCATCTCCGGGAGCACGAGCACGACCATCACGCAGCCCGGCAGCTCCCAGCTCGTCTACCTGTACCCGCAGGGTGCATCCTCCTACGCGATGACGGTCACGGCGGACTTCGGGGCGTTCCCCGCTCCCAGCGACCCCTCCACGACCTACCGCTGGAGGACGCTGATCCGCTGGGGAGTGACCGCGGGCTCCTGCTCCGACCCCGTGGGCACCTGGAACGAGATCTACAAGGGCGACCGGGACGTGGGGAGCGGGACCTTCAACCACTCGACGGGGAGCACCGTGTTCGCGCCGGGCTACCTGGGAACGTACGTCATCGAGTCGCGCTCCGACCTGTTCTGGTCGGGGATCCGGGTGGCGGACGCGTCCCATACCCGGTGCGTCGTCCTCGCGTACGCCGGGGTCCCGTACACGCCCCCCTCCGTGAACCTCGCCAACCGCTACTCCCCGGGCGAGTACGCGCAGCTCTCCTGGGAGGCCAGCACGTACGAGGACGGCTACTACATCTACCGTCTCAACCGCAGCACCGGCGCGTACGACCGGGTCGGGCAGGTCTCCTCGGGCGCGCTCACCTGGACGGACCCGTCCGTCAGGATCACCGCCAACCCGTGCGAGACGACCACCGTCTGGCAGGTGACGGCGTACAACGAGCACGGCGAGTCGAGCCCGGTCGGGACCGGCGGCTGCGCCTCCTGACGGCCCCGGGGCCGGCGCCCGGCTGGAGCGCCGGCCCTGGAGGCGGCCGTGCTACGGCCGCCCGGCCCGGCGCAGCGACTCCAGGCAGGCCTCCAGCTTCGCCGCCGCCTCGGGCGGGTGGAGCCCCGGCATGGGCGTCGCCGCGGACACGGACACGCGCCCCTGGCCCCGGACGCGGGGCTCCGCGACGGAGGTCGCGGTGATGGTTGCCTCGCCGGGGGTGCGGCGGCACCGCGAGCGGACGATGCCGTCGGGCGTGACCGTGGCGACGGTGGTGTCGCTGGACGACCAGCGGACCGCCCGCGACACGCCCGGGGCCGCGTCCACCACGGCGGTCATCGGCACCTCGATGCCGGGCGCGCCCAGCCCCGCGGACGGAGGGAGGACCACCACGGAGCGGACGGGCGGCGCGTCCGGGAGCGGGCGCAGGGTGACGCGGCGGACGTCGCTGGGCTCGGCGTAGTTGCAGCGCGGGTTGCCGGTGGGCGGCGCCCGGACGCCCCGGAGCACGGCCGGCTGGTAGCCCGGCTTGTACAGCCGCACCTCGTACGTCCCCGGCCGGCGCTCGCCCGCGCCCACGCGGAGCTCGTCCCACGCCCGCGTTCCGGGCACCGAGTCGCGGAACTCCCCCTCCTGGATGACGATGGTGGTGCCGATCGCCGCCGGGCGCCCCTCCGCGTCGCGCACCTCCACCACCACCGACGGCCCGCCCGTCCCCGCGCAGGCGACCATCTCCTCGGGCCGGAAGCGCCCCGCCGTGAAGGTGCCCCTCACCTCCACCGTGGGCGCCCCCGGCTCCACGCGGTCCGGCGAGCCGGAGCCGCGCCGCCCGGCCGGGCGCCAGCGGGCGCTGTACTCGGCGCCGGTGAAGCGGAAGCTCCCCGCCACCCGCTCCCCCGACGACTCGGTGACCACCAGCTCGCCGGCCACGGACACGTAGGCGCGCACGGTGTCCCCCGCGGCGTCCCCCCGCCCGCCCCCGGTGGTGAGGGTGGCGTAGAAGCGGCCCCCCGGGTCGGCGCGGTTCAGCGGCGCCAGCGGGTACCGGCCCGGCCCCGGCCTCCCCGCGCCGTAGCGGGCGATCCCGACGTGCAGGCCTCCCTCCGCGCGCAGCGTCATCTCGAACTGCTCCCGGCCGCCGCGGAACTCCGGCGTGGTCGTGGCGTGGAAGTCGCCCGTGAGCCCGGCCAGCAACACCGTGTCGCCGCGCCACGCGACGGAGGGTCGGGCCGCGGCGGGGGTGACGGACGCGGGGGCCGTATCTGCCACGGGCGTCGCGTCGGCCGCGCCTCCGGCCGGCGCGGCGCGCGTACATGCGCCCACCGTGAGGAGGAGCAGGGTGGCGGGGCGGCAGCGGAGATGGAGCATGGAGCACCTGCGCAGCGGGTCCGCGGGCGGTGCGCGGAGCACGCGGCTCTCGCGGAAACGGAAGGGCCAGCGATGCACGGGCCGTTCCGCCGTCGACGGCAGCCTCGCCGAAACGAAGAGGCCCCGCAGCTCTCGCCGCGGGGCCTCTTCGCGTCTGGTTCGACTGCGTCCGGACTCACCCCGTCTCCTCCCACCACTGGCGCAGCAGGTTCCCCGCCACCCGCATCCGGTACGCCGCCGTGGAGCGCACGTCGTCGATCGGCCGGATCTCGCCGGCCAGCACCCGCTGCGCCTCCCCGATGCTCCCGCCCGCGGCCAGGCACCGCTCCGTCTCCGGCACCCGCACCACGGTGGCCGCCACGCTCCCGAACGCCACCCGCGGCTCCGGCCCGCGCACCGCAGCCATCACCACCTTGCTGATGGCCTGCGCCGCCCGCGTCCCCACCTTGCGGAACCACTGCGTCCCGGGGACCCGCGGCACCTCCACGGCCACGATCAGCTCGTCCGGCCGGATCACGGTGGCCCGGTAGCCGGTGTACAGCCCGGCCACCGGCACCCGCCGCTCCCCGTCCGCGCTGCGCAGCACCACCACGGCGTCCGCGACGGCGAGCACCGGGAGCGAGTCCGCCGCGGGCGAGCCGTTGGCGATGTTGCCGGCCAGCGTGCCCCGGTTCTGGATCTGCGCGCCGCCCACCTCGCGCGAGGCCGCCACCAGCGCCGGGAGCCAGCCCTGCACAAGCTCCGAGCGGATCAGCTCCGTGTACGTGGTCAGCGCGCCGATGCGCAGCACCCCGCCGTCGGCGGAGATGCCGCGCAGCTCGTCCAGCGGCCACAGGTTCAGGTAGCGCCGCGCCGGCTGCGTGCCGAAGTGAAGCGCCACGAACACGTCCGTGCACCCGGCCAGCGGCACGCGCGGGCCGTCGTCGCGGAGGATGCCGAGCGCCTCGTCCAGCGTCCGCGGCTCGCGCAGGTCCAGCGTGGTGGTGGGGAGGGTCATGCGTTCCGGATGGCGCGGTAGATGGCCTCGTAGCCGGTGCAGCGGCACAGGTTGCCGGCCAGCCCCGTCCTCACCTCCTCCGGCGTGGGGTCCGGCCCCAGCGCCACGGCGGCCAGGATCATCCCCGGCGTGCAGATGCCGCACTGCGCGCCGCTGAACTCCGCGAAGGCGCGCTGGTACGGGTGCTCGCCGCCCAGCCCCTCGATGGTGACGACCTCCGCGCCGGCCGCCTGCGCGAACGGCACCAGGCACGAAACCACCGGCCGACCGTCCAGCAGCACCGTGCAGGCGCCGCACTCCCCCTCGCCGCACCCCTCCTTGGTGCCCGTGAGGCCGCACTCCTCGCGGAGCACGTCCAGCAGGCGCTTCATCGGGTGCGCCTCCACCTCCGTCGCCGCGCCGTTCAGCGTCAGCCGCATGCCGCCTCCATGAGGACCTCGGGGACCGCCGGGATGGAGCGGACGTCCAGCCCGATGTGCCGAAGGGCGTTGACCACCGCCGGGGCGGGGCCGTCGATGGGCATCTCCCCCACGCCCTTGGCGCCGAAGGGGCCGTAGCCGCTGGGGTTCTCCAGCACCACCACGTCCATGCGCGGCGCGTCCAGCGTGGTGGGGATGGTGTAGTTGGTGAGCGTGGGGTTGGCCATGCCGCCGCCGCGCATCACCACGTTCTCGTTGAGCGCCCACCCCACCCCCTGCGCCGTGCCGCCCTCGATCTGCCCCACCACCATGCTCGGGTGGATCGCCTTGCCGATCTCGTGCACCACCGTGACGTGGAGCGGCCGCGCCTCGTAGGTGACCGGGTCCAGCTCCACCTCGGCCACGTCGCACCCCCAGCCGTACGCCGAGTAGGCGTCGCCCGTGTACTCGGTGTCGTCCCAGGAGATCTCCTCCGGCTTCTCGAACTGGCGGGTGATGGAGAGCGGGCCGTGCTCGCGCACGTACTCGCCCGGCGTCATCCCGCCCAGCCGCTCGCGCATCTCCTCGGCGCAGCGCTGGAGGATGCGGCCCACCACCATGCAGGTGCGCGACGCCACCGTGGGGCCGCTGTCGGGGACCTGCGAGGTGTCCGGCTGCACCACCTCCACCTGCTCGTAGGGGATCCCCATCGCGTCCGCCACGATCTGCGCGTGCATGGTGCGCGTCCCCTGGCCCATCTCCACGCTCGCCACGCGGATGCGCGCGCCGCTCTCCGTGGCCTCCAGCGTCGCCTTCGAGGCCAGGTAGATCTCGCCGCTCCCGGTGAAGCCGGAGCCGTGGTAGAACAGGGAGACGCCGATCCCGCGGCTCGTCCCCGCGTACTCCGCCCGCTTGCGGTGGTAGTCGGAGCGCTCTACCCCGGCCCGGAGGGCTTCCAGCGCGGAGCAGTCGGCGCCCATCACCTGGCCGGTGGCGGTGGTGTCGCCGGGGCGCAGGGCGTTGATCTCGCGCAGCCGCACCGGGTCCATCCCCAGCGCCGCGGCCACGCGGTCCATGTGCACCTCGGTGGCGAACTGCGTCTGCGGGGCGCCGAAGCCGCGGAAGGCGCCGTTGGGGGGCGTGTTGGTCATCACCACGCGGCCCGCGATGCGGGTGTGGTCGCAGCGGTACGGGCCGGCGGCGTGGATGCAGCCGCGCGACAGCACCACGGGGCTCAGGGTGACGTAGGCGCCGCCGTCCATCAGCACCTCCACGTCCATCGCCACCAGGCGCCCGTCGCGGGTGACGCCGGTGCGGTGCCGGATGACGGAGGGGTGCCGCTTGGTGGTGGCGAGCATGTCCTCGGTGCGGTCGTACACCATCTTCACCGGGCGGCCGGACTTGCGCGCCAGCAGCGCCGCGTGCCCCGCCAGGATGTTGGGGTACTCCTCCTTGCCGCCGAAGCCGCCGCCGGTCTCCGTCTGCACCACGCGCACCCGGTCGTCGGGGAGCTGGAGCAGGTGCCTGACCGCCTTGTGCACGTAGTACGGGCACTGCATGGAGCCGTAGATGGTCATCCCGCCGCCCTCGGGGACGGCGATGACGCCGTTGGTCTCGATGTAGACGTGCTCCTGGTGCCCGGTGCGGTACGTTCCCTCCACCACTAGGTCGGCGCCGGCCAGGGCCGCGTCCACGTCGCCCTTGCGGATGCGCAGCTCCTTGAAGACCTTCGGCGAGGCCTCCGGGTCCAGCACGGGCTCGGCCCGGTCGTACTCCACCCGCACCACGGCCTCCGCCAGGCGCTCGCGGTCCTCGTGCGCCAGCAGCAGGATGGGCTCGGCCAGGTGGTTGACCTCGTCGGCCACCAGGAAGGGCTGGTCGTGCTCGATCAGGGCCACGAAGTTGCAGCGCGGGCCCGGGATGTCGCGCCAGTCCACCACGGTGAAGCCGGTGGGATCGAAGTCCAGCGCGACGGACCGGACGCGGCCCCGGGGGATGGTGGAGCGGATGGTCCGCCCGTACAGCATCCCCGGGAAGCGGAGGTCGTCCACGTACTTCGCTGCGCCCGTGGTCTTGGGCATCCCGTCCTTGCGCGATACGCTGCGGCCGACGGCTGGGGTCATGCGGGCTCCGGCGTGGGGAGGGGAGGAGGCCGAGGCGGCTCCAGAACAGATAACCGTTTCCGGGCGGAGCGCAATCGCCCGCCCTCGAATTGCCGTTGCGGATGCAGGCGGGTATTGTACGGGAACCCGCCGCCTTCCGCGAGCCCTGCCACCCTCCGGGACCACCATCATGCGCATCCCTCCGCTCCGCATCGACTATCCCGACTGGGTGGACTCCGTGGTGGACTGGGACCGCCGCTACGGCGGCGACGAGGACCGCATGCGGCTCGCCATCGACCTGTCGCGCGAGAACGTGCTGCGGGGGACGGGCGGCCCCTTCGGCGCGGCGGTCTTCGAGGCGGAGAGCGGCGCGGTGGTGGCCGTGGGGATGAACAGCGTGGTGCGGCTGAACAACTGCACGCTCCACGGCGAGATGGTGGCCTTCATGATGGCCCAGGCGCGGCTGGGGTGCTTCTCGCTGCGCTCGCCGGACGGGCCGGCGTACGAGCTGGTCACCTCGTGCGAGCCGTGCGCCATGTGCCTGGGGGCGGCGCTGTGGAGCGGGGTGCGGCGGGTGGTCTGCGGCGCGCACCGCGACGACGCGCGGCGCCTCAACTTCGAGGAGGGCCCGGTGTTCCCGGAGTCGCACGCGTACCTGGAGGCGCGCGGCGTCCGCATCGTCCACGGCGTGCTCCGCGACGAGGCCAACGCGGTGCTGGAGATGTACCGCGCGAACAAGGGAATCATCTACAACGGGTGAACGAAAGTGCGAGAGTGCGGGAGTGCGAGAGTGCGGGAGTGCTCTTGAGGGAGTCACTGGAGCCCGCGGCGCTGGAGGCAGCCGCCGCGCGGCTGCGGCCGGCGAACCTGGCGTTCGCGGCGCGCTACCCGGGCGAGTCGGCGGCGCGGCAGCCGGTGCACACCGTCTACGGGGGGGCGCAGCACTTCCGGCACGACGCGGCGGCGGAGCACGGGCGGGAGGCGCTGCGGGCGCTGGGGCGGTACGCGCCCACGCCGGAGGAGTTCGCGCGCGCCCTCGGCATCCCCGCGGACGGGGCGGCGGAGGCACTGTACGCGCGCGTGGTGGACAAGCTGGAGCGGGAGCCGGTGGAGGACTTCCGCGTGGACTTCGAGGACGGGTACGGGGTGCGGCCGGACGCGGAGGAGGACGCCGCCGCGCTGGCCGTGGCGGAGGAGATGGCGCGGGGGATGGAGGCCGGGACGCTGCCGGCGTATGTGGGGCTGCGCCTCAAGGCGCTGACGGAGGAGACGCGGGGGCGCGGCGTCCGGACGCTGGACCTGTTCCTGACGCGGCTGCTGGACGCCTCGGGCGGGCGGCTGCCGCCGGGGCTGCTGCTCACCCTGCCCAAGGTCACCATCCCCGAGCAGGCGGCGTTCTTCGCCGACGTGCTGGAGATGCTGGAGGAGCGCCGCGGGCTGGCGGAGGGGACGCTGCGCTTCGAGCTGATGGTGGAGGTGCCCCAGGCGGTGGTCGGCGCGGACGGCCGGACGCCGCTCCCCGCGTTCCTGGAGGCGGCGCGCGGTCGGCTCGTCGGCGCGCACTTCGGCACCTACGACTACACCTCGGGCGTGGGGATCACGGCGGCGCACCAGGGGATGCGCCACCCGGCGTGCGACTTCGCCCGGCACACCATGCAGGTGGCCTTCGCGGGGACGGGGATCCGGCTCTCGGACGGGTCCACGGCCGTGCTCCCCGTGCCGGTGCACGAGGCCGCGTCCCCGTCGGAGGTGCAGGAGCGGGAGAACCGCGAGGCCGTGCACCGCGCCTGGCGGATGCACTTCGACGACGTGCGGCACTCGCTGGTCCACGGCTTCTACCAGGGGTGGGACCTGCACCCGGCGCAGCTCCCCACCCGGTTCGCGGCCGTGTTCGGGTTCTTTCTGGCCGGGCGGGACGCGGCGGCCCGGCGGCTCCGCGGCTTCCTCGACACGGCCGCGCAGGCCGGCGACGCCTTCGACGATCCCCACGCGGGGCAGGCGCTGCTGAACCACTTCCTGCGCGGCATCGCCTGCGGCGCGCTGGACGAGGCGGAGGTGCTGGAGGGGACGGGGCTCGCGGCGGAGGAGCTGCGGGGGCGCTCGTTCGCGGGCATCCTCGCGGGGCGGCGGGGCGGCTGATCGTCCGGCGGGCTCGTCCGGTTGTTGCAGGAGCGAGCGGCGCCCGAGTGGGCATGGGCTCACTACCGCGACCGGAGATCTCGATGACGAGAAGGCTATTGCTCCTGGGGACCGCCGCCCTGGTGTTGGCGGCGTGCGGCGGAGGCGGGGACGAGGCGGAGGCGGGGGCCGGCGCGCAGGCCGGCATCGGGGCGGACACCGCCCCCACCGCGCTGCCGGTGGACACGTCCGCGCCCCTGCCCCCGGGCACCGTGGACACCCTGGGCACGGGCGTCAACCCGCCCACGGCCGGCGGAGCGCTGGTCGACACGGCGGCCGTCCCCGGCCCGACGGATACCGTCACGGGGACGCCCACCCGCCCCTGACGGCCGGCCGGACGGGACAGGGCCCGGAGCACGCCGCGTGCTCCGGGCCTGTCGCTTTCTGACGTCCCCGCACGGAGCAGGCGACGACACCGGGCAACTGTTTTCCGCCTCCGGGGGTCAGACCTGGCGACGCGGCGCCGGAGGCGCCGGCCCGTTCTACCTCCCTGCCACAGGACCCCGCATGAAGACGCTCCTCGCCGCCGCGCTGGCCGCGCTGATGCTGCAGTCCCCCACGAAGCCCGACTACTCCGGGAAGTGGCAGCTGGACCCGGCGCGCAGCCGGGACCTCCCCGCGTACTACGCCCGGATCGCGAGCCACACGCTGGACGTCACGCAGACCGAGACCCACCTCCGCGTCGGGGTGGTGATCGCGCTGCGGGGCGCGCCGCAGCAGGACACCATCCGCTTCGACTACGCGCTGGACGGGAGCGAGGTGCAGACGTGGTCGCCGATCCGGACGCCCCAGGGGCGGGTGGAGATCCCCACCACGCTGCGGGCGCGGATGGACGACGCCGGCGCCGTCCACATCACCATCGACCGCCAGCTCCAGACCCCGGCCGGCCCGCGCACCGTGACGGGCACCGAGGAGTGGCGGCTGAGCGACGACGGGGCCACGCTGACGGTCCGGCGGCTGGACGAGACGCCGCAGGGCCGGATCGACACGGACATGGTCTTCGTCCGCCGGTAGGTCCCTTCCACGGGGAGGCCGCTCGGTGGCCGGCCTCCCCGTCGCGCGGCCACGCCTCAGCCCCGCTTCACGCCAGATCCCTCCGCCAGACCATCCGGACCTCGTCGGGCAGTCCCGGATAGGCGTCCCGGTCCACTCGGGCGAGCACGCACCCCATCCTCGCGTAGAACCTGCACGCGGCGACGTTGACGTTCTGCGTCTCCACCACGAGCCGCCGGCACCCGCGGGACCGGGCCCACGCCTCCGCCGCGCGGAAGAGCGCCGCGCCCACGCCCTGCCCGCGGGCCTCCGGCGCGACGCGGACGTCCCACAGCGCGGCCAGGTCGTCGCGCCCCTCCAGCAGGTCCAGTCCCGGGGTGCGGAAGGCGACCGCCGCCCCGCCCACCCGCCGTCCCTCCACCCGCGCCGCGAGCAGCCCCCACTTCGACACGCCGAACCGGCCCGGCCACCCCGACGGGTGCTCGCCGGGGATGGCGTCGTAGTCCTTGAGATACGGAGTGTCGAGCCGGCGCTCCGTCAGCACGAACCCGCCGGGACCGTCGGCGGACCCGGAGACGTCGAGGACGGAGCGGACCTGGAAGGCGATGGGGACGTTCGCGTAGTCCGCGAGGGCGGCGGCCGGCTCCCCGGCGACCTCCACCTGCACGGGGCCGGCGCGCCGTCTCACCAGCCGCGGAAGCGCATCCGCCGCAGGATCTCGCGCCGGTAGCCGCCGGTGTTCCCAGGGGTGCGCCGCAGCGGGCCGGGGAGGAGCGCCGCGAGCCCGGCGGCCTGCGTCCGCGACAGCTTCGAAGCAGGCACGTCGTAGTGGTGCCGTGCGGCCGCCTCGATCCCGAACACGCCCTCGCCCCACTCCACCTGGTTGAGGTACAGCTCCAGGATGCGCTCCTTGCCCAGGACCAGCTCCGCGGCGGGCGAGAGCGCCAGGTCGTACAGCTTGCGGACAGGGTTGCGGCAGGTGCAGCCGAACAGGTTCTTCATCAGCTGCTGCGTGATGGTGGACGCGCCCCGCAGCCCCTCCCCCTCCACCGCCTCCTCGCCGGCCTGGCGCATCGCCTCCAGGTCGAGCCCCCAGTGCTGCCAGAAGCGGCCGTCCTCCGCCGCCACCACCGCGCGCCCCACGTGCCGCGGCAGGTCGTCCAGGTCGACGGGCTCCTTCTCCACCTCGTATTCGCGCCCGTCCATCCAGGCCTCCACCCTGCGCTCCAGCTGCACGCCGGTGACCGGCGGCTCCACGAAGCGGTACGCCACCAGCAGCACCACGCACAGCAGGTAGAAGCCGAGCAGGAGCGCGAGCAGGACCTTGCCCAGGCGCACGGCGGCGCGCCGGAGCCGCCCCGGCGTCCGCCCGGGCGGGGCCGGGGGGCCCGCGCGCGGCGGCTCCTCGCCGAAGAGCAGGGTCCGGTCGTCGTCCGGCGGGTCCAGCCGGGGCGGGCCGTGGGGGCTCATGGCTCCTTGGTCGGCGGATCGAGGGAGGGCGCAGCCCGTCTACGTGACGGAGACGTGGCGGTACGGCAGCAGCGCCGGCCGGACGACGGCGGGGTCCTCCAGGCGCTGCGTCCCGAGCACCGCGCCCAGGCGCCCGCGGGCGCGGTCGAACACGGCCCAGCACAGCTCGCTGCTGTCCCAGCGCGAGCGGTACTGGATCCCGTCCACCTCCGGCAGCGACTCGTGCGCCCGCCGCGCCAGGTCGCGGCAGGCGGCGTAGTCGTCGCCCGCCACCACGTGCGCGCCCACCCCGAAGCCGGACAGCCCCTTGCCCTCCAGGCACAGCATCCGGAGCGGCGCCGACAGCGCGACGGCCGAGCCGCCGCGCGCCGCCAGCTCCGGGCGGGGGATCACCGGCACCCGCAGTCCGCGCACCAGCGTCTCCAGGACGGCCACGCCCAGCGTCGCGCCGAAGTAGCAGACCCCGTACTCGCCCCCCGGCGCGTCGAACCGCCCCCGCGGGGGCTGGCCCTCGCCCGGCCCGAACCACAGGGGCCCGAACTCGAGGGGGTGTACGCGCCAGAGCACCTGGCCGACCGGGACCTCGGTCAGCGGGGGGTCCTCCGGGAGCGGGATGGGCATCAGGCCGCGGCGTGGTCCCCGTAGGTGGCGAGGCGGCCCAGGACGTCGCGCAGGACCGCGGGGTCGTCCAGGCGCTCCAGCAGCACGCCCGATCCGTCCGGCGCTTCGTCGACCAGGATGGACAGCAGGGTCCACGGGTCCATCCGCGCCGCCGCCTTCGCCACCTCCGGCACCCCGGCGCGGACGTGCCCGCCGGGGGCGAACTGGAGCGCGGGGAAGCCCCACTGCCCGCCGGGGAGAGGCGCCGCGAGCAGCCTGTGCCGCTCCACCCGCTGCTTCACGCCGGGGACGCTGATCCGCAGCACCGCCGCGGCCTCGGACGAGGACAGCAGCCCGCCCACCAGCTCCGCGATGCGGCCCTTGGCCTCTGCGCCGCGCAGCAGCAGCTCCGCCCAGTCGCTGTCCGCCGAGGCCCGGGTCTCCGGCGTCGCCACCAGGATCTCCGCGATGGTCTCGGCGGGGGACTGCGCCTCCACGGCCCGGAGCACCTCCTCGTCGCTCATCCGGTCCAGCGAGCCGCGCAGCCAGCGCTCCACCCGGCTCACCAGCGAGGAGCGCACCCCGGCGGAGGCGGGCCCCGGCAGGTACGCCGCGGCGGGCTCCCCGACCCTCCCCGTCGCCCGGCGCGCCGCCCCGCGCCGGTAGGCGACGGCGGGCGGTTCCTCCGCGGCGGGTTCCTGCGGCTCCCTGGGCTCCGTCATCACGATCCCCGGTTGCGGATGTTGGATGATTGCACGTTGGTAACAAGTGCAATCTGTGCGCCGGGACGCCGGAGCGCAAGGCGCATGGGCGCGGGTGCTGCGCGGCCGCCGGATCAGGTACGGGTCGTCGCGTTGTCCGCGCGCAGCTCGTCCAGGTTGTGCCGGACGCGCTCCAGCATCCGCTCGTAGCGCGGATCGGGCGCGGCCTGCATCAGGTCCACGAGGGTGGCCTCGGCCAACTCGTGGGCGTTGACCGCCTTGCTCAGGTCCAGCTTCTTGTTCTCGTGCGGCTCCATCGGGAGGTCTCCGTGGCTCGGGTCGGCAGGGCCGCGAATCGCGCGGCTGCTCACGTTCCGCCATGCAGTTGCCGGTCCACGGGAGCGAGGCGGCTTACGAAGTGGAGACGAGAAGGCGCCCGGGCTCGTCGGCGCCCGCGGGCTCCACTCCGACGTGGACGTTCATGCCGAGCGCGGTGAGGAACCGGAAGAGCCGGTCCATGGAAAACCCGCCGAGCCGTCCCCGCACGACGGCGGACACCTTGGGCTGCGTGGTTCCGAGGAGCTCCGCCGCCTGCGCCTGGGTGAGGCCGCGCGCCTCGATGGTCCTGGCGATCAGGCGGGAGATCATCGCTTTCGCGTACCGCTCCTCCGCATCGGGGAGGTCGAGGTCCGCGAAGACGTTCCCGCTGCTCTCGTGGACTTCCGTCGGATCCCTCATCCCACGCCTCCTTGCCGGCTGTTCCTGTAGTGCTCCTCCGCCGCGCGGTAGCGCGCCCGGACGAGGTCGATCTCGCGCTTCGGCGTCGAGATCCCGCGCGTCGCCTTCTTCTGGAAGGCGTGCAGCACGTACACCGCGTGTTCGAAGCGCACCGTGTAGACGGTCCGGTACGTATCCCCCGCGAAGTCGTCCACCACCTCCAGCACCCCCGCGCCTCCGAAGCCGTGGAGCGGCTTGGCGTCCGGGTGCTTGTCCCCGAACTGCGCGTCGAGCAGGGCCCGCCCCATCACGTCCTGCACTTCGGCGGGAAACGCCCTCAGGTCCTTCCGGCTGGAGCCGATCCAGAAGAGCGGCTTCGGGCGAAACGCCTCCATCTAATTTATTCCGGTTTTGGGATAACGGTCAAGAGCGGGTGAGGCGTGGCGGGGCGTCTACTCCAGCGGCGCCCCCTGGGCGATCCAGCGGCCCAGCAGCGCGCGCTCCTCGGGGGTGGCGAAGGTCTTGTTTGCGGGCGGCATGGTGGCGGTCTCCACGGCGCGGACGCGGATGCGGTCGGCGCGGGCGCGCACCTGCTCGGGGGTGTCGAAGGCGACGCCGCCGGGCGCCGGGCCGAAGGTGCGGTCCGCCGGGGAGGCCGAGTGGCAGACGGCGCAGCGCTTCTGGACGACGGCGTTGGCCTGGGCGAAGGTGACGGGCCCGCCCTGCGCCGCGACGGGAGCGGCGGTGCGGGCGGGGCGCGCGGTGAGCAGGGCCAGCGCGGCGAGCGAGGCGGCGAACACGGCGGCGAGCGCGGGCTTCCAGCGCGGCCAGCCGAAGCGGACGTTGAGGACGTGGCGCACCGCGGCCCCGCCGAGCACCAGCACGCCGAGCACCAGCCAGGACCATCGCCCCGCGTACAGCGTGGGGAAGTGGCTGCTCAGCATCAGCGCGATGACCGGGAAGGTCATGTAGTTGTTGTGGATGGACCGCTCCTTGGCGCGCTGGGCCGGCTCCGGGTCCGGGCGCTCGCCGCGCTCGGCGGCGGCCACCAGCACCCGCTGCGACGGCATGATCACGCGGAACACGTTGCCCGCCATCAGCGTCCCCAGCATCGCCCCCACGTGCAGGAACGCCGCGCGCCCGCTGAGCAGGTGCGTGAGCGCGTACGCCACGGCGAGGGTCAGCGCCAGCCCCGCCACGGCCCCCATCCTCCCCATGCGCGAGAGCGCCCGCCCGAGCGCCAGGTCGTAGGCCAGCCACGCGGCCACGATGCTCCCGGCGCCCACGGCCACGGCCGCGCCGGGGGAGAGGTCCGCCACCGCGGGGTCCACCAGCAGCGCGCCGCCGCTGGCGTAGTAGACCACCACCAGCAGCGCCGCGCCGGTGAGCCAGGTGGTGTACGCCTGCCACTTGAACCAGTGCAGCGGGTGCTCGCGGTCCCAGCCGGTCAGGTCCTTGCGCATCTGGTAGAAGCCGCCGCTGTGCAGCAGCCAGATCTCGCCCTGGATCCCGTCGCCGCCGCCCCTGGCCGGGAGCAGGTTGCGGTCGAGCCAGTTCCACAGCAGGGAGTTGCCGATCCACATGATCCCCGCGATCACGTGCATCCAGCGGAGCACCAGGTCCGCCAGCTCGCCCAGCGCGGGGCTCATCTCAGCTCCCGCGGTAGGTGGAGTAGCCGAACGGGCTCAGCAGCAGGGGGACGTGGTGGTGCTGCCCGGCGTCGCGCACCAGGAAGACCACCGCCACCTCGGGATAGAAGCTCTGCACCCCCTGGCCGGCGAAGTAGCGGCCCGTGTCGAAGACCAGGCGGAAGACGCCCGGCTCCAGCGGCGCCTCGGCGGGGAGGAGGTCGCGGAGGCGGCCGTCGGCGTCGGTGACGCCGCGGGCGAGCGGGGACGGCGTGCCGTCCTCCACCCGCTCCAGGACGACCCAGACGCCCTGCGCCGGGCGGCCGCGGGCGGTGTCCAGCACGTGCGTGGTGATCGCGCTCATCGATGGGTGCTCAGGGGGCGGGGGCTTCCGTGGCGAGCAGCTTCGCCAGCCGCAGGCGGGTGATGCGGCGCTGCTCCTCGGCGGCGACGCGGACCTCGTCCGCGGGATCGTTCGACAGGCGCTGCCGCAGCAGGGCGAGCATCTCGTCCGCGCTCCGGCCGGTGGCGCAGACGATGTAGATGTGGCCGAAGCGCGCCTCGTACTCGCGGTTCCCCTCGGCGAGGGCGCGCTGCGTGGCCTCGGCGGCGGTGAGCATCCCGGCCTGCTCGCCCGCGGACCAGGCGCGCTCCCGCTCCGTCTGCCCGGCCTCGGCCGCGCGCTCGCCGATGCGCGGGTGGCCGCGGAAGGCCTCCAGCCAGTCGGACTCGCCCAGCTCCCGCCAGGCCGTGTCGGCGCGCTCCAGCAGCGCGGCCGCGTCGGGGAAGGGGCGGGCGGCCGCGACGCGCCGGGCCCACTCCCGCGAGCCGCAGCAGGCGAGCAGCTCCCGCTCGGCCTCCGGGGCGGGGAGTGCGTTGAGGCGGTCCAGCGCGCTCACGCCGGGGCGGAGGCGAGCGTCCCGAACAGGCGCAGCCGCGCGATGCCGCCGTCCGGAAAGGTGCTGAGCCGCACGTGCGTCAGCGGGCCCAGGCCGGCCAGCTCGTCCTCCCAGCGGTGCCGGGCGTGGGGCTGGAGGCCGGCCATGGGGAGGAGGGTCTTCCACGGGGCGGACGGGTCCACCAGGGCGCCGCCGCGGGCGTCGGGGAGGTGGATCCCCTCCAGGGTGCAGCGCTCCGGGGCGTTGCCCTTGAAGTGGTCGGTGTCGATCTCCACCCGGTGGATGGGCCCCGGCGCGGCCAGGCGGACGATGCTCCAGTCGTGCCCCGGGGAGCGGCGCCGGCGCGTCTCCCAGCCGTCGCCCATGAACAGCGAGCGGCCGGGCTGGATCAGGTTCTGGCGGTGGCCGTAGAACATGTCGCTGCACGACACCACCCAGCCGCCGTTCTCCAGCGCCGCCAGGTCCACCTCGCCCCCCTCCCGCGCGAAGCGGGTCCACTCCGGCACCACCACGCCGTGCACCCGCAGGCGGGCCACCCCGCCGTCGGGGAAGATGTTGAGGCGCAGGTGGGTGGCCCGCCGGTCGGAGCGCACGGCGAAGCGGTTCTGGCTGTCGCCCCGCAGCGGCGACTCGGGGAGCAGCTCCCACCACTCCGGCCCGTCGCCGGCCAGCTCCGCGGCCGACGGGGTGCCGGCGACGGAGCAGGCCTCCAGCGAGCACGCCTCGGGGAAGTTGCCGCGGAACCAGCTGGTGTCCACCACCACGCCGCGCACGATCCCCGGCGCGCCCAGCCGGACGATGGCCCAGTCGCGCCCCGGGGAGTGGCGGCGCGTCTCCCAGCCGTCCATCCACTTGCCGCGCTCGGTGTACTCGCCCTCGCGCCACTCGGCGGGGCCGGGCTTGAGCAGCCCCTCCATGGGCGCGAAGAACTCGTCGCTGGCGGCGAGCACCGCGCCCCCCAGGCGCTCGGAGGCGAGGTCCGGCAGGTCCGTGAAGTCGGTGGTCATGGGTCGTGGCGGAGGAGGATTCGGCCGGCCGGCTCCGGGAGGAAGCGGCCGCGGTCGTACACGAGGGTCCCACGAACGTACGTCGCCCGCACCGCGCCGGCAAAGACGCCCCCGGCGTACGGGGTGAGCGGGTGGCGGTGGTGCAGCGTCCCCGGCTCCACGCGGGTCTCCGCGTCCGGGTCCCACACCACCAGGTCGGCGTCGCGGCCGGGGGCCAGGGCGCCCTTGCGGGCCTCCAGGCCGGCCAGCCGCGCGGGGGCGGCGCTCATCCACTCCGCCAGCCGCTCCGGGCCGAAGCCCCGCGCCCGCGCCCCGCTCCACGCCACCGGCAGCCCCAGCTGCAGCGAGGCGATCCCGCCCCAGGCGTCCAGCCAGTCGCCCGCGTCCCCGCGCTTCATCTCCGGGGGGCAGGGGGAGTGGTCGGAGGCCACCAGGTCGATGTCGCCGGCCGCCAGCGCCGCCCACAGCGCCTCGCGCTCCTCCCGGCCGCGGATGGGTGGGGCGCACTTCCACGCGGTGGCGCCGTCGGCGATCTCCTCGGCGGCGAAGTGCAGGTAGTGCGGGCAGGTCTCCACCGTGACGGGGAGGCCCGCGGCGCGCGCCTCGCGCAGGGCCGGCAGGGCGGCGGCGGTGGCCAGGTGCACCACGTGAACGCGCGTGCCGAACTCGCGGCAGAGCCGGAGCAGCAGCTCCACGGCCTCGGTCTCGGCCTCGGGCGGGCGCGAGCGCAGGTAGGTGGCGTACGCGCGGCGGTCGGCGCCGGCCAGGGAGGCGGCGGCGCGCTCCAGCGGGGCGGGGAGCTCGGCGTGGGCCAGCAGCGGCGCGCCCAGCTCCGCCAGCACCGGCATCGCCTCCCGCAGCTCGGCCTCGCCGACGTGGCCGAACTCGTCCACGCCGGAGGGGGCCAGGAAGCACTTGAACCCCAGCACCCCGGCCTCCCAGAGCGGGCGCAGCTCGGCGGCGTTGCCGGGGACCACGCCGCCCCAGAAGCCCACGTCCACGCTGCACCGCCCCTCCGCCGCCTCCCACTTGGCGCGCAGCCCGGCCAGCGACGTGGTGGCGGGAATGCTGTTCAGCGGCATCTCCACCAGCGTGGTCACGCCGCCGGCGGCGGCCGCGCGGGTGGCGCTGGCGAACCCCTCCCACTCGGTGCGGCCGGGCTCGTTGGCGTGGACGTGGGTGTCCACCAGCCCCGGCAGGAGCACGGCGTCCCCGGCGTCGACGAGGGGGACGCCCTCGGGCGCGTCGTCCCAGCCTGCGACGGCGGAGATCCTGCCGCCGGCCACGTGCACGGAGGCGGGGCGGACGCCGTCCGGCAGGACGACGCGGCGGGCGCGGAGGACCAGCTCGGGCGGGGGCGTCACGGCGCGGGGCTCAGCGGACGGGGAGGCGGAGGAGGCCGTCGGGGTCGCCGGGGGCGGCCGGTGCGAAGCCCATGCGGCGCAGGTAGCCGGTGTGCGCCCGGTTGCCGGGGCGGCTCGCGATCTCGCGGACGCCCATCTCGCGGAAGAGCGCGGCCTGCTCGGCGAACAGGAACCGGCCCGTCTTGAAGTCGCGGTACTGGGGGATGACGAAGTCCAGCAGCACCAGCAGCGTGCCGTCGCCGCGCAGCTCGCCCATGAAGAGCCCGGCGGGGACCATGTCGCGCAGCACGAACACGGCGAGCTGCCCCTCCGCCGGCACGTGGGCGAAGCCGGGGAGGAAGCGCTCCACGTCGGCCCGGTAGAAGTCCAGGAAGCAGCGCAGGTACTCCGAGTCGGGGCGCACGCGCAGCAGCCTGAAGTACTCCCGCGAGCCCAGCATCTGCCGCAGGTAGTACAGGTTGATGAGCACGATCAGCGCGTTGACCACCGCCACCGGGTAGGCGCCGATCAGCGCGCCGTAGACCGTGAACGCGGCGGAGCCGGCCAGGTTGATGAGCCTCAGCCGCAGGATGGAGCTCATCATCAGCGAGACGGCGACCAGCACGGACGCCACGTACCCCACGATCTCCAGCACCAGCTGTGAATTCATTTCTTCGACGGATGTGTACGGCAGGGTTCGGGCGTGCTCCCGCCTGCGGCGGGGCCGGCTGCGGCGCGCTCGTCGGGCGTTCACGCGCCACTCAACGTAGCAGCGAGGGGCCCGGCGGCAAACGGGTGAGGCGGAGCGGTCCCGTGGAGCGCGGGCCGCCGTATTGTGCCGCCCGCGCAGCGGTCGCATATTGCGGCGACACGTACGTCGTCGTGTCCTCCCCGCCGTACCCCCCGACCTTCCCCGCCGTACCCACCGCCGCCACCCCGAGGGACCGATGCCGGACACACGCAAGGTGAAAGCGAACGCGCTCGTGTCGGCTGCCGACGACCCAGGGCCGGACGCAGGCGCGCCTCACCCCGCCGACGGGCCTTCGGGCCAGGACCCGGCCCCGGCCCCGCTGGAGGAGCGGCGCTTCGGGGAGGAGGTGCGCCTCAGGGACCGGGAGCTCGGCCTGAAGGAGCGGGAGCTGAGCCACCGCATGGAGATGGAGAAGCGGGGCGCGCGCTTCCACGTCTCCCCGCTCACGACGGTGCTCCTCGGCGGAGTCCTCACCGTTCTCAGCAGCCTCGCGACCGCCTCCTGGAACGCACGGGAGAACCGGAAGAGCGAGGAGGCGCGCGCGGTGCGGGAGCTGGCGCTCAGGGCGCGGGACCAGCAGTTCCAGATCATCCTCAAGGCCACGGAGAATCGCTCCCCGGAAGAAGCCACGCGGAACCTGCTCTACTTCGTCGACATCGGGTACCTGCCGGATCCCGAGGGGAGGATCCGGAACCAGGCGAAGACCGGCGTGGCGCCGGTGATCACCTCCAGCGGCGTCCTGAACCCGATCGAGGAGCGGATCCGGGACGGCGGGGCGGTGCAGCCGGGCCCCCCGACTGCACCCGGCGGCTCCGCGATGGCGATCCGCAACCACGTGCTCTACGGGCCCGACGGCCAGCCGGTCCCGGTGGTCGCGAGCCCGAACCTCTCCCGCCTGGAGGTCCCGCGCGTGCTGGTCGTCCACTTCACGGCCAACGGGAGCATGGAGCAGGCGGTGCGCTGGTTCTCCGGGGCCGAGGCGCGCAACAGCGCGCACGTGATCATCGGCCGGGACGGCGCCGTCGTGCAGATGATCCCCTTCGACTACGCGTCGTGGCACGCGGGGCAGGGCCGGTGGAAGGACGCGGTGGTCAACCTGAACCGGCACAGTCTCGGGATCGACTTCGTGAACTGGGGGCAGCTCCAGCGCAGGGACGGAGGGTGGGTGGCGCCGGACGGGCGGCGGATCCCGGACTCCGAGGTGGAGGTGCGAGTGGACCCGCGCACGGGCCGGCAGGTGGGGTGGCAGAAGTTCACGGAGCCGCAGATCCGGAGCGCCGTCCGGGTGGCCGCCGCCCTCGCCCGGACGTACCCGAGCATCGAGGCGATCGTGGGACATTCCGAGCTCGCCGTCCCCCAGGGCAGGAAGATCGATCCCGGCCCGGCCTTCCCGATCGAGCGCGTGCGCAGGGAGGCGTTCCAGGGGCGCTGACCCGCGCGGGGACGGAGACCCGGGCGTCGAGCGACGGTAGCCCTCCCACGCCACGCCGTGGGAGGGCCGCTGCGGTTCCTGCATCGAGCTCCGCGGCCGCGCCGGCGTCCGGGGCCGCACCCGGAGGTCAGTTCCCGACCGCGGACCCCGCCCGCTCGATCCCCGTGCCGGCCACGTGGAAGGGCGGGAGCGCCACCGGGAGGCGCCCCGTGATGGGCGCGCGGCCGGCCAGGGCGTCGCCCGCGGCGCGCTGGGTGGCGGCGGACGCGCTCCAGGCCACCAGGTAGGCGGGGACGGAGGGGAAGTCGGAGAGCAGGTACGGGCTGCCGAGCGAGACCGCGACCACCGGCCGGCCCGCGGCGGCGAGCCCCTCCACGAAGGCGCCGAACTCCGCCGGGAGCGACAGCGCCCGGTACTCGCGCGGCGTGACCAGCGCCGAGGCGACCACCAGGTCGGCCTGCGCGGCGCGGGCGCGCAGCGACGCCACCTGCGCCGCCGTGACGCGCCCGCTCAGCCGCACCTCCTCCACCTCGCGCCCCGGCGCGGCGAGCGCGCTCCCCAGCGTGGTGCGGCCGGAGCCGGGGAGGTCGTAGGCGACGTGCAGCACCCGCCGCGCCCGCGCGGGAAGGGGCACCAGCCCGTCGCGGTCGCGCACCAGCGTGGTGCCGCCGGCGGCCACCCGGCGCACGGTGCGGGCGTGCTCGGGGCTCCCCACCACCCGGCCGACGGCGGCCGGGTCCACGCGGGCGCCGCGGTGAAGCCCCAGGCGCGCCTTGGCCGCCAGCACCCGGCGCGCGGCCTCGTCCACCCGCGCCCGCGGCAGCCGCCCCGACTCCACCGCGGCCACCACGGCGTCGATCACCGCGCGCTCGCCGGGGGGCTGGAGGAGCACGTCGGCGCCGGCCAGCAGCGCGCGCACGGCGGCCTCGGGGACGGAGTAGCGCCGGGTGATCCCGCCCATGTTCATGGCGTCGGTGAACACCAGCCCGTCGAACCCCAGCTCCCCCCGCAGCACCCCGCCCACGACGCGCGGCGACAGCGAGGCGGGCGGGGCCCCCGGGCCGTCCAGCCCGGTGACGGCGATGTGCCCCACCAGCACGCCGTCGGTCCCCGCCCGCACCGCCGCGCGGAACGGCGGCAGCTCCACCCGCGCCAGCCGCGCCGGGTCCGCGGCCAGCGTCGGCAGCTGCACGTGCGAATCGACCCCGGTGTCGCCGTGCCCGGGGAAGTGCTTGGCCACGGTGAGCAGCCCGCCCTCGCGCGCCCCCTCGATCCACGCGCTCGCCAGCCGCCCCACGTGCCGCGGGTCCTCGCCGAAGGAGCGGACGTTGATGATGGGGTTGCGGGGGTTGGAGTTGACGTCCAGCACCGGCCCCAGCGTCAGGTGGATCCCCACCGCCCGCGCCTCCAGGCCGGTGATCCGCCCGGCCTCGCGCGCCAGCTCCGCGTCGCCCGCCGCGCCGAAGGCCATCGCCGGCGGCATGTTGGTGCCGCCGGTCAGCCGCATCCCGGGCCCGGTCTCCAGGTCGGTCACCACCAGCAGCGGCAGCCGGCTGCGCGCCTGCGCCGCGTTGAGCTTTGCCGCCAGCCCGGCCGGCGTCCCGCGCGACACGATCAGCCCGCCCACCTCGTCGCGCTCGGTCCACCTCGCCAGGTTGGCGGCCTCGCCCGCCGGCGCGTCCTCGGGCCTCCCCGCGATCCACGGGAACACCAGCTGCGCCACGCGCTGCCGCAGCGACATCCCGGCCAGCGTCCGGTCCACCCACGGGTCCACCGGCACGGCGGGTCGGGCGCGCATCGGGGGCTCGCTCACCGTCACCGGGGGGAGCGTGACGGGCGCGGGCCGCTCGCGCGGCCGGGCCTCGGCGCCCTGCGAGCAGGCGGCGAGCAGCGCGGCCAGCAGGGCGGCGGCGGCGCGGCCTCGGCGGCGGTGCGGGACGGGCGGCGCGGCGGGCTTCGGAGCGTGCATCATGCTGCGGATCCAGGCGTTCGGCGGACGGTGGCTGCGTTCCGGGTGCTACCGCCGGGGCGCACGAAAGGTGCCGGGGGTGCCCAAACGCAGCGCGTCCCGGTGTGTGAACCGGATCCGGTGACAAGCGCCCTTCCGGTCAGTCGCGCCGCTGGAACGTGTACCTCACGATGCGCTGTTCGCCGTCCGCGTCCTCGTGGGCTCCCAGCACGTAGTCGCTCCCGACTTCGAAAACCCTGATCTCCTCGGGGATTCGCAGATCCGCGAGTCGCCGGCCATCGCTGCTGACGCCCCGGAGCTCCGTTGCCGCGTCGCCCGGTCCGGAAACCACTCCCCATACCCAGCCCTGCGGATCCGTGAAGAGCCCGGAGACGGTGGGGAGGTACCTGGGCATCGGGATCTCGAGCAGCATTCGCTTCCCCTCCTCGCGCAGCCCGTGCCCCGGGAGCATCGCGACCTGCTCATCGATCGCTCGCTCGTAGTTCCGTGCGGTAGGGCGGCGGCGCGGCACCTTGAGCGACAGAATGCCCGCGGGTTTCCCATCTAGGGTGTAGACCTGAATAGAATCGGACACGCCCGTGCCGAGATACAGACGGTCCGCGCTCAGGGCCAGGTGGCTCATTAAGCCCATCGGTCGATTCTCCCCCGCCGGCACTACTCCGGCCAGGTGCTTCTCCCCGTGTGTGTCGGCAACCCAGAGCTGGCCTTTGTAGTGTGGAGTCTCCGCATTGGGGAAGCCGATGACGGGAGGCAGCGAGATACCGCCGATCGCACCGGCCCGAGAGCACGCGAGCTGAAGCGGCATTTCAGTTTGCCTGAACTCCCGGATGACTCGTCCCTCCTTGTCGATGAGGGTCATCTGGCCCTGGATTTTGTCCCACACGAAGACTGCGTCCTGGCCGCACTGCCTGAGCCACCAGGGCGAGTTGAACTCGCCCGGCCCCTCCCCCAATCTGCCGACCGTCCTGACCAGCTCTCCGGAGGGATCGAAGAAGTGGATCGAGGAGTCGTACGGATCGGCTACGGCGACCACCCCGTTGGAGAGCTGAGTGGCGGCTGCCGCGAAAAGGAAGGTGGGGTTCCCGTCCGGCCCGGTGCTCGGGATGTCGAGCGCGGGGATCGAATCGACCGCCCATCGAGCTACGTCGCCGCTGGTGGGTGCATCGTCGGCCCCTGCGCGACAAGCCGCCAGCAGAGCGGCAATCGCCAGGATAAGGAAATGCCTCGTGTCCACGCCTGCTCCCGGGTTGAGGATGAAAGGCGGTCCCGCGCTGAATGTCTCTCCTGATCGTTCCGTCCTGACGTCGAATTCAGGAGCGTCAACAGGATGCGTGTTGTGTGACGTTCGCCGTGTTCGACGCATTGTAGAACGGGACGAAATTCCCGGTCAATAGAATTGGCGGAAAAGGAGTAAGAGCGGCCAGGAGTGGACAGAGTGGGGTGTTCGAAAGGCAAGTAGACGGCCCGTCGGCCGCGGACTCCCGCTTCGACGGACTCGCTCCCCCGTGCGGGGTCCTCCCCTCGGTGGATCGCGGAGATCGGCTGGTGCGAGCGGGCCCGACGAGATCGCGGAAGCTGACTGAGGAGGATCCGGAGGGCGACTTCACGTGCCGTGTCATGCTCGCTCTCGGGCGAGTGCTTCGGTGCGGATCCTGGCTGGCGACGCGGGATGTGCCCTAGCTGCGATTTGTGGCGCGTCCTCCTGCCGGCTTCGTGAGCCGGTGGAGCCGCACGTGCTCCACGTCGTTTTCATCGAGCGCCACGCCAAGGATCCAGTCAACCCCGATCTGCTTCACCCTCAGCCCACGGGGAAGCCGCACCGTTCCGCGCGCAACGCCCTGTGGTGAGAGCACGGTCCAGAGGGAACCCTGCTCACTTCCCGGCTTGCGGGGCTCCTCTGCCCACAGGTTGCCCTCGGCGTCCACCTCAAGGGCAGTGAGCGGCGGCATCGTCTCCGGGTACGGCGCCTCGTCGAGAAGCTGATCCCGCTGACGATCCTGGCGGGCGCCCCCGTCACCCCCAAGAGTCACGAGTGCTTCGCGGTAGTCGCGGATGTCCTGCTGGGTGACGGGCACGGGATCCCGGTCCGCCCGAATCACGGCTTGCAGTCCGGTGCCGGGTGAATACGCCCCGATCTCGTATCGGTCGCCGGTGGAGATGTAGACGCGCCCTTCGTGCACGGCCGCCGAAGTCGTACGGCCGAACGGCAGCGGGCGGAGCAACAATCCCGCACCTGGACCTCCGATGCCGATCATCTCGGTACCCGGGAACCGGCCGAGCGTATCGGCCAGCGCACCGTCGTTCCCGAGGACGACGTACGTGAGCGTATCTCTGTAGGCGCGGCTCTGCGGGGACGCCCCGACACCCGCTCCTGCGCCCGTGGCGAGCACCAGCCGTCCATCCGCCAGAACTCCTTGAGCCCGTGGAAGCAGCCCAAGAGAGCCACGCGGAGTGACCACGCGAACGAGACTGGCGTCGGGACCGAACACGGAGAGCCTCCCGAGGCTCGGGTCCCACGCCGCGATCGTATCCCCCGGCAGGCGCCCTACCCACAAGACGCTCTGAAATTCTCCCGGACCCTCGCCCTCCCGTCCGATGGTCTGCAGGTGCTGCCCGTCCGGGCTGTAGACCTGCAGGGCTTTGCTGCCGTTGCTGGCGACCACGATCCGCCCGTCCTGCAGGCGCACGGCGTCCATGACCTGGTACAGCTCGGGCGCGCTCGCAGCTCCGCCGAGATCGAGCACCGGCTGCTCCTCGACGGACCACCCCAGGGCGCCGAGAGCCGACAGACCGCGGTTCTCCACCACCCTGACGCCGGCGCTGTCCTGCACGACCGTTCGGAACTCGGCCTCCGGGCCACCTCCGCACGCGGCGAGGATGAGAAGCACGGAGGGAAAGAATACCCGCTCCGTCATCTCGGCACAGCCTGAGCGGACACATCGGATTCCGACTGCGTGGCTGGGCCTTGCTGACGGGACCGCAGTTGAGCCTCGAGGGCCGCTGCCTGCGAGGTCACGCGCGCCTGCTCCGCGGGTGCGAGCCCCAGCGCCCGGCTGAGGTCCGCTGCGCCGGGAGGGGAAGCGGGATCCATGCGCCGCTCCGTGGGATGCCGGGGCATGGTGCGCGCCTGATCCGCAGTGCGCTCGGAGAGTGCCGCGCGGGCAACAGCCAGCTCGGGCGATGCCTCGATGCCCAGGGTGGCGGCAGCGCGGTCGATCTGGCTTTCCAGCGCGGGACGGTCCCCCGCGGAATGGACGGGTGCCGCGCAGGCGCTGAAGAGGAACAGGCTCGTACCCGCGAACACGGCGGGCTGCAGCCGTACGGAAATTCGGTTTTTCATGACATGTTCCTTTCGATCAGGGGGACGCACCGGGCGCCCGGGATTGACAAAGCTCGTCAATGGCCTGGTGCCACTTCACGCGGACGAGTTGGACTCCGAGGGCGACGATGACGATTGCCAGGGTTGTGTCAGCAGAGCCGTGCCGTGAGACTTCTGGGCCGCAAACATTACACAAGGGGAGTCGGTCGCGGGAAGTCACATGCCTGCCGGTGCAATGCAGGCAGGGCAGCTGCACGGAAGTCTCCGCAAATGAATTGTCTGCGGGTGCCCCGAATGTACAAATCCAAGTTACTGATGCTGGAGGCTACGGCTCATTCGTGGGGGGGCACGGGATTTTGATGCTCACGCAGATGTCACCTTCGCAGCTTTCCCTCCAGCAGGTGATGGTCTGCGCGACCGCCACTTTCGGCGGGTACACGGGGGCGATGGCGCCGACAGCGAGCACAACCCCGAAAATGATGCCGCGGCCGTACCGAAGAGCTGGTTGGAACATGTTGCCTCCGGAAGAAGAGGAACGGATCAAAGTGCGGCGAAGGAACTGCCGGCTGCGCGCGCGAGAAACTCGGAGATGGGACCACCCCGTTGAGGGACTTTACGGGGCATCTCGCACCATACGCCGGACTTAATGGGTGTCAATCTTAACCTCCCCCATGCTGGTCACGGGGGGGAAGATCAGATCCGCGCAACTGATGCTGGGGGTTACGGCTCATTCGTGGGGGGGCACGGGATCTTGATCTTTACGCAGACGTCGTCCTCGCACGACTCCATCCAGCAGGTGATGGTCTGCGCGACTGCCACCTTCGGCAAGTACACGGAGGCGGTGGCGCCGACAGCGAGCACAACCCCGAAAATGATGCCACGGCCGTACCGAAGAGCTGGTTGGAACATGATGCCTCCGGAAGAAGAGGAACGGATCAGAGTGCGGCGAAGGTTGCAGCCGCGGGCGCCAAAAACCCGAAGAGGACACCAGCCGTTAGGGCTTGTGCGAGCTGGATTTCGCAACATACGTCGGGTTTTAACAGGAGTCAATTGGAAATCCCCCGTGCACACCGTCCGCCTCGCTTCGCTCCTGGCAGTTATCGCCTCACTCGCCGCCTGCGGCAACCTGGTACAACCCGAGGTTCGCGATCCGGCGCGGGCCAGCCTGGATACGGGAATCTACATGGGCACCGGCCACGCGGTTGCGCCTTCAGATACAGCAACCGCAGCGGATCGAGGCTGGGGCTACATCGGCACCGGACTGTAGAGGCTGCGCGGGCAAAGCAGCTCGCAGTCCGCGTTGGGGCACCGCTGTCCCAACTGGCGGGATCCGTCACAAAATGGGTGCGCAACGGAGGAGCTTCGGCCTAAGTTGAAGGCCCGGAGGGCAACATCGCCTTCCGGGCCTTCACTCCCACACCGGAGACCGCACATGCGCACCGTCCGCCTCGCCTCACTTCTGGCAGTTCTCGCCTCACTCGCGGCCTGCGGCGACCCCGTACAACCCGAGGTTCGCGATCCGGCACGGCCAAGGCTGGATGCGGGAATCTACATGGGCACCGGCCACGCAGTTGAATCGTCCGATTCGGTGACCGCGACGAGCCGTGGGTCCGGCTATTTGGGGAACGGCGCCTGAGCTACCGTCGTGAGTCCCACGGGGTGTGCGCGGCCGGGTCATCCTGCGCCGCGCCACTCTGGAGGGCAGTAGCGAATGCTCGCACAATGCGTTGAGCAGTTCGCGAATCGTGTTTTACCACGCGCTTGATCGCTGCACGGGTGCGTGTCTTCGCGGCAGCTCTAACGGAACCCAATAGTTCGCCTGCCATCGACTGCACCTGAGCCTCACCGCGAGACGACGCGAGCTTGAGAGCTCGCGCCGCTGCCTGCTCGGCAAGGTCGTAGTGCCCGCGGTTGAAGGCACCATGGGCGAGTTGCACGAACACCCCCGGCGGGCATTCATCGTCGGGCGTGGCGATAGCCTGGTCCCAAACGGCGGTCCAGGTGTCCTCGAAGAGCTGGGCGTCGCCTGCGCCGGCCGCAGCACGCGAAAGACTAGCGTCGAGTAGCAGCCGGTCGGCCGGTGGAAACTCTTTCCGTTGCAGTGCCCGGAAAAGAAGTAGTGAGTTCGCGAAGTCTCTCCGGCTCTCCATCAGGTAGACTGCGATGTCGTGAGCGAGCCTTGGCACCAGCGGGTGGTCCGGCCCGAAGGTGTCGAGTGCCCTCTTCGCGAACTCGAACCCCGCACTCCCTTGGTCCATCGCAAAGCTCACTGCGCTGAGATCGACCAAGGCACCCCCTTCCATCTCCCGTATGCCGGCCGCACGGGCGAGGTCGAGCCGCTGGTGGTGGAACTCGGAGGCAAGCACCAGATCGCCGCGTGCGGCGTGCAGGTTGCCGATCCCGGCCAGGCAGAGCGCTTCCATAGTGTGATCTCCAGTTGCACCAGCGATCCTGATTGCGTGCTCAAGCCATGCTTCGGCGCGTTCGTACTCTCCTGCGAGGCGCAGCGCGCGCCCGAGTTCGTACGCAATCCGCGGATCGGCCGGGCGCTCAAGTACCGAGCAGAGCTTTTCCCAAAGTGGATCCGTAGTCGGGAGGCGTGAATGCACGGCCTGGATCAGGTCGCTCGCCAGGGCGCCGGCTGTTGCGACGTCGGTTGGCACCGCCAACGCAGCGGCTCGGCCGGCGCGTGCCTCGCCCTCTGCTTCACAGGCGCTCAGGACCGCTTCTGCCAGGAAGACGGACTTTCCGTCGCGGTGGTCGCGAGCGAGCGCAAGGGCACGCTCCGCTGCCTCCCGTGCAGCGTCCCACTTGCCGAGGCCGACCGCACCGCGTCCGAGTGCAACCAGGGAGTCGATCACATTTCCTTCCGCCGAGGTCTTCAGGATCGGCCAGATGTCCGTCCATATCGCGTTGAAAACGTGCCGATTGTCCGTAGCTCCAGATGCACGTGCAAGGTTGGCGAGTACGAGCGTGCGGTCGGCGGGCTGGTCGAAGTGCGGCAGCAGGGCCTTGAACACTTCTCCGGCCGCCGCGAACGCGCCCATGTGGTCCATCAGCGCTACCGCCACATCGTGAACCACTGCCGGAAACCGTGGATGGTCGGTGCCCAGCGCCCGAATGGTCCGCCGGACGTTGCGCATCCCATCGTGTACGTCACCCATCTCGAATTGAAGCGCGGCGAGCCCGTGCGATGAAATCCCGAGAGCTTCAGGTAGCGAGTGGCGCTGGGCGAGACGGACAGCATACCGGCTGAGCCGCCGGGCAAGAGGATAATTCCCCCGCTGCCCGTACATGTTGGCGAGCCCGCTGAGCCCCAGCGCCCACGCCTCCGCGTCCCCCGACCTCCGCGCCAGCACCACCGCGCGCTGGTACCACACCTCCGCCCGCCCGTACTCCGCCCGCACGCGCGCCAGCCTCCCCACCTCGTACGCGCAGCGGGCGTCCGCCGGGTCCGCCAGCGCCGCCGCCTGAGCGAACGCCAGCGCGGTCCCGTACAGCCCGCGTCCCTCCGCCCAGCTGCGCACCCGGTCGCACATGCGGGCGATGAGCGGCGCCGCGTCCGGGTGCGGGTCGCGCACCAGCACCCCCAGCGCGTCCAGCTCCTCCTCCACCTCCGGCACCAGCCCCGCCGTCCCTCGCGCCGCGTCCGCGAACAGCCCCTCGCGCGCCGACGCCTCCGCCGTGCCCCAGAGCGTCGCGTCCTGGAGCAGACGCCAGAGCAGCACGCCCACCGGCGACACCAGCTCGTCCAGCACCGCCGCGTGCGGCAGCAGCGGCCCGTGCACGGAGCGCGTCAGGGGCGGCGGAGGCTGGCGCGGCTTGGGCCGCGGGGAAGGCCCGGGCGTCTCGTGGGTCATGGCGCGGGGACGGAGTGCATGCGCGGCCGGTGTACACCCCGTGCATTTTACCCGTCCTCCACGCGCCACGCCAGCAAGAAAAGGCGCCTGGGTCCGTACACGTCAAAGCCGGCCGGTGGGACGCGGATACCCATACGCCAGCCGCCGTAAACCGCATGTCACCCGCCAGTGCTGGCCTTCGCCCGCCCGTCGGCCCAGCGTGTGGCCCATGCACACCGCCGATACCGATGCCGCGCCCGCCCCCTGGCACCCCCGCCACGGCCCGCCCCCGCTCCCGCCGCCCGGGTGCGGCGGCGACGCCCCCGACGCGGCGGACGGCATGCGGGCCGAACTCCCCTTCCGGTCCGCCGCCGTGCTCGCGCAGGCGTGGAGCGAGGCCGCCCGCTGGATCGCCTGGGGCGGCGAGCCCCTGGCCGGCGCCGCCCCGCCGCCCGCTGCGCTGCCGCTCGCGCTGCTGCCCGTCGCCCACGCGCTGCGGTGCCTGGGGCGCGAGGTGCGCGAGCCCCGCCGCGGCGTCCGCGTGGCGCGCCGGGTGGAGACGGTGGCCGCGCAGTGCGCCGAGCTTGCCGCCTGGGCCGAGGGACGCGCCGCCGTCCGCACGGCGCTCGCCTTCGCGCGGCTCGCCGCGCGGGCCGCGCCGCGGTCGCCCCGCGCCGCCTACGACCTGGGCCGGCTGGCGCGCCGGGCGGGCGACCACCAGGAGGCGTGGCGCTGGCTGCGCTGGGCGCTCGCGCTCGCGCGCCGCCGGGGCGACCGCGACACCTTCGCGCGGGCCCTCGCCGGGGTCGCCGCCATGTACCACGCCGACGGGCAGCACCGCCGCGCCGCCCGCTACTGGCGACTGGCACTGCTGCACGCGCGCGAGCTGGGGCCGTGGGAGGTGGAGGAGGAGGCCCACTTCGCCCTGGCCCTGCTCGCCCTGCGCCGCGGGGAGCTGCCGGCCGGCCTGGAGACGGCCGAGCGGGCGCTGGACGCCGTCTCCCCGCACGACCGGCGCGTCGGGCGGCTGCTGCGCGAGGCGGCGCGGCACCTCGTGGACGGCTGGGGCCTGTTCGAGCCCGCCCTGCTCCTCGCGGACGCGCTCCTCCCGCACCGGAGAGCGCCCGCGGGCCGCCTGGCGCTGCACGCGCTCCGCGCCCACGCCGCGGCCGGCGCCGGGCACATCGTGGCCTTCGAAGCGTCGTGGAGCGCTGCGCTCGCGCTGGCGCGCTCCGGGCGGGTGAGGGAGGGAGCCCGGCGCGCCGCGCTGCTGCGGCTCGCCCGCGCCGCGGCGCACCTGCGCCAGTGGGCGAGGGCGCGCCACGCGGCGTCGCTGGCGAGGCGTGCGGCTCGTACAGCGGGCGTGGACGACGCCGCCCGGCTGGCGGTGCTGCTGTCCGGTGGGCGCCGCGCCGCCCGGCTGGAGGAGGAGTTCCCGGTGCGGGCGGCGGGAGACGCGGACCGGGAGGCGGCCGACCGCTTCTGCCTGCGCGCCGCCGCCGTCCTGGGGGAGCGCGCCCGGAGCGAGTGGGCCGGTGCCGCGCGGCGGCGCGGGCGGGGGAGGCCGCCGGCGTGCGCTGCTACCTGAAGGGCGAGCTGCGGCGCCGCTTCTGCCTGGCCTGGGTGATGGTGCCCGAGGAGTACACGGGGCGGCTGCGCGCCTTCCTGCGCAGCGTCCGCGCCGTGCCCTCCATCGCCGGCACCCGGGTGCACCTCGCCGACGGGAGCCGCGTCACCTACGACGAGGACGCGTACGCCGTCCTCTCGTCCGACACCACCGCCCGGCCCCCGCGCGGCTGGCTGCTCATCCGCGAGGAATTCGGGCGCCGCGGCGAGGTGGAGGTGGTGGGCGCCTTCCTGCACGAGCTGGCGCACGCCTTCTTCGCCATCGAGGACGGCCTCCGCGCCGCGCTGCTCCCCGTCGGGCGCGGCGAGGCCGCGGCCTGGCTGCTGGTGGCGTCCTGGGCCGCCCACGGGTGCCTGGACTACGAGCACGGCCTGGAGCTGGTCCTCCATGCCCTCGACGAGGCCGAGCGCGAGCTGGACGACTGGGCCGGCCTGCCGCTGAGCCGCATCCTGGACGCGCTCGCGCCGCGCCGCCCCCCTCGGACCGGCTGAATCCGCCCGCCGCACGCTTCCCTTGCACATCTAATGGAGCATGCGTATCCTCTCCCTAGATCGAAATGGGGAGAACGGCCGCACCGGCCGGCCCGCCCACCACCGCGACGGGAGAGGGAAGCCGCGTGTTCGCAAAGGATTCCGGACTGCTCCAGGGCACGCTGGAGCTGCTGGTGCTCAAGACGCTCTCCTGGGGGCCGATGCACGGCTACGGCATCGCCAGCTGGATCGAGAGCGCCACGGGCGACGTGCTGCGCGTTGAGGAGGGCTCGCTCTACCCCGCGCTCTATCGCATGGCGCGCAAGGGGTGGATCCGCGGGGAGTGGGGCGTTTCCGAGAACAACCGCAGGGCCAAGTACTACCACCTCACCCCCGAAGGCCGGCGCCAGTTCGCCGAGCAGGCGTCCGGGTGGCAGCGGCTGGCCGCGGCCGTGAGCGACGCCGTCGGCGCCACCCGGGCGCCGGGCTGGGCCACGTGACCCCGCGCGACCCCTCCGCCGGCGGGCGCCTCTCCCGCCTGTTCCGCAAGGACCCGCGGAGCGAGGTGGACGACGAGCTCGCCTTCCACCTGGAGGAGCGCGTCCGCGAGTACCGGGCGCGCGGCATGGACCCGGAGACCGCGCGCGCCGCGGCGCTGGAGCGCTTCGGCGACCTGGACGGCGTGCGCGGCGAGTGCGCCGGGCTGCTGGCCGCCGACCGCCGCGCCGAGGCCCGGCGCGACTGGCTGGACGACCTGCGCCAGGACCTGCGCTTCGGCGTGCGCTCGGCGCTGCGCTCCCCCCTCTTCACCCTGCTGGCCGTGCTCACGCTCGCCCTGGGGATCGGCGCCAACGCCGCCGTCTTCGGGGTGGTCAAGTCGGTGCTGCTGGACGCGCTGCCCTACGACGACGCGGGGCGGCTGGTGCGGGTGTACTCCCGTTTCGACGCGTCGGAGATGGACCGCTCCTCGGTGAGCCCCGGCGCCACCTCCGACATCGCCGGGCGGCTGAGGTCCTTCAGCGGGGTGGCGGTTTTCAACTTCAGCACCCACGACGCGACCGTGGTGGGCGAGGGAGCGCCGCGGGTGCTCCCGTCGGCGCTGGTGGGGGGCGGGTTCTTCTCGACGATGGGGGTGCGCTCCGCGCTGGGACGGGCGCTGACGGACGCGGACGCCGGCCAGCCGACCGTGATGCTGAGCCACGAGGCGTGGCAGAGGGAGTTCGGCGGCGACCCGGACGTGGTCGGGAAGTCGGGGCGCACCGACCAGGCCGCCTTCGAGGTGGTGGGGGTGCTCCCGCGCGGCTTCGTGGGCCCCATGGGCGACGCCGACCTGTGGTTCACGCTGGACCTGCCGTACTACCTCCAGGACCCCGCCGCGGCGCGCGACCAGCACTGGCTGGGCGTGGTGGGGCGGCTGGCCCCCGGCGTGGAGGTCGATGCCGCGCAGCGCGAGCTGGACCGCCTGGCCGGCGAGCTGGCGCGCGAGCACCCGCGGACCGACGCGGGCCGGGCTTTTTTGGCGATCCCGCTGCGCGACGCCATGGCCGGCGAGACGCGCACCCCGCTGCTGGTGCTGATGGCGAGCGCGGGGCTGGTGCTGCTGATCACCTGCGCCAACCTGGCCGGCGCGCTGCTGGCGCGAGCGATGTCGCGGCGCCGGGAGTTCGCGGTGCGCGTGGCCCTGGGCGCCAAGCGCGGCCGGCTGGTGCGCCAGCTCCTCACCGAGAGCCTGCTGCTCGCCCTGGCGGGCGCGGCCGCCGGGCTGCTCCTGGCCTGGGCGGCGCTGGGCGCGCTGCGCAGGCTGGCGCTTCCCGCGCTGCCGCCCTACGCCGAGCTGTCGCTGGACGCGGGCGCGGTGGCGGCGACGCTGCTCGCCGCGCTGGCCACGGGCGTGGCGTTCGGGCTGGCGCCGGCGCTGGCCGCCGGCCGCTGGGACCCGCAGGGGACGCTGCGCGAGGAGTCGCGCGGCGCCAGCGAGGGGCGGCGCTCCCGGCAGCTCCGTGGGGTGCTGGTGGCCGCGCAGATCGCCCTTTCCCTGAGCCTGCTGGTGGGCGCCGGGCTGCTGGTGCGGAGCCTGTGGGCCATGACCTCCGCGCCGCTGGGGTTCGACCCGGACGGGGTGCTCACCGCGCGGGTGGAACTCCCCTCCGCCGCGTACCCCACGCCGGAGCGGCGCGCCGTGGTGTTCCGGGAGCTGGAGTCGCGCCTGGCCGCGCTCCCCGGCGTCGCCGCCGTGGCGAGCGTCACGCAGGTGCCGTCGCCCACCATGAGCAGCAACAAGCTCACCGTGGAGGGCGCCGACCTCCCGGACGACAGCCCCGTCTTCATCCCCTACATGGCGGTGTCGGACGGCTACTTCCGCACCGCGCGGATCGCGCTGCGGCAGGGGCGGGTCTTCGGGCCCGAGGACGCGGCGGACGCCACGCCGGCCATCGTGGTCAGCGAGACCATGGCGCGGCGCTACTGGCCGAAGGGGAACGCGGTGGGCTCGCGCATCCGCGTCAGCCCGCACACGGCGGAGCGCTGGGGCGTGGTGGTGGGGATCGTGGCCGACGTGCGCGTGGACCCGGCGCTCCCCGAGCCCGGGCCCATGGCGTACGGCTCCGGCCGGCAGGACTTCGGCTGGTCGGGGCGCGACTTCCTCCTCCGCACCTCCGGCGACCCGCTGGCGCTGGTGCGCCCCTTCCAGCGGGAACTTGCGGCGATGGACCCCGGGGTGCCGCTCCGCGACCCGCGCACGCTGGCCTCCATCGTGGACGAGCGCCTCGCCGGCCGCCGCCTGCCGATGCTGCTGATGACGGCGTTCGGGGCGCTGGCGCTGCTGCTGGCCTCGGTGGGGGTGTACGCCATGTTCGCGGCCATGGCGGCGGCGCGCGAGCAGGAGTTCGGGGTGCGCATCGCCCTGGGCTCCACGCCGGGCGCCATCGCCGGGCTGGTGCTGCGGCAGGGCGCGGTGTGGATGCTGGTGGGGCTGGCGGCGGGGGCGGTGGGGACCTTCTGGGTGGCGCGGGCGCTGGGCGACCTGCTCTACGGCGTCCCCCC